>CP129478.1:0-345460 GCA_030583845.1 Candidatus Dojkabacteria bacterium
GCCATTGGGGTGATATCTTTCCATGTATTTATTGCTCCTTTATTTGAATCCAAGGCTCTTTTAAGGTCAGCTGGAATTCTTGGCTCAGGCCAATCTTTTGATGGCTCAATTGAAAGAGCTGCTATATCGCCAGCTTTTATGCCTGTCTCTTTCTGTAATTTCAAATCTAGCACGACTAAATGGCTTCCTTCTCCATTGGGCTCGAGCGGCTGCTTGAAGCTTGTCCCGTTGATTGTGCCTTCAACCAAAGCCATACCACGCGAAGGGAGTTTGTCGCTGGCTGATTGAGGGAGAAGCAGTAGTAGGTCCTTGTTGGACTTGGCGGCGTTTTCAGGTTTGTATGCTTTGGCTTTGAATTGGATAGCTGACATTTAATTTTGTTGTTAAGTTACACAAGTAAAGCATACCACGAAAGGGGAGAAGATAGCTTTACCTTCATTTAAAAGCGCAGTTCGGGTATACTTACTATAGGAGTAAGTTAAACGGGCTACTTGCAAATGGACGAGATAGGGAGAAAGAGAGAACAGTTGTATTCGAGCTTCCCAGAGGAAAGGTTAGAAGCAGCGCGCCGTTACGTTGAGCCTGTTATTGATGACGAGGGCCTCATAATCGGTTATTTTATCCCTGAATCCATACCGCACGGTGTCCACCCTTTCGAGCTCCCGCCATTCTCCCTTGTCGTCGCCACACAACCATCTGTCATCCCGGAAGGCATCTTTAGTCACCCGAATGGCATCTATCCTTTCCTAAATCATGTTATCTCTCCAATAGGTGGATACAACTATACTAGAGCAGCAAAAGACCCAGGTGTTATTACTCCGAAGCTAATGAGGTCAATTTTCCAGGGATTGCGGGACAGTGTAAAGAAGTATGGATATGTAGATACTATTGATGAGGATGAATTGTTGCAGACTGCATGGCAAACCAGCCTCTGCTTCACTGGCTTTCCGATGATAAGCGACTACGTACGAGAGATGAGGAGGTACTATGTTAGTACGGTGAACCCAAGAAAGATGGCAGAGTACTCGAAATTTCACGATCCAACATATCCGACTTTCTATGCAGGCGAGATGAAGAAAGCAAAGCTAAAGATAGATAAGAGATGGGAGGGGTTGGAGCAGCTTGTTGGGCATATGAGATTGGATGCACCTGAACCGATCCATATTGATGGAACTGAGTACGAGCGCGCTTTCGTGAGAAATTTCTAAGAGGGTTAACGCATACTACGACCTTAGCTAATTTCTTTGAAGTGCTCAATATTCTTGCTGGCAAATTCACACATATACTGATAGAAGCCTTTCTCACTCCCTCTAGTTAGCAAGTTGTACAAATTTGAAAAGATGACGACGCCACTTGACGTTAATAGCACCCTATAGTATAATATCCCGCGCTGAATTTGAATAAAATGTTAGCGTATTGGCATATATGTGACAGGGATCCATATACGCCAATAACCTGCTCTTTTACAAGTCAAAGGACATTTTCTGTAAGCAGTAAATTCTCTCCAAGCCTTGTTTGGGGCTATTTTTCTGCTTACAGAGCCAAATCTATATGACTCTCCAAAAAGGAGGTTGAGTCATGATTCTAGAAACTAGAATCAAAATGGTGAAGCAAGCAAGATCAAAGACAGAAAAACAAAGAGGCAAAATGAACCGTAATACAATTTTCACTATATTCATGCTTATAATAACCTTATACTTGGCAGCCTGTGGCTCAGACCAACAGCAGCAAAATGTACTGGTCATCACAGTAGAGCCTGGAAAAAGTCTCACAACTACTCATCCTTGCGATGGGTATCAAGAGACTCTCATACTGGACATTGATGGAATCGGCCCTAACGGGGTTAGGGTAAGAGGTGTAGAATCATTCCTTCAAGAAGGGGATCCTATAATCCGCGAATATTGCGGCACACGGATGATTGTAGGATACATACAGACAATTTCTGTAGATTACTCTTCCGTGGAAATTATGCTCCTGACAGAGCCCTTACCAGTGGCCCCGCCGGAGCCTTCGCAATCATCATAAGCTTTTCGTGTAAGCCATCAAGGATTCCGATCCTCAAACATTCAGAGATTGTGAGATCGATACCGATCCGCCCGATGAAGCTAGCATCGACTAGAACTGACGGGGAGGGTTCATCTCATAAATTTTCTTAATGATCACGAATGTCCTTTGACTTACACACTTCCTAGTCTCAACAAAAAAATCGCGGAGCCTAAGCCCCACGATTTCAGTATTCTTCGCAATAAAATTCCTAAGACAGATGAGCTGACACCAATTTTGTCATCTCAAACATCGTTACCTCGTCCTTACCATCGAAAACCTTCTTCAGTTTCTCGTCGGCTTTAATATTTCGCTTATTCTCTGGGTTCTGTAGATTGTTTGCTTTGATATATTCCCAAAGCTTCTTTGTAACTTCTGTTCTTGGCATTGGGCCTGAGCCAACTACTGCCTGTAGATCCGCCGACAGGTTCATAGGTTTAGAGAGTCCTGAATTTGCCATATTATGTGTAGATGAAAATTTATACATTCAGCTTAGCATAGTTTTGCAAATTCATGAATAAATTCGCAGGCTATTGCGAGCTAGGCATTATATAGATGCAATTTATACTCTTTAAGCTCTACTGCTCAATTAATGGATTAATATATAATCCACTCTTGCCAGAGTCATTACTGTATCCGCCCCACTGAATTCCACCATGATCTACAGGTCTCTCATGCTTATTCAAGTCTATTGCCCAAATCGCAGGATAATATCCTGAGTGGCCATCCCAATACTTACCTGCAATGATTATTTCATTAAACCCATCAGCATCAATGTCAGCGATTGCATTTGATCTGCCTGTTGAAATAGGGTAAAGCTGATTCCCGTCCCACTTCTCAACCTCAGAACCGTCGTGGTTAAATATTTTAATTGTTCCGAAATTTGTATTACCTGATTTATGCGTATATACAACTTCGGGATACTCTCTATCTCCGTCAGACACGATGTCGCCAACGACAATGTTTGAGTCATTATTGTATGAAGAAGTAGGAAAATGTACCTTTGGCCATCCAGGCAGATGATTTCCTTGATGATCCATTACATAAGTAAGGTCGTTTGTCATAAAGAGCATCTCAGGAATACTGTCTGCATTCATATCAGCAAGTGATGCTTGAGTGCCGTAACTAGTTCTATCGTCAACTGTATATGATGCCTGTAATGTACCATCATAATTAAATATATTTAGCTGTGCATTATAAGGTGAAGAACTTTGCCTACCTATGACAACAATCTCGAGTTCTCCATCACCATCCACATCACCAATCACTGGATATACCCTTACCTGTAGACCAAAACTTGCCGTTTCACTAAGGAGAGTTGCATCCTTTCTATATATTTGAAGCGTAGTGTGATCATTACCACTCTGAGGGGCAACTACAATCTCGTTCTCACCATCATCGTCAAAGTCTGCAGTTGCAAAAGTATGCGGGTTGCTAAATTTTGGCCAACCAGGAAGTGTATCTCCTTCAATATCAACCAAATAAGTATTATAGCTATCTTCATATATGATGAAAATTTCCCCTCCCTCTTTGTACATAACTGGAGCTGCAGTCACACCCACTCCTAAAGTAACCTTGCTCCACAGAAGTGTACCCGTGCCATCATACAAGTTGAGTCTAGAATTACAACCAGGATCACAGATTACATGAAAGGCAGCAACCACATAGTTATCGATCGATGCAGAGTAAGCCACACCTCCACCAGTTATAGGAAATCCAGACCTGATACTACCGTCATGATTAAATCCGTTAAGTGGACCACTAGCAAGTGAGGAAATTAGAAGTTCTGAGTATAGGTCACCATCAAAATTTGTTACTGTGACATCTATAAACTTACCACCCTGGAATGACCCACTTGTATGCCAAATTGATAGTGGATAATTATCCTCTATGTAATCACTATTTGCATCAGGAGTTCTCTCAGATGAGAGTAAAGACTTCGTCGCAACTCGGTTGTAAGTTACCAATCCATTTGAATTAATTGTGACAGGAGCAAGTGCCGCATCGGCTTTTTGTAGTGCCAAACTAAATGAGATTAGTAGTAGCGCTGAGAGAAAAATTGCTGAGATTTTGTTCATGCTATGTTACGTGTAATGTAAAATATAGGTTATTATACTCGGGATTAATGATATTCTCAATAAGATGCCGGCGGACGATGTCAACATTACCTTCGACTGGCTTAACATAAGGATGGGGCCTAACTCGCTACTATAAAGGCTATTACTAGACAGCCATATTGTTTATTTAGCATGGGTGGCACAGTCCTACACAATCTTGAAACTACTCCCCATGAGCAGTTTTCATAGTCCCACATATTGATTCCGTTTGACTGAGAGCACTATTTACAATTAAAATTCATGTTAAAAATATGGCTAAAAATAAACATTCAAAAGCAAAAAAAGGACCCTCTATTGAGGAAGCATTCTTAGCAGCAGGTATCCCAGAGAAAGTTCAACCTCGAAGTAGATCTGCGTCGGCACCCAGAGATTATAAAAGGCGTGGAATAAGCCGCCAAACACTTCAGGTAATATGGGATTACCGGAAGATATTTCTTATATCCCTCAGTGTAGGTCTAATCTGGTTTGTATCTATGGCCGTAACTTTCGTTTATATTAATCTTTCCAATTACAACACTCTACTAACCTTAACCCTCTTATCGGGAATACTATTTCTGCTCCTACTCTTATATCTGGCGTCACTATTTATTAAGAGAAGGAGATATCTGCCGCTGGTGACAATCGCAATTCTAGTACTTTTCGCCATAACACTCCTGAAGCCGTACGCAGTCTATCTGACAACTGGCGTCCAAGAGTACCGAGGCACCTGTGATATATATGTAGGACGCACGGAGAGTAGACGTAATAGTAGTGGCCACTACTACATTATGGAGTCGTATGTATCATTTGATAGTGAGATTGAGAGTTCGGGAGTAACCCCGAAAACTAGTGAAAGAGAGTTCGCTCAACTAACTGGACTTGACTCATACCCGAATTTTGCAGAGGGTAGATCAACTATTATCGACTGTGATGGTGCATTCAGTATCTACTATCTCTCCAATGGTTCTTCGGGAGTATTATTGCAGGTTGAAAAACTGTAGCTATGCCCTTATCAGACATAGGTATAGACCAATGAATCAATAATTAACTTCTCTACATACCGGCAGGCTTTTTCTCAATTTCAGGTATCAACTCACGAGGAATTTTCCTGACAACTACGCTATCATTTCCCTCCATGATTAGCTAATATCCGCTTTGAAATTATTATATATTAATGAGTGGCATGTAGTTAGTGCAGATTGAGCATCTGTTCTACTCATAGAATGGCCTTTATGTAAGACGGCTATACGTTTATCATTAATATCTTTCTCTACTGAACCATAGTCAATATCTTTGACTTGCTTATCCTTCAATTTCCTGCATAAGCTACCAAGACCAAGTTTGTTCTTAGATATTTTTGTTATCTCTCCAGGAAACTTAATCTTAAGTATTTTTGCTAAACCTAACTCGCAGGCTATAGCACTCTCAATCACACTTTGCCGATAGTTATCTTCATTAAAAAACTTTTTCGCATACATGAGGTTCATAAAGTATGGCGCTGGAGACTTGCCAGATGATGCTTTATTCAAAGCCATTTGAAAATCCGCTTTCGTTAGAGCCGACTCTCTCATCATAATTTCTATTGTGTTAATACCTGTTTTGACACGCTTCGGTTCTGCACCTTCTCGTAGAAAGCAGACGTCAAAGGGGTTCTGGTCTCGTATTCTGGAGTATTGCTCTTCCAGGTCTATAAAATTAATAACCTCAATCCAACTTATAAAGAGCTTCTGCCAAGAGTGTAGTTTAGTAACAACCTTTTTCACACTATCAATGCGCATCTCGCGCTGAGATTTGACAACAAATTGATTACAAAGAAAATCGATAAGTTGCTCATCATTATCTACCTCATGTTGTTGGATAAAATAGTCATGATAATCCTGACGTACCTCCCACATAAGCCCTTCATCAAATATAGGTTTATGAAATTTTGGCTTACCTGTTTTAGAATCAAAATCAGGAAAGCAAATCTTTAACTCGTAGCCCTCATATTTAAATGGCAATTCAGTACCGACAAGCTCTGCAGAAAGGTGGAAGTTGTGATGAGGAAATTTGACTAGCGCCTCAAAGTTACCCTTGGACATTCTTTTTGTCACTAAACTTATCTATAAGTCCACTCGATATTCTAATACTACGTTACAATCGGAATAATGATTCTATAACACTATTCAAAGATCACTACAAAGTGACTCCCATCTCTCTTACCCCCTTCACGCCCGACCAACCCACCCTCAATTTCCACTAATCCAACCTCTCTCACACCAGCCCCATCATGTGGGACAGCAGGATCTACAACAGTAACGCTATCTTTGCCACCACCTGGCAGCACTCCTAACACATGGGTCTCAGACTTGTATCTATTTGTGTAATTAACTCCAGCTGGCCTGCCAATTTCGTCATGAGACACCGATGCCATGACAAAAAGCCTCATCGAAGGCAGAATTATCGTACTACCAAGCTCCACCGGACCATTTTGCCCGACAATATTTCTAAAGATATCCAGAAATTCCCGCTCAATAGAAGTAAATATATGTTTCTCACTGCCCACTGCATGGCTTCCGTCACGGACATACTCAACCAATATCGCTTTTAGTCCCCATCTTTCTTTGAGCCATTCAACTGCACCACGCGCATCAGTCCCGCGGTCAATGAAAAATGTCGGCATGTAGACCGTTTGACCAACGACAGGAGGTTGAAGCTCGATTTTATACTGCTCGGTTCTTCGCTCTACTCCATCTATGGTGACAGAATCAAACCGTCGGAGTAGCTTCTTAGCATGCTTAAGGTCATCTCCTAGTGAAACCGGGACCGATAGCTGTGAGCCGTTTATATTGTAGCCAGGAAACGAGACCTGTACAGATGGACGAGTATACCGCCCGTATGAGGCGAAATCTTGGATAGTCGAAAGTAAGTCGAGGCTTAGGCCACGAAAGTATCTCACTGCGGAGATCATTACAGCGATTCCACAAGCAGTTCTTTGGAGCTGGGTAGGTAGGGCGGGGTTAAATTGTGTGACGTGAATCTGATCCATGAGAGTCGAGGAATACTTGTTAGTTCTTTAATTCGGATATTTTATCACTTTATGGTCATAAACCAACTACTGTATATTGAAAATGTAGGGGTTAACTAAATTTTATCCAATATGACTAATGGAGTTTGAGGTAAACTATTTAGCTGTCTTTCTTGCCGCACTATCGGCATTTTTCTTAGGTTTTGTCTGGTATACACTGCTGTTCTCCAAGCCATGGCAGAAAGAGATTGGCATGAAGGCCGATTCCAAAGAGACAAAAGAGGCGATGCAGCAATCTAATATGGCCAAGATACTCATCGGTTCATTTGTCCTTGAGCTAATCATGGCATTCAACCTCGCGGCATTTATTGGTACTGATGCTGATTGGATGTTTGGTCTAATGGCAGGTCTTGCTGCTGGATTTGGCTGGGTTGGTCTCTCATTTGGTGTAAACTATATGTTCGAGGGTAGGTCGTTTAGGCTTTGGTGGATTAACACTGGTTACGTCACAGTGATGTTTGCGGTGATGGGGTTGATTATTGGAGCGATGTAGATTAACCCGATTAAGCTATTTATCGCTAGCACATTTGCGCACCTCAGCGAGTGAGTATATACTCCTCTCGTGAATTATATTTTTCCTGTTCTGTAGACATGGGTATTACAATACTCGATACTGCCGCGCCAGAAGTAGAAATTGACTCGCCGTTTGATGATACAATAAGAGAAGCATTGACAAATGCTGGTATTTTCGACGTCGAAGGCGCTCTGGAGTTTCTAGTAGAGAAGAATCCGATAGCTGCAGCTTGCATGCGTGGGTTAGAGCCACCGCTAGATACGGATTGGTATAGAGAGTATGAAGGATTGTATCGCGAAGCTCTAGAACACCCAGGCCATACTTTGTGGGAACATAGTAGATGCATGAGCTACTTGGAAAAGCATTTAGCAGTACTTGCGAATATGACACTTCGGAACGTCCTCCTATCAGACGATGAAGAAATCAAAAGTAGAGAATTAAAGTACTTCACCCGTATCGCAGAGATTTACCAGATTGCAGCAGCGGGATGTTGGGATAATCCCGAACGATTGATACCTACTGATGAAGAGCTAGCTACTGGTGATCAGAGGCTCATTGTACTTGATGTTGTCTGCTTCTCATTATGGAAGCCCACCTATGATGAGTATGAGATAAATACCTGGCCTGCGAGGTAGGGGTTGACCGTAGGTTTCAGATTTCGCGTATCATAGAAAGATCTCTCCGTCCTGAACCCGTATTGCTGCAATCCATCCCTGTGGACTATACACCCGCTTATAATCCTCAGCTTTTATCATAAACTCACGCTGATTACGCCCAAGCCCAATTGTAAAAGGATCAAACATAGCCAACTGATAATCATTTCCATAAACTGAGAGTAGCTCAGGGAAGAACCTAGAGGTGGACAGGAGAGATAAAGTGGGTGTGGAGCTTCGAAGAGAAGCAGGGGGCTTAAATGGAATAGACCAGAAAGACATTTACAATCAAATTGTGAGCGATCCTGCTTACAACAATTGCCCCCCGCAAAATTCCTGATATCATGGAGTGAATCAAAAATAAGCTGCTCACACACTCCGTGAAGAACATTCGAAAACTACATATCGCTTACCTACTAATACTGTTTGCTGCAGCCACGCTCTTCTTTGCACAGTTTCTCGAGAAAAAGAGGATGGATATCCACTCATCAGGTGCTGTGGATGTAAGCGTCATCATCTACAACCCCACAGTGTCCCCCGGGGTGACACTCGTCCAAGACCGCGGTTGGAATGACCCATCTACACTCTCCAATCAGATAAGGAGTACATTTGCACAGAGGTCGGGCGGCTATGTCAATTACAGTATTGCCGAGACAATTGTCATAGATGGATTCCCGATCAAAGAGGATGGGTTCACCTACACCGTACAAAGCTACATGGATTGCATGGCAAATAGCAGCAACTGCCATATGCCTGATATAGCCAACTACACCACCATAATGAATAACAACGATGTGTGTAGCAAAGTCAATTCGGGTCAGATCGACGAGGTATGGGTGTGGGGCGGACCATATTTTGGGTATTACGAGTCGAGATTAGTTGGTCCAAACTCTGGCTTCTGGTATAACTCATCCCCTGTATATCTACCTGCTTGTGGACAGCTGGTTCCTGTGATGGGCTTCAATTATGAGCGTGGCCTAGATGCGGCACTACACAGCTTTGGGCATAGGATGGAATCAACAATGACGCAGGTGTATGGGGGATGGTCACAAAATAATATTAGCACTAGGTGGGCGAAATTTGGTCTCGTCGACTTCCAGTCACCAGATTACAACTATTCTGGATGTGGAAGCATTCATTATCCATCGAATGCTGATTCTGAGTATGATTATAATGATACAAGTAATATACCTTCAACTTGCAACAGTTACGTTAATTTTCCGAATTCTGGCGAGCCAGGGCAAGCGATACCACTCTCATGTAGTAGCTGGGGTTGTAGCGAGCTTGGTTTTCTAGGCTGGTGGTTTAGCCATATACCCCGTAGAAGTGGAGTCGGCTCAGACGGTGTTTTAATGAACTGGTGGGTCTATTTCCTTGATCCAGACCATGTATATGTTGACTACCCACCTGGTGATGATGGTAACCCGCCACCACCGCCTCCTCCAGAACCTACACCAAGCACAAATCCTGAGCCAGAGCCTGACCCTGATAATGAGCAAGGTGAAGAAGGTAATGAAGGAAACTCCGATGGTGATGGTAACAGTAATAATACCGATTCTGGTGGTGATAGCGGTACAGATAACGAAATTATCGATGAAGGCAATGAAGATAGTACAGACAGTTCGGATAACGAAGTGAATGAAAGTGTAACTGAAAAGACAAAAGATCTAATCACCGGAATTCTCAGAGACGGAGATAATGAAAGTAGCGAAGAAGATAAGAAGATCCTAACTGTTGTGCGGCATGGCGCGCTACTGTCGGTAATTATATTAGCAACATATACAGCAACAGCATTATCTATAATTTGGTACTTAAGAAAACGTTACCCAAAGTTTAGCTCGATACATCGTTGACATTAAAAATGTTGCATGCGAGACTGATTTAAATAAACATATGCCCAATTTACTATGAAATATCTCTACTTCATATTAGCCCCAGTTACTTTTCTTTCACTATTACTACTTGCTTTGATTTATCCGTATGATGCTAATGCTGAGATCTTCCAAGTAGACCAGGGATTTGGAACCTCAGGCGAGACACTCTTACCCCTTGAAGGCATTGGTCAGCAGTTCTTCTCCATTGACATGGCTGCAAACGGCAAGTATCTTGTCGCGGGCAGCATATTAGGGGAGGATGAGCTTTCTGGAGCAACTTTATGGCTGCTTAACAGTAATGGTACTGTCGACACGGCATTCAACACTACTGGCTACAGGATCTACAACCCAATACCAGGTGAGAGTGATCACTTTTATGATGTAGTAGAGGATGACGATGGTAGATATGTCGCACTGGGTGGTTACTCAGAAGGACTTGAGGCAATTGGCATAATTAGTAGGATTAATCCAAACTCCACTCTGGACACGACATTCAATGACGATGGCTATGCGTATTGGACAGGTACTGGAGGAGGAGATGCAGATTTCCCTAAAGTACTAATTATTGATTCTAGCGGCAAATATGTAGTTATCGGTAGTACATGGGATGAAGACATGATAAATGTTGGTGCAATATGGCGGTTCAATACCGATGGGCTGTTGGATAACACATTTAGCGTCGACGGAGCGGCACTCGTCCCCGAGATTGAACCAGATTACTCTTCTGTACTATTGAGTGTAGTTGAAGATAGCTCGGGTAAATATTATGCCTTAGGTAATGATCAGAACAATACCGATCTGTTCGTGATTAGCTTTGACAATGATGGTTCTATTAATACTGATTTCGGTACTGCTGGATACTCCATCGTGGATGTTGGTATGGCAAGCTACGATGAATCTGTCGAGATGATATTGGATGGAGATAATCTTGTCATAACTGGATTTGCAGATACAGGCCCCGATGGCGATAACGATATATTTGTATTGAGAATGAATTTAGAGGGTGAAATGGATACTTCCTTCGGTACTGGCGGTATCATGCAATATGATATGGAAACCTCACCTACCGATGAAAGCAGCGATCGACCCGATAATATTGCTGTCGACAGCCAGGGCAGATATTTGGTGAGTGCGTCTACGACATCAGAAGAGCTTTCAGAGAGTCTCTACTATGTGATGCGGATAACAGCGGCTGGTGAGCTTGATACGACATTTGCGGATGAAGGATTTTTCTACGTAGATTCAGCATATATACTTGATCTACATGTAGACCAGCTTGATCGACAGACCTATTTACAAGCTGACATAAGCAGTGTAATGAGGGCAGAGCTTCTTTACAACGTTACCAATCTAGCTGCCGGTTTAGCAGTGGAATATAATGAGGTAAGTGTTGAAGAGGGTTCCGGCAATGGTGCTGTAGGAAATGTAGTACTCCGTCTCAGTGATGCTTCTGGTGTGATTGCTGAGGTCGTTACGAGTATGACTCAGGATCGTGATTGGTCGACAGTCACAGCGGGAATGAGCCTTACAGAATTCAAATCTTTCGTACACAATCTACTTGACGCGGAAGGCACAGCAGCCTCATTTACCCTGTACATACCGAAACGTGCTGATGACAATAGAGTAGGGATCTGCCCAGGCGCGACAAGCCTTGCTGAAGTCACATTGGAGTGCCCAGGCTTTGTGGAATATGCTCAGGGCGATCCTGGTGTGTCAGTTGTAACGATTGATTCAGTGGAATATTGGGTAATTAGCGGCTTGACTGGAACCGGCGGTATTTCTTACAGTGAGGAAGACCTTGCGACAAGTGGGATAAACCTTGTAGCCATTATTGCACTCTCAATTCTATCAATAACTGCAGTCACAATCCTAATACTCAGAAAGTACAAAACGAAGTCGTCGAGTATCTCCGACATTAATTAAAAGGATTTAACGGATCCCAAACAAATCGTCCAGCAGGATTATCGAATGAGTTAAAAAGTATCCCTTCTACGGTATTTCGTGAAGGATTGTCAATATAGGCGGTGATACTGTCTGCATCTTCTGGGATCTCATCAAAGCATAACAGGGTATGACCCTCAGCAGTTATAAATTTCTCAGTTGTAACAACGCTGTTAACACCATACCTATCTGTCACAGAAACCTCACTCACACCATGGTTGAAAATGACCACTTTAAACATGGTGACACCTGGCACCATACTGAAAATAATTTTGCCGCCACCGGCCTTCACTTCGGGAATCGGTGGCCTGTTAAAAGCTTCAGCCCATGTCTCATCAGTTGTCGGGAAAGTATTGCAGTAATTTTCCTGAGATATGGATTGCGTGCCTCCATCACTACACCCAGCTGCCATTATTGTAACTAGGCTAAGCGCCGTCAAATATCTCTTCATGAGCAAGGATTATACAGGATGAATGTCACAAGTACGAGTGCACACTATGAATTGCTAGGCTATCTATAACCCTTCGACTGCAATTCAAAAGCATGAGCATACTTCCCACCAAGCTTCATCAGCTCATCATGGCTTCCCTCTTCGACGATCTCCCCTTTATCAAAAACAATAATCCTGTCAGCATTCCTCACAGTAGAGAAACGATGCGAGATAATAATGACCGTCTTGCCATTGATAAATTCATATATTCTATTGAAGATGTTTGCTTCCGCTACAGCATCAATTGCAGCTGTTGGCTCGTCAAGTATCAGGATAGGTGCATTGCGATAAAAGAAACGCGCAATCGCAATCTTCTGCCACTGACCAGTAGATGGTCGAGTACCTCCCTCATATCGCTCGCTCAGTACCTGCTCAAATTGGTCGTCAAATTTCATGATAAAGTCATAAGCATCAGCCTTCTTTGCTGAGCCTATCAATGCCTCATCTTTTATCTCCTCATCGATACGGCCAATAGCAATATTCTGCGCGGCGGTCAGGTCTTCATACTTATTGAAATCCTGAAACAGCACGCCAAGATTTCTATACCATGAAGCCGATTTAATGTTATTAAGATCCTCACCATCGATCAGTATTTTACCCTTTGTTACGGGGTAGATGCTGCTGATTAATTTAACAAGTGTCGTCTTTCCCGCACCGTTTTCACCTACGATGGCTATTTTCTCACCAGGATTAATCTTAAGGTTGAGGTTCTTTATCACATAGCGGCTTGCGTTGGGGTATTTAAACGAGATGTTCTGGAGGTCGATTGTTGGAGGGACTATGAGCTTCTCGATTGGTTTTTTCATTGATTCGTCGTCTTCAGGCCACTCGAGAAGTTTGCGAACTTCAGTAATTCGCTCATTTTCAGCTGCAAAATCAGCATAATTTGCTGTAAAGCTGTCGATCGTCCAGCTAATACTTGTTAGTGCGCCTACAAGAAATGTCAGTCCTCCTATTGTGATTTCACCTAAAGCGGCAAGCTGGATCAGCTGGTATAAACCAACTAATATGACAGCGCATGATAACAACGTATTCAGCACATCAAAGTTGCTCCATCTCTTAAAGATTTTCGATTTCTCTTCATGAAACTTGCCCATGTACTCCTCGAAGAAGCTTTTAATAAACTGATAAGCATTCAGTAGTCGTATCTCCTTGAGAGTGGCTGGTGAACTAAGCATGCCCACCGTACCCCAAGCCACTCTACTTGATACCAGTGTCTCCTTATCCAAATCCCAAAGTTTCTTCAATTCACGACGATTAACGAATAATGCAGGAATAGATGCGAGTACAGCCAACATTGTCACTAACGGTAACTGAGTAAACAGAGGTGTTATTGCTAAGAGCATTGCACCTGTTACGCCAATGAGCGTGTGAACCTTCCTCGTAGACTCTCTGAAAAGATAATCATTCTGTCCATACAGATTAATCAGATTTTGGACCTTCGAATCTTCTAAGGCTGCTGTATCAAGCCTACTTAGTTTCTCATAGAGAAGTCTTGAGGGTAATTCACGGCCTAACTTAAGCCCAATCAAATTAGCAGAATAGTTTCGTACTACACTCATCAGGCCAGAAAAGAGAAAAAAGACCGCAAAAAGTGATAACGATTTTAAAATCAGCAGGTCGTTATCTGGTGAGTTAACATATTGAATACTCCAATCGATGACAAGACCCAATACGAATGCCCTCACTAATGCGCCACTGTTGTTCCATATGCTTGCTACAGTGCTGGCTATAACCAAAAATGGCTCTGATACATAACTGAGCTTCAAAATCCAGTAGCTATTTTTAATAAGACTTTGCTTATCCTTTTGATTGTTTGTTATTTCTAAGGCCTTTTTAGACATGTACAGATTATACCAGCAAAAACAGCTTATATAAAGGCTTAATTTACTATTTACATATCAAACCCTACCTTTACCTGATCCTAGCAAACACCATGTCGGCTTAGCAACAGCAAGTCTATGAGTATTTTTGCATTTAACAAACAGATGATATGATTGTAGTTAAATAATCTGTGATAACTGTGCGGTTTACATGAAGGCTATCTTTTTCGACCTCGATAATACTCTATATGACTATGATTCTGTAGATGTAATAGCAACTGAGGCGCTATTCAAGGAGTTTCAAAATGATAAGAAAATGGAGTTTGAGGAGTTTAATAGGCTTTACAAAGAATCAAAGGATGAAATCAAGCGGGAGCTAGTCGGATCTGCCGCTTCGCATAATAGGATTCTTTATATACAAAGGTTAACTGAAAAAGTGCATAAAACAGCTACTCCGGAAAGGATTTTAGCTCTTTACCATGCATACTGGGATACCCTTATTGAGAATATGAAGCTGCTTGATGGAGTCATTGAGCTGTTTAAGTACCTACAAGATGAAGGCTTAAAGATTATTATCGTTACAAACCTCACTGCCTACATACAGATGCGCAAAATCAAGACATTAGGTATCTCAGAATATGTCGATGACGTCATTACCAGTGAAGAGGCAGGTTTTGATAAGCCGCATCCCTCAAATTTCTTGCTGGCACTTCATCAATCCAACCTTCTACCCGCTGATGTCGTAATGGTTGGCGACAATCTGCTAGCCGATATTGAGGGTGCGAAAGCAGTCGAAGTTAAGACGGTATGGTTCAAATTTGGAAAGCATGGTGCGGAAGAGCCTAAGAACCCATATCAACAGCCTGATTACACTGTATCATCGCATATGGAGTTAATGGCATTGATTAAAAGCTGGAGAGAAGTCGTGACAGCCTAGAGGTAACTACTTTTTCTCGCCGAAAATCCTCTTAGCATCCACGTACGATTTCTTGACTATCTCCTCAAGTACATCCATATCTACATCTGCGAGCTTGTTGATATAAAGACAGCCCACGCTTGTCTTGCACTTACCAAGCTTCTCAACCAGATGTTCAATTCCTTCGAAGCCACGCATCACATATAGGGTGAGGCTCTGTTTACGCGGTGAGAAAGCTACAAGCGGCCAATCGCCTTCCTGGCTACTACGTTCGGATTTGTAATGATACATGCCGTAACCAACTATTGCTGTACCCCACATTTGCGGCTCAAGGCCTGTGACCTTCTTATACAGTTTCAATAGTACTTGAGAATCCTCTCGGCGAGTCTTATTCTCTACTGAATTGATGAAATCCTCTACACTAGCGTCCGTTGGTTTTGTTTTTAGTTCTGCCATGCTCAATTTTAGCCTGTGTATATGCAGGAATCAAGCTCGAGTTGGCAGCAAGTATTCGGTAGATGCTAGCAGTAATCTATATTATACTAAAATCAGACATGAATTCGTGTTCCTACATATTTTTCTCACTGCTCTAATGAATAGGATGTCATTACGAAAAATAAAGGTCTCAATAGTATTAGCTATCGCAATATTGGCTTCGGCCTTACTATTCAATCTGATACCAAGAACAGAGGCTACAGCTGCTACCTTTACGGTAACTAACACGAATGATAGCGGCGCAGGGAGCTTGAGACAGGCTATCACAGATGCTAATGCGACCTCTGCTCCGGACATAATAGAATTTGCAATCCCAACAAGTGATCCTAACTACAATGCTACCTATGGATTTTTCAATATCGATATCCAAACAGTGCTTCCGACTATTACATTCCCATTACACATAGACGGCGCAAGCCAGGCAACAAATATAGGTGATACTAATCCGGGCACAATTGGAAGTGCACTACCTGTTGGCAATCTTGGCGCTACATTATCACCAATAGATAAGCCCGAAATAGTAATCAGACCTGAGACAGGCTTCTTTGTAAATATTGGTCTATACACCCTTGCCTCCAGCAGCACAACTATAGAAGGTCTAGCGATATACGGATTTGGTCCTAGTGGGGGATCAGGCAACTCTGCACATGGAAACATCAGGGTGGGAGCTGGTAACGTCACGGTTCGCAATAATGTAATTGGTACTGCCCCAATCGACTTTGCTTCTGGGCCAGCTGGATACACTAACCTGGCAAACCACATTTCGGGTAACTATTTCCAAAACCTACAAGTCGAAAATAATCTATTCGGGTATAGCAATTATGCTGGGGTTGCACTGATCAACTCTGCCTTCGACCAGATCATGAACGGAATAGTGATTCAAGAAAATCAGTTTATCGACTTAGGAGGATTAAATTCTACCAACCCTATCGAGATCCAGAACAGGTATCAAACTATTACAGCCTCAATCGAGCGCAACTACTTCTCCAGTAATAAGGGTGACCCACAAATAGACCTCGTCGGAGCGCAAACTGGAGGGATTGGATCAATTGTGACAGTAACATGTAACGAGAACAGTATAGTAAACAGCTCCAATACACTTGCTTCGCCTGCTGGGATCAGACTTTGGGGAGTACAGAGCTCTACAATAATGAATAACGTCATCACAGCAAACCATAGCTCTGGGGTAAAGGTTGTGACCAGTTTGGGACATGCAACAGCTCCAACACCCTCGTACTACAACAGGATAAGCCAAAACAGCTTTGGAGATAACGATACTATAGCAATCGATAACTGTGTTAACTGTGTGTCGGTACCAGCGAATCAAGGTATTACAGTGAACGATGGGGTGTATGACAACACATATGGAAATATGGGGCTAGATTATCCTGTTCTCTCTTCTGCAACTCTAATAAATGAGAGATGGCTGCAGATAGATGGATCAGCCGAGCCTGAGAGTGATGTAGAGGTTTATAGAGCTGTGGCAGATGGTGACGGTAGTGATACCAGTGCATCAATCAACTATGGCGAAGGAGTAGAGTATCTCGCTACTTCCACATCAGACTTAGCAGGAGACTTTGGGGGAGTATTTGACACACTCGGCAGTGGACTAACATCCTCAGGCTCGATTAGCTCGCTAACTATAGATTCAGATAACAATACTTCCGAATTTAGCAACAATTCAACGCTCAACACGCAGCAGGCATATCTTGGATTGGCAAAAAGCGCCTCAAGCATCGCTCGCACTAGCAATAACAGCTACAACGTAACATATCTTTACACAGTAACAAACACAGGGGATGTACCAGCACAGCTTACAAGCTTAGTTGATGATCTTAATCCTATAAACTCCCAGGTTGCAGAGATGACCATTGTCTCGCTTACATCTGCGAATCTAACAATCAACAACAATTATAACGGATTAAATGACACCGAGCTTCTCGGAGCTGACTACACCTTGGCCGCCTCAGCCAGCGTCCAGCTTTCCCTGACATTACATATCACGATTGAGAGCTCAGTGGACCTTTCGAATAGCGCATCTCTTGCCGGTACAGCACTTTCTGTCATCCCATTGGCTGACACCTCCCACACAGGGACAAATCCCGACCCGAACAGCAACGGCAATCCGACAGAGGCGGAGGAGTCGAGCCCGACTATCGTATCGTTGGAGCTAATTGAGGAGCCACCACCAGAGCCTGTGCCTGAGCCTGAGCCAACGCCTTCTCCGGCTCCGCAACCAACCCCCGAGCCAGAGCCCGAGCCGGAGGAGCAGCTGACAGAAGAACCACAAGTGCCGGAGGCGCCTATCGTTATCCCTCCAGTTGACGACCCACCTGTAAGCACACCAACAGAAGGCAGTCAGCTCAGCCGACTAAACGCTCAGATAGGTGAGATTGCGGAGGAGATCTATAGCGCTACATTGCAAGCAGCTGAAGTATGGGAAGAAGAGCGATACGACATCGTTACTGTTGGGACGGTCTCTTCTGTACTCATTGCCTATCTGCTTTTCTTTATAAATGAATTACCGGCGTTGGTACTTAGGGGCTGGCTTGCGCTGCTAACTCTACTCGGGCTTAGACGCACAGTGCCATTCGGAGTTGTCTACGACTCACTCGACAAGGTGCCAATAAGCAATGCTATAGTAAGGGCATATGACCCCAATCGTAGGCTTGTGTCGACCAATGTGACTCAATATAACGGTGTGTTCAATATGTCCCTTACCAATGGTCAATACGACTTGAGTGTGGCCAAGCCTGGTTACAATTTCCCTTCACAGCTAATCAAGACCCCAACCGACGGAAGTTACCAGAACATCTATACTGGAGGTCAATTTACACACAACTCGGAGATCACAGTCGATAAGGCTGTGCCAATTGACAGGTCTGATTTCGACAAGGTTGAGGCGCTTGCGAAAATTGCGAAGAGCTATCTGGTCAATGGATTCTTCGTGCTGGTTAAGCTACTAACATTTGTAGGGCTCTTCTTCTCGGTATTTATCTTCTTGCACAATAGGAACACTCAAAACCTTGTAATTATGCTGATTTATACCATACCTGTGGTTTTGATTCTTGCTCAGCGAGTGCTGAAGAAAAGCTACTCATGGGGTGTTATAAGAGATGTGGAGGATAAGCCTGTCGAGGGAGTTGAGCTCATGGTTGTTGAAGATGAAACCGACCGAATCATCCAGAAGGTGAAGAGCGACTCGGCAGGTAGATATAGGTTTGTTGTAAATAAGGGGAAGTACCGGATAGAAGCGATGGGGATGTACAGGATAGTTGGGGGGAAGACGAAGTTTAGTGCGCGGCGGCAGCATACGATTATTGAACCGAATCTTACGGTCTCCAGAGAGTTCGCAGGAAATGTCGCATCACCCCAGTCAATGCCGGCTGCTGCGACTGGTTAGGTTATCTACTGAACAACTGCCGTTGATGAATGATAGGATTGACGCGCTATACTGTTTGTATGGCAAGAATTGAAATACTTATTCCCGTATTAAGCAGCGCACGCGAACCAGTGTTCGAGGGCAAGGTAATAGATGTGTGGGAGGGTTGGAGTATAAACAGTCTAAGAGCACATAATGTAGGGACACTAACGACAGAGCTGTCTCGTAGAAGGGGCACGAATAGGAGAGAGACATTAAGCTTTTATGACCCACGTTCAGGGCAACGGGTACCAATATTCATAGCAGGACAAGTTCTCGATGATAGAACAGCGCTCTTTGCAAAATATGAACTTTATAATGGCGACGCCTACAGATATGTAGAGACACAAGTCAGCGGGGAATTCATAACACCAATTTTTGAAAATAATGGACAGCTATACAGCTCACGGCG
The DNA here is from genome assembly GCA_030583845.1 of Candidatus Dojkabacteria bacterium. NCBI lineage: Bacteria > Candidatus Dojkabacteria bacterium. The sequence goes on from CP129478.1 coordinate 19,746, forward strand.
GGAGAACACATCAACATGGCCAGCAACACATCTATTTTTTCCTAATGTCATTACCTTTCAAGAATTGTTTGCAAGATATGCCACTGAACCAGAGGATGACTTTGCTCAGATATTTACATTCTATCCACCAGAGCCGCTGGAAGAGCTTTAAACCGAACCGCCGTGCATGTATTATGAGTAGTAGCTAACATGTAACTCACATGACTATGAGCAGACGCAAAAAGATCTTCCTTTCAGTTCTTTCCGCTTTAATCTTACTCCTGCTTGTCCCACTCGGTTACATTGTATATCAGATCCTTGAGACGCAAAGTGTCGTGCAAACCCAGGAATTTGTCGAAGACGATGGCGATGATAAGTGGGACTACTTTATCTCAGACGAGATACCAGAATTTACCGAGGAGACAGTACTCACAGGGCTCGATAAGCCATGGGATATGGGGATGTTTACAGATGGAACATTCATCCTTACTGAGAAACCCGGACGAATCAATTACTACGATGGTGAGGAGGTAACCGTCCTGGAGACCCCTAGCGACGCATACATAAGAGGCGAGGGTGGAATGCTTTCTCTCGCCGTTGACCCTCAATTTGACCAGACAAATTATATTTTTGTCTGCTTTAATAGCGAGCTTGATAATGAGCCTGACGTGCGGGTTGTTAGATACAGCTTCGACAAAGAAAACAAACAGCTTTCAGATAGAGAAGATATCATCACCGGAATGCCTTCGAATGCAAGTGGCCGCCACTCGGGTTGTCAGCTTGAATTTGGCCCGGACAACAATCTCTGGGTGGGAACAGGCGACGCGGCAGATTCGTCAAACCCACAAGACCCCAAAAACTTAGGTGGTAAGATTCTGCGAGTAGATAGGGACGGACAAGCTGTCGAAGGCAACTTAGAGTCTCCATTTGACCCACGAATCTATAGCTACGGTCACAGAAACACACAAGGGTTAGCGTTTTTCGATACCGAGGCAGGATTTGATTCGCTGGGAGTGAGTGTAGAGCATGGCTCAATAATTGATGACGAGGTGAATAATCTGATACCTGGTAATTTTGGATGGGATCCAAATCCGAATTACAATGAATTTGGCGTACCTATGACCGATAGGGGGAAGTTCCCAGATGCTATCCCAGCTCTCTGGTCATCTGGACGATCTACAGAGGCCACTTCAGGTGCCACAATTGCATACGGCTCACAGTGGAAAGCCTGGGATCAAGCGCTATTTATAGGCGTGCAGAAAAATAAGAAGGTGATTGTGTTGGAATTTAACCGCGATCTTACTTTGAAGCGCGAGACAGTGCTGTTCGAAGGTAAATATGGTCGGATCAGGACAGTCATCAGGGGGACTGACGGGCATCTTTATTTTCTGAGTGACAATGGGGGAGGGGAGGATGTTATTGTGAGGCTTGTGGCTGAGTAGCAACTCCGTACCAATACACCCGCTCGAACTCACCGCCGAACGCCTTGGTCACATTTTCGCGTGCCTCAAGCTCAACTAGGGTTAACGGCTTTAACATATCCTCCAGCTCCTCTTTCGTAAATGCCTTCTCTGTCACAGTATGCCCTTTGCTATAAAACTTGTATGAGTTCACTTCTTTACCTGGATTATCTCTAACCAGCCTTTCAAATTCGTCTCCCTTCGCAGATAATGTGTAAAACAGGAAAAACCCGCCAGGCTTAAGCAATCGCTTGACTGACTGCATCATCTTTTCACGCTCATTCAGTGAGAGGCTATGCATCACCATCATATCTAGGATTAGATCAAAGCTTGCATCTGGATACTTAATCTCCTCTGCAACGCTCTGATGAACAAATGTAACTTTGTCTGAGAGGTCGTGTAGCTTTGCATTTTGATTCGCTTGATCTACTGCTGGCTCCGAAAACTCAAGCCCCACACATCCCCACCCAAGCCTTGCCAAATGAATGGAGTTTCTTCCGTTACCCGATCCTAGATCGAGAGCTCGACCTGGTTTGAGTGTCTTTTCACTCTCAAGAAATCGTTGAAGTGCTGCTGATGAGTGCAGCGTGTTTGAAGAGGGGATCTGCTTGATCTTACTATACTCTTTGTCCCAACGGTCTGATTTCTTTGTAGCCATATGCAATTATACCTCATTTCTGTCTCATGCTATTATCAAGTATATGTCTGCAATATAAGTCAAAAACCTCAAAAAGCATTTCGGCGACACCAAAGCAGTTGATGACATTTCTTTTGAGGTCAAGGAGGGTGAGGTAGTTGGCTTCCTCGGACCAAACGGTGCTGGCAAGAGTACTACCATCCGGTGCATGATGGATTTCCTACGACCCACAGATGGTGAGGTCACTATTTTCGGGAAGAATGTACTTAACGGGGGTAAGTGGATTCGCGAAGAGATAGGATTTCTCTCAGGTGAAGTCAATCTATACAATAACTGGAGTGGTAAGGAGCACATCCGTCTCATCAAAGGGGTAAAGCATACCAAGACCGTAGAGAAAGAGCTAGTTGAGCGGCTTGATTTCGACCAGAGCAAGAAGGTAAAGCAGCTGTCATCTGGTAACAAGCAGAAGCTCGGGCTCATTCTAGCCTTTATGCATAACCCAAAGTTGCTGATGCTGGACGAGCCGACGACAGGTCTCGATCCATTTCTTCAGCAAAATGTTACCCAATTGGTACGTGAGCGGGCAGAGCAGGGGAGTACCGTATTCCTCTCTTCGCACAACCTCGCCGAAGTTGAGCGCACATGTGACCGAGTCATCATCATTAAAGAAGGCAAAATCGTTGCAATGCAGTCAATCACAGAACTGAAGAGGAAAAAGCTTTATACTGCATATGTACATTTCGATGGTAAGCCGCCTAAGAACAGCGAGCTTGAAAGCAAAGGTATCTCAGTGATCCGAAGAGTAAACAACGGCTATCAGATACAGGTGAAAGGGGATATAGATCCATTTCTTAAAGAGCTGACCAAGTATAAGTTGAGCGATGTGGAGATACTGCATGCCTCATTGGAGGAGATATTTCTTGAATTTTATCAATAAAATATGCTGGCGATTTTCTTAAGCACAATTAAATCTCACTGGAAAACTGTAGCTATCTTGCTGATCGTAAATCTCACTTTTCTCTTTATGTTTACCTCTATCTGGCCGTCACTTCTAGAGCAGGCAGAGGATCTTGAGCAGCTATATGCAGCCTATCCTGAAGAATTCCTAGATGCACTTGGCGCAACTGGGAATATTTTCTCAAACTTTGAGTCGTTCTTAGCGGTGGAGCATTACAGTATTACCTGGCCACTAATGATGGCGATCTTGGTCATAGGCATGGCAGGAGCCGCATTTGCCGGCGAGATCGAGCGGGGCACGATGGATCTACTGATGTCGCAACCTTTGAGGCGCATTGAGCTTTTTCTCTCGAAATTCGGAGCAGGGGTTGTGGTTTTAGCGATATTTTCGCTGCTCACTATACTGATGCCGATCCCACTAGCTGCGATGTTTGATATCGAGCTAAATGTGAGCGGGCACTTTGCATTGCTTGCATTGGGATTGCTATTCGGGCTGGCGGTGTACTGTATGGGAGAAATGTTGTCTGCGATGTTTGCTTCGCGTGGCATGGTTGGAGCGATAATGGCAGGAGTGTTGATAGTGATGTATGGGATATCGATAGTGGCTAGGCTTGAGGAGTCGTTGGAATTTCTCCAGTATGGGTCATACTTCTACTATTTTGACTTTATGGCAGCATTGACGGGGAGGACTGTGGATCAGCTTGCGGTGGCTGTGTTTGCGTTAAGTTCGCTGGTGTTTACCATAATTGGAGTCTTTGCCTTCAATAAGCGGGATTTATAATTCCTTCGAAGGATTGTCTCAATGCTTTTCGTCGCATTACTTTGACATTCATACCTTACAAGCCTACTATTTGTTATGGACTTTTTTAGCAACATACGCGAATTTCGCATAGGAGAATTTACAATCTTCGACACAACACTTGCATTTCTCGGGGTACTCTTGCTTTCACCATTACTAACAAAGCTTTTCCTTAAAGTAGGCTTGATGATACCAACAGTAAGCTGGATGCTATTTGTCATACCGATGGGAGTGATTGGACATCTAATCGCTGGGATAGATACACCTTTGACGCAAAATTTTATCGATCCAGATGGACATTATTTCACAAAAATAATCGTACTTGGCATGAGTGTAGCAGGGATCGCACTCATTAAAAGAGTCGATCGGAAGAAGGTGACAAAGTAGAGTAGGCGAGGCTCAGCTATTAAACATTCGGCGTGATTATGCTACTCTTTGCTATTAAAGTCTTAGGCTAAAATTATCAATGAATGAGGTATTTAGGAAAAGCGCGCACTGGGTTTCAAATGCGATGGGCAACCCATGGACATTTATGCTAGCTTTCTTTGTAATTGTACTGTGGCTTGTCACCGGCCCGCTTTTTGGTTACTCAGATACTTGGCAACTGGTAATTAACACCGCCACAACGATTGTCACCTTTCTTATGGTCTTCCTGATCCAAAATACACAGAATCGCGAGGCGAGAGCGATCAACCTGAAACTAGACGAGCTGTTGCGTGTTATGCGCGCCGCCCGAAACGACCTAATTGACCTCGAAAATATGAGCGATGAGCAACTAGACTCCATAGAAGAGCAATTTAAGAAGCTAGTCGCAAAACGCCCAACAAAGAAGGTTGCCTAAAGCCAATTGTAGATGCGGTTTAGCCCAGCTTAGCCCGCCTCTGTGCTTCCTAACTATCCGCTGCACTCCAGAGAGCCATTGAAGCATATGTTCTATAAGGAGACCATCTCTTACTCCTGCTCAAAATTGTCTTGGAACTAGGTATTTTCTTATAGCCATATAGCTTTTGGAAACCTTTTCTTAGCCCTAAATCTCCGAGAGAGAAAACATCTTCCCTCCCAAGCGTAAACATCAGAAACATCTCAGCAGTCCACTGACCAACCCCTTTGATCTGCGTAAGGTGGTCAATCACATACTGATCATCTTTATCATCAAGCTTTTCAAACTGCACCGTGCCATCGAGTGCTGCGGCTGCGATATTCTTGACGTAGTTGCCTTTGGCATTCGAAAGTCCCGCATTCCTGAGCTTTGCCTGCTCAATTGCCACAACTTTTTCGGGTGTGATTTCTCCATCAAAAAGCTGCTCATACCTTCCATATATCGTCCCAGCTGCCTTTCCCGATAGCTGCTGGTAAATTATCGAGCGGCAAAGCTTGATAAAGTACTGGTCTGAAGAAGTCTTGCTGATGGGCTCAAGGTCAAGCATAGTCAGCAGCTGTGCATAAATGGCTGGATCTTGCTGCTCAAAAAAATGTTTTACTTCTTCTAATCGATTCATACCCAATTATACAGGTCTGACCTTCACAGGGCGTCCCGGACCAGGGACGCCCTGTGAACGAAATCGGCTCCCAGAGCCGCAAAACTACACATGGTATAATCAGCTGGCTAAACTTTTACAGTAATTTTATGAATCCTACAGTAAAAGCATTTCTCGAGAAGGAACGTGTGTGCGGATTAACCATCTTGCAGCAAGATGGTTCATTACATTCAGCCGCCATGCATTTTTCATTAGTTGAAGAGCCTTTCCAGCTATATTTCTCGACAGATATAACCACTCGCAAAGGAAGCAAGGTGGCTAATGAGCCTACCAAAGCTGCATTTACCATCGGATTTTCGGAGGAAGAATGGAAAACATTGCAAATCGAAGGCGATATACGTGTCGCTACCGACGAAGAAGTTCCGGCCATCAAAGAGGTTCATTATTCAAAGAATCCTGGCTCGAAGAAGTTTGAAGGTGATCCAAACACCCGCTTTCTGATTCTAACACCAACCTGGTGGAGGTATACAGATTTCATGAAAGACCCGCTTGAGATTATTGCTGCTTAGAAGCCAGATCAGGCTCGATGCTAGCTTTGATCTTTTGGGTAATTTTCCCAAAACCAACCCTTTCCATATACTCTACGGTTTTAATGAAGAATGGCCTTGTATAGATCCAGTTAGCGAATCTTTTATCGACCTTTGTGAAGAACCATACAGCAAGTAGTAAGAAAATAACTGTCGGCATAATAGGCAAAATCGTGCCAATCACCGCTAAAATCACATTTACTATTCCTGCTGTTAGGTACACTGCTCTCATAATTTTGTCACCCGATCTATTATATAATAAATCGTTTAAACCCTGCATAAGTAACAGTAAATGAGCAAAACAAAATACAAAGGCAAGTTTGTCTCTAGGGGAGGGGAAAAATTAGAGCATGCGTTAAGAGAGTTTAATATTTCAGTCGAGGGATTGGTCTGCGCCGACTTTGGGAGCAGCACTGGCGGGTTTACCGATTGCCTTCTACAGCACGGAGCAGCCAAAGTCTACTCTGTTGATACCGGATATGGCGTGCTCGATTACAAGTTAAGAACCGATCCGCGTGTAGTCGTGATGGAGCGAACAAACGCTATGCACGTGGTAATTCCAGAGAAGGTTGACCTGGTGACAATTGACACGAGCTGGACTAAGCAAAAAAACATTTTGAAGAATGCGATAGCTAATCTGAAGCCAGAAGGTATGATTATCTCCCTAATAAAGCCGCATTATGAGGCAGGTGGAGCTGAGCTAGAAGCAGGAAAGCTTGATGATGAGGTCGCGATAGGTGTTGTCGCAGACCTACTTGGCAAAATTGAAACATTGGGACTAAAAGTAAACGGAGTCCCTATTGAATCACCAATACGCGGTGGTAGGGCAGGTAATATGGAGTATCTTATTACAGCAATTCACTCTAGTTACCAGCAGTAGATTGGCTATACTGCTGAGAGATCTTGTACTCAGCCTGCCGTGCTCTTTCTATTCCTAACTTACCAATAATACTGCTCATTGGATTGCCAGAGCTGTAGACATCAAAAATCCTTTCTTCTCGAGCAATACCCATTCGCATGAAAATATCTCCCCACAAGATGTTATCAGTAGCTGTCTGTACTGGGTTTACGGTTACAATATCCATCCCACTATAAAGTGCTCTAAGCGCATACCGATTAAGAAGATCTACAGCTGCGACATTAAAGGCTCCAAACTCATTATTTCCTTCAGGGAACCTTCGCATCTCGAAGCCATTCCACATATTGTATACGTTCGTTGTGTCACTCGATCCATACCCAGCGTTATAGTACCCATCAGTCTCTACAGCACCCTCAGCAATTATAAACGATCTACCAACCTCCCTTATCAATAGATCAACAACATTTGCAGCCCCAAGTCCTTGATCATAAAAGGTAGCTATATCGATTCGGGTCGTTGGTCTACCAGCATCATTGTATTCACGCGCAACTGGCTGGGGATTACCTTCAATTCTACTATCATAGAAGCTTATAGAATCTGCGACTCTATGCTCATACCCAGTGCCATACACATGACCATACCAATTCAAGGTATGCCCAACAATGTCTCTGCGTGTAATAGGATCAATTGCATCTAATGACGTTGCCTCATCTGTCGATAGGATTAGGTTCTGTAACCAATGACGTGAAATCTCAGGGCTGAATGAGTACTTTTCTCCTCCAGGCAATAAGGCCCGCCGACCTAGTATCGCTGCTGCTCCTGCGCCTGCTCCTACAGCGAGCAAACAGAATTTACGCCTCGTAACAAACATCTGAAAATATTGATCCCAATTTATAACAATAATTATAACATACAGAGTCCAGGTTATGGCTGGATACACTGCTATAATCAGCCAATATTACTCTACACTAGACCTACTTACACGGCTCAACCGACCTATCTGCCTCCAAATCCCCAGAGCTACTATACTGAACCTTCACATATCCAGCGTTCTCAAGAGTCCCAATTAATACTCCACAAATTACCAACGTCCCAAACACTGCCAGACAGATTATCCCAATAGCCTTCATCAACATAGCTTAACTTTTAATAAATAAATTAATGAATTACTTTGCATCAGCATCTTTTTTACCCTTCTTCTCCTCTCCCCATTGCCACCTCGGCGGCTCGCCTTTCAGATAACTTATGGATATGAGTATGAGGGTATTAATTGTCATAACTACTAAAACTACATATGCACTTTGTGTCTCAGAAAGCTTGAGTGCACTCACATAAGCTATTGCCGCGAAGGAAATCGCTAGATACACAGCAATTACCAACCATCCCTCCCAAGTAGAAGGATACCAACCCCATCCATATGTTTTGCGCTTGAACCATAGTTTTCTCACCATTTATCTGCTTACAAGTTATCAGATGCTCTAATTGTATATAAACCAACCCAGCACCAGACCCGATACCAAATATGTCGCAAATTGGTGACCCCAATTCAATGCGATCAGCTTTGGATTGCGACCTTCCCACACAATTTCGTTACCCAATACTGGGATTATGAAAACGGTTGCAACCATTCCGGCTGATACAAGCACATTTTGTAAATAGTCCAGACCTGAAACATCTCGAGCAAAGTGGAGTATAGAGTTCATACCTATTGCTATCAATGTTGCCATAACAATAGCAACCAAGATATCAGTCGGTTTCATAACTAAATCTTCCTTTTTCTTACCCACTAGCGACACCCACTGCTTTCCTAAGATAGGTCCATACCAAAGCATTCCCAATACCATATTTGCAACAACTGCAAGGGTAATTGCCAATAAACTAACCTCAACACCTAATACGTTAAACATAAATTTCTAATCAAAATTTATTAGTTAAGTATAAATAATCGTCATAAACTTTTCCAATCGCTAGATTTTGTACTACTTTGCTGTTATAAACTGTGCTTATTGATATATAATCTGTAATAATTTTACGGCAACACGCCACACATTATGGACAACTACCGCCAGCTGCTCGCCCAATTCGTGCAACTTAGAAGTATCTCGACCGATCCTCAGTACCATAAGGAGATCGTTAAAACCACAGAGTGGCTCAAGAAGCTGTTTCAAGAGAATAATTTCGAGGTAGAGATAATAGAAGGGTACGAGAATCCAGTGGTTTTTGCCCAGTATATTACCGACAAGGGATATGAGAGCGTGCTGGTCTATGGCCACTACGATGTGCAACCAGCTACTGTTGAGGATGGGTGGGATAGTGACCCGTTTGAATTGACCGAGCGTGATGGGAAGCTATTTGCAAGAGGCGTAGTAGATAATAAGGGGCAAATCTTAGCCCATATCTCATCGGTGATTGATCTAATTGAGAGTGGCGAGCTCAAATACAACGTGAAATTCCTGATCGAGGGTAATGAAGAAACTGGTGGAAGCGGTGTAGGGCAGTTATTGAAAGATCAGCAAGAGAAATTGTCTGCTGACCATATCGTCATCTCTGATGGGGAGCTACCATACAAGCCAGTGATTACAGCCTCATTCCGTGGTACCTTCAATCTTACGGTGAAGTATAAGACGGCTGCAATGAACTTGCACTCGGGATTATATGGGGGAAATGTGCCAAACGCAGCTCAGGAGCTAGCTAAATTGATCGCCTCGCTTTATGACGAACAGTACAAGTCGACTATTCAGCATCTCTATGATGGTCAAGATGAGATGAGCGACTCCGACCTAGGCAACTGCAAGGTTATGGATAAAGAGAAAGAGGCAAGCATTAAGCACGCCGGCGTGAAGAAAATATTTGGCGGTGAGCATGACAGCTTTAGCGCGAATCTCGGATTTACTACGATGTATACAGTCAGCGGATTTAAGTCTGGCTATACGGGAGAAGGCTACTCGAACATTGTGCCTAGTCAGGCTGAAGCAAGAATAAACTTCAGGGTCGCTGCATCTCAAAACCCTCAGGATGTATATTATAGGTTTGAAAAGTTTGTTAAGGAAAACACTCCAGAATATGTTGATTGGGAGATAGTAAATCTAACAGAATTTACCAAGCCTGTACGAGTCGATCTTACTTCACCAAAGCATGTTGAGGTAAATGAGTTGCTTTCTGAAGTGTATGGCGAAGAGGTGCTAGTTGATTATTGCGGAGCTACAATCCCTGTAGTTGTTGATTTCAAAGAAGAGCTAGGAGTTGACCCGCTGCTTATCTCGCTTGGCAATGATGATTGCAACATGCATGGTCCAAATGAAAATTTTGATCTAGGCTTGGTCGAGAAGGCATTACATTTCTCGAAGCGCTTTTTCTCGAAAAACTAGATGCGGTCTGGTTGGAGGGAGGAGGATGCTAGGATATTTTACAAGCCTCTGCCGTAATTCGGCAGCCGAGTGTATGCAGGGCAGTTTGCATGCCACAGACTAACATCTGTGCTGTCGACCTTTACTGGCCTAAATATATCATCTCCAGAGCACCTGATTCCTTCCCCCAGCTTCATCTAAAATATCCACTTCCTGAAATGAGGATTTTTATGGAGCTGGAATTATCCAACCATTCCTGAATAGGAGCAGCAGCTGTTACTATTCAGGGATGGTCGTAGCAGTTTTTAAATGATCGCCGGGGAATTTGTATAGCCGGGCAGCCCTACCATTTCCAACTTACACCATTTGTCACCACCTGTGAAGATAGCGGTGTATTGTGACGTCATACAAACCATATTCTACCCACCCCCTTATAAAGGGATTAAAGACACTTCTGCATGATTTGCTCCTTAGGATGCATCTTAAAATAATTTCACATCTTTACCCGCCGATGATTTTGTGTGTATTATGTAAAAGGGTACAGACAGGTTAGCGACATATAGCGTCGATATATAGTCATGTCGAATATTGATTTACATACCTATATATTGAGCACCAATATGACATACCCAACTTATGACGGTCTTGATCCGATACTCTATCCGAGCCTCGGCGAGTCAAATAAATTTTAACGTTACTCTAATGGGGAGAAGAGGACAAACAGTAGCAGCTATTATCTCTATTCTAGTTGTGATTGCAGGCTTCGGCTATATTGTAACGAAAGCAGGATTTCCGACAAACGCATCTACCGTAGTAGGTGGCGATAAGGGAGGAGTAATACTTAAGGCGTATACAAAACAGATCTGTGTTCCTGAGGAGACAGATATAACACTAGAAAATGTATCCTTGGGCGAGTATTTCCTACAAGCAAAAATCATAGGCTCACCAACAAAATTGCATGAAAAGTTTTACATGACTGAGCTCGAGATAGCAGATGCGGTAAACACAGAAAATTTGAGCGAGAAAATCAAGGTAACGCTTGAAAAGACTCATTTTAACGGCTATCCAGGCATGCCAGACAGTTCTGCACCAGGTCAGAACCCTCTCAACCCAGTTGTTCGATTCACCACACCTGATGTCAACGACGAAATATTCTCCAAGTCATATGAGTCGAAAGTGAAACTAACTGCGAGAGAATTTATGAAATCTCAGAAGTGGGGTACGTTAGTGCCAAATGATATGATCTCACTGCAGACGGAGCCTGGCCATGGTGTGCGCATTACTGTAGAACATAAGAACTCCGCTCCAGTCATATTAGCCGTCGCACACAAGCCAGTCGAGAAAGGTGATGGTAAGTTCGATCTGTATGTGGAGGCCGATGTGAAGGACGAAGAGGGAAACGAAATCGACGTACTGTTTGAGATAAGCAATGATGACTTCCAAACAATTCTAGATCAATACATTTATAAGAACATTGACGCCCAGCCAAACACACCGCTCAAGCAGAGTCATGATTTCAAAGATCTTACTGATGGGCATTATAAGTGGCGAGTGAAAACAATCGAGACAGGTATCGATATCAAACCAACCTGTGATGGTGGTCAGTTTGAAATCCCAGCAAACCCAAAGACATCCAATCAACCCGAAACAGAAGTTGTGCTTACCGTTACAACTGTTGAGCCACCTGAGCCAGACCCAATACCAGAGCCAGATCCAACTTCGGACCCTATAGATCCTTCGATTGAGCCTGGGGCTACGACAAACACAAATACTGGAGGTACACCAGCAACCTTGGGGACATCGACCAGAGCAGAGGTGCTCTCAAACACTGGACGGAACCTTCGCCCAGTAGTAGCTCTTGCTGCTGTGATGGTAACAGCGGGAGTAGTGTACACTGTCGTATCAAATGGTAAGAAGCACAAGGGTAAAAAATAGCTAGAAGCCAAACAGGGTAGTGATGCACAAGATAACAGTGCATTGCTACTCTGTTATCTCCACCCACCTTTCAAAAACAGCCTTTGACTGGCCTTTATATGTTCTCATCCCTGTAGAGTTAGCTAGCGGCATCTGGAGTGTAGCACCATTCTCCCAATCTACCGGATCATTTAGGAAGAGCCAGTTTGCGAAATGGAGCCTACTGCTAGCTACTAGGAAGTTAAACCGATTTAGAAAATGCAGCTGCTCTTCCTCGCTACCTTCATAGCCAGTGCCGTTCAACGTCTCGAAAGCACCTTCAAATTGTGATTGGGAAGGCCAGCCAATCTCGCTGAAGGCAACAGGGAGATGTGAGTGCTCCGAGATGCGCGAATAGTAATCGTCCGGGATCTGATCTGGAGTCGGATAATCAAAAGATGGATAGCTAGTAAATACTGCGAGATCCATATATCCATCAAGCTCTTGCAGCAGATACCAATCTTCTTCATATACATCTATTTTACCTGAGAGGTAGCTATTACCCAAGAAGGCCTCGTACTGAAACACCGTAAAAAAAATCACATCAGGATAGGCTGTCTTTAGCTCTGTATATATCTCTTTATAGTACTCATAAAAACTGTCGCCGACGTCAGGATACTGATACTTGAACAGGTTTGTCTCATTGCCAATGCCGAAATACTTAATCTCGGGATATTTTTCGAGTAGCTGCAACGCCTTTGCAATATACTCATCTTGATCATTCTCCCACTGGGCTGGATCTTGGAAACCTAAAACTACTACCAGATCCAGATCGCTATTCTGGATCGTTGCATCAACTATACTGGTTTCCTCCCAGTCAGTGTGCACACCATATATCTCTGCATACTGGTCGATATCTCTGTAGAACTGTCTAGCCTCTTCGGCGGTTGAATCTGGAAAATTGGTTGGAGTATATCCGGCAAAACCGTAATAGGGTATCTGCTCAGTTTCAACCTGTTCACTGCTGTCTTGCTGGCTGTCGTCATTGTCGTGTAGGCTAACTCTTGATATCGCGAAGCCGAGAGAGAGCATGACCACAAGCATTATAATTACCCCAATCAGGATGCTTTTCATAATTTATTAAACAAGAAATGTTTAGAAATTTCCAGAAATATCTAACTCTTTCATCTGCAATCTTTTTTCAGTATATTTGAGTATGGTCAAAAAATTGGTATTCACACTGGTTCTGATTCAGCTGCTTCTACTAGTTGGAGCAAAGAGTACTTACGCACAATTTGTCACAGAGCAGGGGGATAGTACGCATACTCTTCAAATTGCGTCATTCCCATATTCACCCGAGCTAAGCCCAATGATCCGCACAATAGAAGGAAATCAGATCCACGCCATGTCGAGCTCAAACAGCTTCTTGTGCAATATTTCACCTATGAACTTCTTGACCTCCAACGTGCTAGTTCCTTACAGTGATTGCTTTCTGACCACCAAAGCCCTTGTAAATAGTAGCATTAGCTCTAATGGTGGGATAAATTACCTGCCACCAGATCAGCTAGGAAATGATGATTGGAGATTTACCTATAATGGAATTACTGGACTGGACACAATCGACGTAAACGGGCAGAAATATTTAATTACAATAAAGCATAATGAGCATCAGAATTTACGTGCAGGCGAGTACCTCTACCAAGGCAGAATCCTGACACATGTCCTTGCAGAAGATTGCGCATCCGGGTATGTGAATAATGTATACCAACACTGCTGGGAATCATTTAGTAGCTTTGTCTCTATCGGATATGCACCTATTAATAGTGCTGGCGAAGTGAACGGGGCTCAGTTTATCGACATTGGTCCAATAGTTTGGCCTCCGAATGGATATATCGACGAAAATCGCAATCGCAGAAGCTCTGGCTTTTACCACCCAACTCTCTTTGTCGACGATGATTATATTTATGCATACTACCTAAACGACAACAACCTTCAATCAGGACAGAGAAAGTGTTTATCAGCCTCAAGGGTGGCAATTAGTCAGTTCAACGATCCAGAAGCATGGCAGAACTACTATCAGGGCAGCTTCTCTACGACATCGCTTCCTGAAGGATTTGATAAAGATAACATGGAGCAGTTCTATACCGTTGGTGGCGGCAATGCAGATTGTGTAAGCCTTCCCAATTCCACAAGCGATGCAATTATCTTCTTCAACGCGGCCAAAATAAGCGGTACTGACCTATACATAGGTACAGAAGAATCTGCCGTCGAGAATCAGAACTGGCAGGTTGGAGTAAGAGTCTCTAGGGATCTGGTCAACTGGTCAGAGATGCAAGTGCTAGCGACCGCACCTGGTCCATGGGGCAACGGCACGCTATCATACCCAACCTTTATCGATAACCAAGGTCTAAATACAAATGAGGTGGTCGACCCAAGTAACTTCTACCTTGTTGGTAAGAGTGCAACCAACTCTGAGGGCTACGAGCTTAATTCAACTAGGCTTACGCTTGACACTGGTGAGCTCTTTATGTGGGATGTCACCAACCTATTGAGTCGATATGGTCAGCAGCAATACAACGACCCGAACAACGACGGTGTTGTTAACGGTATGGACCTGGTAGAAGCTATCAACAGGCTAGGTGACTAAGCAAGTCAGCTTTCAGCGACCTGCATATGCGATCTACTTAGTAAACCACGACGGAATGATTTTCTTTATAGTCAACCGCGAATATGAATAGTGTTATCTTTGATGGATCAGCCTGATATGCGTTCTCAGTCCAACCAAAATCATTGGCCAAGGTCATAGTCTCGCTGCCCTCCACAAGAGACATCTGCCCGCTGTTCCTGCTTATCACTCGGTAGTATCCCTGAACTACATCTCCTGATACTAGCTCCATCTGCACCTTTGAAGGGAAGATCTTTGAGCCTGAAGTTGTGTAGGTAATATACCACTGATCTTGCACATCTCCGTCGTCATCAAATTGCAAGAATATCACAGCCTTGTTTCCATTAACTATCGCTGGTGAGATGTAACGATTGCCATCACCTACCTTCATCTGATTTAAGGCAAGGGACAAGCTTTGTGCGCAGCCGCCTAAGCCCGGATTGCAAAGTCCGAATACATTGGTCACATTCTGGTTGGCGTAATAGCCAGTAGAAGAGTAGTTATCGAGCAGCTCTGAGCGATATACCAAGAAATTATCCGCGTCGAGCATATACCCATTTGCAAGCGCTGCAGTCATTACACCTACATTATCGGTGATCGTGGCGCAGAACTCATGCTCTTCACCATCTTGGCACTTCCCGACATCTGAGATCTGTGGTCTTTCTGTGTCATTTCTGACATCAGTAAATAATTGATCTACAGCTTCATACCAAGCATCGGTCGCAGCTACCTCTTCACTGTATGTGCCACTATCCCACATCTTGAAATTTTCAACACTGTAGATTGAAACACCAGAGGAGCCTGGTCTTGTGCCGTCATCTTTCGAGTAGATAACATAGTCGTCAATCGCATTCGCAAGAGCGCTGAGATCCTGACTGCTTCCCTCATCTGCACTTTGTACTAGTCCGCGCAGATCTATCGCATATGCTGAAAATTCTGTCACTAACATACCGTAAGGCTGAGAGTTATCAACAGCCTCCAAGAAATTCTGGTACGAATTCTCACCCTCCGAGATTGCTAAGTCTATCTCGCTCTTCAAATTTTGAAGCAGACTAATGTCAACTAATGATAATGTTTTACCGCTAGTAGCTTTATGGCTTCGAGAATCAACAAACGAGTCCACCATACCTTTACCGACCTCTACGACATCATTACTATTAGCCATAACCTCCACAACCTCTGTATACTGCCATCCATGACCTGGCTCTACCTCCTCAGAGGCCAAGAGATAGGGTGTAGCACCCTCAACTGAGTTCGCAACCTCGATGCTGGCCATCAAGCATGCATCAAATCCGATCATGTCGTAGGAGCTGTTCGAGTCGGTAAGTGCTGACTTAATCTCATCAAGCTCAAGAATATCACCATCAAAGTTTGTATCTGCACCAAACCCTAAATAGTCACCACCGTGATCCCAATTCACTAGATACACTCTGTCATAGCCGGCTTTCCGAGAGTTTGCATAGCTCAAGAATGCTTCATATGTTTTCTGCTCAGACATATTCACTTTGGCCTCACGCTTCTCATAACAATCGGCGTCGCCATATACATCATTGTTCGAATCCTCCATCAAACAATCAGTATCCATATACTTAATTCCTTGCCATCCTGGAGTCCTAGCGCCACCAAAACCGATCAAGACATCTACATTGTTTGAGCGATTCTTCTTCAATCCTTTGACAAGCTCATTCAGATCTTGAGTTGCATACCCTCCTGGATCATTAGATTCATCACCGACTCCATCTCTTGGATTTGTGTCATCCTCAAGATCACTTCCGACCATATACATTACTATAAGGCTCTCTCCAACAGAGCTGCCTCCAAACTTAGTAATTGAGTCGCTCTTATCCTGATAAAGCACGACTAGCAATATAGTTACTATAATAGCGATTGCCCCACCTATTAAAACTTTATACCTTCCCATAAAATATATAAGTGTGAAAATTTAGCGCTGTAATAAACAGTATATTCATTACTATAATACCTTCTAAGTAGCACATTCGCAAGATTATGAAATCGCTTTAACTCTACCCATAAGCCTTTCCTAAGTGTATATTTAGCTAGTTAATATGGAGTTTAATAATTATATGGCAACCGAAAATCCGAAACCAAGCAAAAAAGCACGGGTAAAAGGCGTTGGCAATGAATTCAAAGATTTCATCATGCGTGGAAATGTGGTCGATATAGCAATAGGTCTCACAGTGGGTGTGGCTTTTAACGGTGTCGTGAATTCACTGGTCAATGACATAATCATGCCGCCGATTTCATATCTAACTGGCGGTACTACATTTGAAGAGTGGTATATCCCACTTTCTAACCAGACCTTTGAATCGCTCGAGGCAGCACAGGCAGCAGGTGTACCCATAATAATGTATGGCCACTTCATATCGCAGCTTCTTGATTTTCTTATCATCGCGCTATCTGTTTTTGTTGTCATTAAGCTACTTGCTAGGCTTCATATCACAAGTATGCCTGAGAAGAAGAAATAGTAGCGGCATTTTTACGATCACTCTTAATCCTTCTATAGTGTCGTACACTGGAAAATAGTCTATGCAAAATCGTTATTTAAAAGAAACAGAGAGGGCAATTAATAAGCTCCTCAAGCAGAGAAAATTTAACCTCGCGTCATTGATCATGTTGGTTATATTATTTGCTGTTATCGCTTATTACGAATCTAGGCCAACTGATGATGGAGCCAATAACAAAGAGCAAGCTGCAACCGATACGACACTCCACGAGGTTACACGGGTAATTGATGGTGACACTATCGAAATTATTTACCAGGGAGAGCCCGTAAGCGTCAGACTAATTGGTATTAATGCACCAGAGCTCTCGCCGGAAGAGTGCTACGCCAACGAATCTAAGCAATATCTCGAGTCACTACTGCCAGTAGGATCTCAGGTTGCAATTCAATTTGATGAGACACAGGGAGAGCGGGACCGATATGACCGGCTTCTCCTTTATATATGGAACGACGAGCTATTTATAAATGAGATGCTGATCGCAGAAGGAGCTGCAACCGAATATACATATGATAATTCTTACGAGTATGATCTGAGCTTCAAAGAGGCTGAGCATATTGCTGAGATCTCAAACAAAGGGCTCTGGGGTGGGAGCTGCGCATGTGATAGGTCGGAAAGTATAAGGTGTAGCGATTGTGAGCTAGCAGAAGTGACACGGATCGCTTGGGATTGTTCAATTGAGAAAAGCACACTGAGGGATACATCATGCACACAACAGTGCGACGTGCCGCTTTAAGCACTCTAGATTATAGAGCCAGTTGCGTTACATCAAGGTATAAAAAGGTTATAATTCCACGAACTATTTCAACAACCCGACCGCGATTTGAAAAAAGATGAGAATAAAAAACAGCTCAAGTACCTCAGGTTTCCAGTGCTACATATAGGCCAAAATGAGAAGCAGCTTAGAGAGCCATCGAAGCCTGTAGATCTAGCAGAAGTTGGCACGGCTGAGTTCGAGGATTTTTTAGAGCAGCTTTTTGTTGCGATGCATTCCGAGCCTATGAGGGAAGGATGGATGGCTGCAGGCATTTCTGCAGTGCAGGTTGGTGTGCCAAAGCAGGTCTTCTATGCTTACAATAGCAACACTGAGACTTACGATATTTTTATCAACCCCCAAGTTGAATACCTTGGCGAGGCGCAAGATATAAAGATTGAGAGCTGCCTTAGCATTCCTGATGTGATCGGTGGAGTAAGAAGGCATAAGAGAATACGCGTGTCATATTACGATAGGGAGGGGCAGAAGCAGAGGAAGACTTTCACCGGATGGAATGCGCGGGTGATACAACACGAGTATGACCATCTACAAGGTGTACTTTTTACAGACAAGATCGTAGAGGGATACAGTGGTGAAGAGTATGCATAACTAATCAGGCTGTCCAATGGAGCTAGATATTATTTCCCTAAGAAAAAAGCAGAGAGTAAAGTATATCGGTTTTCTATTTTCGATTGGGTTGATTGCATTTGTAATTTTGGCTGTAAGCATTAAATTACTTTATAACCCAGTTGAGGATAAGAATCCGGCTCCAAAGAATGTAAGTAGCTCAGAAGAAGTAACAAGACTATGTCTTAGTAACTATATAAGTACAGAGCTCGAGGAGGCACTTGTTGCGATTATAGGCCAAAAGGTAGGCGAGGTAGAGCTTCTAATTTCAGCCGATGTATCCGAGTGCGACATCTCGATTGTGCGAAACTTAAATGTCGACAGCAGGTTTGAGACTTTGTGGAGCAAGCTTTATGTACTCACTACTTCTCATGGCAATCCTGCCAGCAGTGTAACCGAGAATCAGCTAGGCGAGTCTATCGCAAACCAAGGATTGAACAGTGAGCCATTGATCTGGAGTGATGAGAGCAATCTATTTGTAAAGTCTAGGTTCGAAAGTATCTCCGGCCAGCAATATTCCACTGACATAGATGTGAAAGAAGAGCTGATCAGTGACAATTCATACGGATTACTTCCTTTCAGTGAGCTATCTCCATCTATGGTCGTCATCCCAATCGATGGGAATAGCCCACTTGATTCGAATTTTGATATTGATGAATATCCACTCGTAGACAGCTATTCAATTTATAATGCTATCCCTGAGCAAGTTAGCAATGAAGAGCTAACGGAAACGGCTGAAGCCATACTCGGGCATGCCGAGTTCAATAAAGAGGGTATCTTAACAGCCTACACCGTAGGATCTTCATCACTTGCACAAAATAGTGTGAGTGTACAACCGGAGCTACTGGCCGAACTAAATAGTGCCGACATACTAGTAGCCCATGAGGATGCTGCATATTTTGATAGTTGTAACTATCTCGCTGGATCTTTATATGTTTGTGGCGAAACCGATCTTATCGACCGTTATACTGAGCTTGGGGTCGACGCACTGGGTGTAACAGGAAACCACATTCTGGACTTTGGTCATGAAAGTTTCTCTGATTACCTTGAAAGCCTTACCGGAAGAGAAATCAGCTACTTTGGTGGAGGTGCTAACGCCTCAGAAGCATTAACACCATTGATAGTTGAGCAGGGCGGACATAAGGTGGCGGTTCTAGGTTTTAACATGAATTGGCCTACATCATATTACGCAAGAAGCAGGGTACCAGGAAGCGCATCTCCAGACTTCATGCTTGGAGATGGCAGTAATTTGGCAAACTCGCTTAAGGAGGCCTCGCTCGCCGATCCCGACCTTATTATTGTGCAATTTCATTGGGGAGGAGCAATGCAGCAGGAAGCATCTCAGCTCCAAAGGTCATATGCACATCTGGCAATAGATAATGGGGCAGATATCGTAGTTGGGGTGAATCCAACATATGTCGGGCCATTTGAAGTGTATAAGGAAAAGCTAATCGCATACTCATTGGGGAATCTTCTCATGCCCGACTTAATCCAGAAGGAGCTTCACGGAGCGATTTTAAAAAGTATCTACTATGACGGAGAGCTTATAGCAGTAGAGGTTATTCCGTTGACCATCCAAGATGGTGTAATTTCTAAGGGAAATGTCTCACTTTTGGGCCAGCTATTTAATGAAGAACTTGCTGTACAGCTTGAGGCAAGCAACGAGGAATGATGTTAAGATAGAGAAGACTCTCGATTGCAATTTTAGATGAGAAATATTAGATTGTATTGAGCAAAATTTTTGACTTTACACTGCTAAAATTACGTGAACAGATAGATGAATAGCTCGCAAATTCCTATGAAATTTATGACTGTATTGCTTGCTGTGTTTGCATTTTTGGCTCTGCTTGGGTCACATGCTTATGCAGAAGGCGAAGCACAGCCCGAGGTAGCAACTGACCCACGAGAGAAGCTTGAACAAGAGCTTTTACTAACCCTACCAGAGGAAACCGAGAACCCAAACTTCTCTATAACCTTCACAGATCCATCAGGTCAGGGTGTGCATCTTACGATCGATAGCCAGAGCGAGATCACAATAAATAATCCGTACACATTGCCATCGCTTGGCATCGGCGAGCATATCTTAAAGTTTAGATTCACTGATAAATCAGGATCTGAGCAAACTGTAGAAGACATTCTTATTATTACACCAAGGCCAACAGAGCTAAAGGCTCCAGAGATTGTAGATGGCCGGATACGCGTCTCAGGAGAGGCTGTAGCGCTAGCAGAGATCCAGCTATTTATTAGCGGGGGGAAGCTTACGGAGCGCGGTGAGGCCCTGGTAGGAGATGATGGTGTGTGGGTTCACACGTTTGAAGGTGAATTTACACCAGGAATTTACACAGTTGTTGCTTATGTCAAAAAGGGAGGCTTTGCGAGTAACTATTCCGAGCCAAAAACATTCCAGATCGATGATGGCACATCAGATCCAGTCGAGAATGTTGATACACCACAAGACGTTAGGTTTACGCTGTCTGACTTTGCTTTTTCTGATCTAAGTGTGAGAGGTCTTGCCAGCGACATAAAGAACAACCCACAGTCTGGTGCTTTCCTCGGTGCTTTTGTGCTTTTTGGAGTAATTACCGGCATGATACTTGTGGCGGTATTTGCAAGGGGCAAGGATAAATCAGCGGAAAAGATGCTGAAAGAGGCGTTCGCATCGAAAGGGCAATCAGGCAAGAAGAACGAGCCAGCTCCTAAAGCTGAAGAGAAGCCTTCTATCGCTAATAAGCTGGGCAAGAAAGATGCAGACTCGAAGAAAGAGGATAAAAAAGGCGATGAGCCTGTGAAGCAGGATAAAGAAAAGCATCTTGAAATCGACTTAGACAAAGAGGTAAAAGGCAAAGATAAGAAGGAGAAGAAAGCGGAGGCTGCTCCTGATAAACCAGAGAAGAAAGAATCACTATCCGAGAAATTAAAGAAAGCTGAGCTAGAGCTGTCAAAAGATGAGTTCCTCAAAGAGTATCAGGCATATGATCCCGACCCAAAGAAGGGTACAAAAGCCGAGAAGGATCAGAAAAAGAAGCAGGAAAAACCATCTGAGAAGCCTGTGAAGAAGGATAAGTCCAGTAAGAATGAGAAGAAAGAATCAAAAGATTCAACAGCTGAAGATAGAAACATAAAGATTACATTGACCTCCGAGTCATTGGGCAACGATAAGAGTAGCGAGTAATGCGACCACTTCAGATCAGTAAATCTTGTCTAGTCTGCACGAATGAGTTTATGACACCTTAAGAGCCACTTTTGTGTCAATCACGACCCAAGTGGTCGGATTATCTATCAATCTCCCAGTTCTGGATATCCCTAAACCGCTCGTGAGGATATATAAACCCCTCCAAGCTTACATTCTTCACATAGTCGTTCATTATGATATGGTACTCGGGCTCAAATAGGACTATCGCTGGGACATCCTGACTAAGGTACTTCTGGAATAGCTGGTAGTCTGTTGTCCTGGCTTCACGATCCTGGCTTACACGTGCTCTCTCAAGCAGGACGTCGACGCGGCTATACTCATAGCCCGATACATTCAGGTCGGGGTACTGCTTCTTAGTAGAGTGCCAAAGGTTGTACTGGTCTGGATCAATATTTGTCTCTACCTCGAGCAGCAGCATCTCAAAATCGCGCGTAGCTAGCACCTCATTAACAAGCCTCCCATAATCCACGGCGCGAGTATCAAGCTGGATACCTACCTCTTTGAGCATTTCTGCTAGCTCTTTGATAAGCTCATTATTCTTCGGCTCGTCATGATATGTAATGGTTAGAGTCATGATATTGCCATCCTTATCCTTGTAATACTCTTCACCTTCAGCTTTGGTATATCCGGCTGCCTCGATAGATTTGACTGCAGATTCCAGGTTGAATTTATAATACACATCCTTGCTATTGAGTGCCCATGAATCAGACATCACTGGTGAGAATGAGGCGGAACCCTTGATTCCAGCCTGCTCAAGCAACCGATCCTTATCAATTGAGTATGAAATTGCTTTCCTCAACTCCAGCTGCTTAGTCTTCTCCTTATTCATATTGAAATAGAGAAGCTTCTTATGGTTCTTCAGCTGCATGCTGTAAATAGAGGGCTTATACTCATTTACAAATTGGTATTGACCTTCTTCAAGCCCATTTATACCATCGACCTGACGATTCATATAAACAACCTGGATATCCTCTGCGGTATCAAACAGGGAATACTCAATTGTCTCTATTGATGGCTTCTTACCATCGAATGGGAATTGAGTATTTAACCTTAGGTCAATCCTATCCGGATGTAGCTCTATGATGGAGTACATCCCTGAGCCGACTGGAGGGACTCGCAATCCATATGTGAAAAACTCCTCTTCGTCCAATCCTTCCAGCAGGTGCTTAGGCACGACATAGAAAGATAAGGTCTCAAGCAAGGTGCTTGAGTATGTATCAAGCGTTACAATCATTGTTCGATCGTCAACCTTGCTTACTGTTACACCGACAAGAGCATTGCCAAATGTATCAAATCTGCTGCTACCGGAGAGCTCCATCGCCTTCTGTATAGTAAAAAGCACATCGTCAACTGTCACCTTCTCTCCATCATGCCAATAGTACTTATCACTAATCTTTATTCGTAGCTGCTTCCCATCTTCTTCAAACTCCCAAGACTCAGCAATAGCAGGCTGCGCCTCACCGTTTGGCGCAATATATAGAAGTTTCTCATAAACAAGTTGGTGGATATCTCTATCAATCTGATTCTGGTTGATATAGATCGGATTTAGTGTCACGACTTGCCCTACAGCAGCCTCTCGATAAAGAGTTGAAGATCCGTTATCGATCGCCAATAGACCCGATGGTTGAAGTCTGGCAAGATAGCCAAAAGTAGCTACTGCCAGCGCGAGGCTTACGACAATATAACCTACCGGCCTGGTTGCCGAAAAGAATCTGGCAAAACCATCAGGATACCCCCAAACCCATTCCCTGAAATTGTAGGCTGATAGCGACATCGCTTTTAAGAAGAAATCTCAACTAACTATTCTTATTGAGTATACTTTACTATTATAAAAGAGAGTGTAGCAAGTAGTACTGCGAGAATAATAGTTGCGTAGTACAGTAGCTTTTCAAATCCTCGCTTAGTTCTATAAACCTCTCCACCTCCTCCAAACATCTGGCCTAAACCCTCTGCTCGATTCTGTAGAAGGATCGATACTACCAAAAGGACTGCCACGACAATCTCAATTCCCATCAATACGTTCAACACTTGGTCATTCATGCTATCTGAAACAAAATTTAAACATGCAGTGCATACTCATTATTAATAGTCGAGTATACATTCCATAGATGAAAAATTGATTAACTCGCTTATTAATCGGGTACATTATAACCCCGACCAATTTTATTTGTCGAGTCGCGATACACTATTAACTAGTGCGTAGACCAGACCGGTTGTTAGCGACACTAGAATAATTGTGCCGACCTTCGTGAGGGTAAAGTCTTGAATAGTAATGAATTCGAGATTCTGAGCTGAGAGTACAATATTATTCACATGCAATCCAGGCATTGTATAGTCTAGTATGTAGAGCCCTGCTCCAACTAAAATAGAGATCGTAAGGAAGATTGTAAGAAAAACCCTTGATACCGTCAGAAAAATTAGAATATTCTTATGCACTAGTACCAGTAAACTCATCAGAACCATGAAAAGTAACGTATAGAAAATATCCTCAGGTAGCGTTATTGCGTCGTAAATCGAGAAAGAGAAGTAAAATATTAAAAAGCTGATGATAATGTTGTAAAGTATGGCCCGTACTTCCATATTCTGGGACAGTGAAATTAGTACGCTATGAACAGATTTAGTGTAGTATAATTATTAAGATCTATCAACAAATTTAATGCACGAGCTTCCAAAAACCAAAATTATCGCCACAATTGGGCCTTCCACATGGGACGATGACACTCTCACAGAGATGATAAATTACGGATTTACAGTTGCCCGTGTTAACGCATCTTTTGCAGATTTTGACGAGCAGGAGCGTGTAATCACTCAGCTGAGACGCCTTTCACCCAAGGTGGCAGTGATGCTAGATACCATGGGCCATAAGGTTCGTGTAACCGGCTTTGATAAAGATAGAGTAATCGCGCCGGGCGATGAAATTATCTTGCTATCAGAGAAAAACAAATCAAAGAAGCGCAACAGCATCAAAGTAACATACCCAACCCTCGAGAAAGATGTCACACGCAACACCAAAATCCTGATCGACGACGGCAACATTGAGCTAAAGGTCAAAGACATCGTGGGCAAAGAGGTTGTTTGCGAGGTGATACACGGCGGGGTGCTCAAGAAGCGCAAAACCGTCAATGTGCCAGGCGTCCATCTTAACTTCCCAGCATTGAGCGAGAAAGATGAAACAGACATTAAAAATGCGGTAAAACTAGGTTATGATTTCATCTCTGCTTCATTTGTACGCAACTTGGAAGATGTGAAACTGGTGCGAGAGGCGATGGGTAAGTCAGATCTTAAGTTAATCGCTAAAATCGAAGACTACGAGGGTGTTAGAAATTTCGACAAGATCTTAGAGAAAGTCGACGGTATCATGGTTGCACGAGGCGATCTAGGCGTAGAGCTGCCTTTAGAAGAGGTGCCAATCCTCCAGAAGCAGTTTATCCAGAAATGCAGGATGAAAGGGAAGATCGTCATTGTCGCAACACAGATGCTCGAGTCAATGCGAGAAAGCACTCGCCCGACCCGCGCGGAGACTAGCGATGTAGCGAATGCCGTGATGGATGGTGCAGATGCAGTAATGCTCTCTGCAGAGACTTCTACAGGCAAGAACCCTGTTGAGACTGTTAAGCACATGGCTAGGATCGCCAAGAGAGCTGAAGAGGTGCTCCGCCCACAGATCGTAGAAGGACGAACTGACGCTTACGAGATTTCAGATATTATATGCAAACATCTTTTTGGTATAACGGAAGAAGTAGCGCTTAAAGGAGTTATAATTTTCAGCGATTCCGGTAATACCGTGAAGTCGCTTGCGCGTCATAGACTTAACATCCCTATCTGGTGCGTCAGCAACAACCATAAAATCATCCGCCAACAGCAGATGATCCGTGGCGTTACTGGCATTTATGTCGAAAATATGGAGAGCGACAGAGACGAAATCGCCAAGCATGCTGTATCAGCTATTTATGGCCGCGGTTACTTGGAAATGGGAGATAAAGTTGCTATTATTAGCGGAGGTACAGTACATAATCGAAGATATAACACTATCCTCGAAATTCTCGAGGTTCAGGCAGTCTTGGAATAGCCAGCCACGAAATTTGTACTTACCCACTGTTTACCCAGTTCACGAGGAGAGTAAAGTACCTCACTCAGGGATGGTATTATAGTGGAGCACCATTTTTTATTTAACTTTTTGTGAACGTTGAAATTAAATTCGATGCCATTTTTTAGAATACATTTTATGAACGTTAAGTGATCTACGATCACAGTGAGCAGAGCAGTGGCGGTAAAGATAAGCGAACAAGGATGTTTAGGTTACAATTTTATGAACGTAAAGAGATCTCTATCTCGGTGAGGGAGAAGTTAACTCAGGAATGGTATATAGTGGAGCACCATCTTTTATTTAACTTTTTGTGAACGTTAAGTGATCTACGATCACAGTGAGCAGAGTAGTGGCGGTAAAGATAGCGAACAAGGATGTTTAGGTTACAATTTTATGAACGTAAAGAGATCTCTGATCTCAGTGAATAAAATTGTAACCTAAACATCTGGTCGTGTAGCCAAGCTGGTAAGGCAAGAGTCTGCAAAACTCTGATGCGCGGGTTCGAATCCCGCCACGACCTTATTTAATAAAGAGAAACTGCTAAGCCGGGGTGGTGGAATAGGCAGACACGCGGGACTTAAAATCCCGTGCTAGCAATAGCGTGCGGGTTCGATTCCCGCCCTCGGCACATTTCCTAAGTATTGAGACTAATTTGTATCGGTAAACCGATCTGGGTCTGCATTGCCGCAGCGTGGGCAACTGTTTAGAGGCTTCTGCCCTTCATATACATAGTTACATTGTAAGCATTTCCAGTTTCTCCATCGGGCATCTAGGTCTTCTGGCATGACCTTGTCTGTAAGAAGTGGATCGTCTGTGACGGCTCCATCTGCAGCTGGAGCAACTGGCTGTACTGGAGCCTGTGCGGCTGGAGCAGGGGCAGCGGGTGTCTGAGCGTTTGGCAGAGTTGTGCTGGGAGGCGTACCCATAGACGGGGTACTTGGTGTATTCGTAACGGTTGGGTTAATCGGAGAGGTATTTTCCATCGTAGATTAATGTTAAAAGTTTATTGAAAGTATCGCCTGCGTTATATGCAGTCGAGTTAAATACTATGTCGTTGTACTTGCTAGGATCTGAGCAGTCTACCTGGTATTTTTTCGTAATTCTTTTGGTCTCCTTGAGCAGATCTGTTTCAAGCGATGTGACAACCTCCTTGAACATCTTGCTTTCAGTAGAGAGTTTTTTGCCAATGTCTAGTTTGTGGACGCGGTGGAGGTATCGCCTTGCGCGCTTATCGATGTCTACTTCAAGCCAGATCCTGACGGTACAGGCGATTTTCAGCTTGTGGGCGATGACAGCGAAATACCTACTTTCAATAATCAGATTGTGCCATGAGCTGGCTTGGATTAGCTTGTCATCAAGCATCGAATATAGCTCCTCATAATGCTCATTGTAGTAGTCCGACAGGAGGAATTTATTAAAAGAGGAGTAGCCATTTTGGGCTGCAATATCCCGAAGAATTACCTCATCTGAGAACAGATGCATACCTAGGTTTCGCGCCATCATCTTGGAGATAGTGGACGCGCCAGCTCCTTCGTGACCACCTACCACGATTAGATAACCCATATCTTTCGGTCTGCTATCCCGGACAGGCACTTTGCATCCCCACTGAATTTACCTAGTAGCGATAGATACTCCACACGTAGTTAGACGTATCTACCTGTCATATTAATCAATTCATTTTGTAAAGTAAATCACCAGCAGTTAGCCGGGGATGGTTTGTATAGGGAACTTTAGTATGGAATGTGCTAATCTAGTTGAGATGAAACCTATGGCACGCAAAAAACCAAAAAAACGCCTGATCGAAGCATCAAAGCCACATGCTCCAAATATGACAATACTGGCTTTCACCATAGCTATGGTAACTTTCGGTGCGATAATGATCTTTGACTCGAGCATCTACATCGCCAACAATCCACCTTTTAATGATCAGTTTCACTTCTTGCGACTCCATCTGATCTGGCTACTGATAGGGGTGATCCCTGCATCATTAATCTACTTCTGGGACTATAGAAAATTCGTGAAGCTTGCTTTTCCAGCTTTGATTGTGGTTATTGTAATGCTTGTAGCAGTCTTGCTCCAACCAGGCGACGCGAACGGTTCCAAGAGGTGGTTGCAAATAGGATTTGAGCAGCTAGTTGTGCAACCCGCAGAGCTGCTAAAACCAGTCTTCATACTTTTTCTAGCCGGATGGCTGGCAAAAGAGCGCAAACAGTATAAATCCTTTAACGAGGCATTCCGGTACGGTTTTGGGCAGAAGCTTATCGGATTCGCAGTGCTGCTTGGTACTGTATTAGCGCTTGTGCTGCTTGAACCAGATCTTGGGACTACGATGATTATCTGCGCAACAGCCTTTATAATTTTTTATGTTTCAGGAACCGATTCGGCTCACATAGTTGGATCGGGTATTGTAAGTGGTGTGCTTGTCCTTCTTGCTGCTGCTGCAGCGGTTCTAGCTCCATATCGACTTGAGAGGGTTAAAACCTATTTTCATCTTCTATTAACTGGCGAGGTGAAAGATAGCTCAGATACTGGATACCAAGTTATGCAGATATTGATAGGAATTGGATCTGCAGGATTTTGGGGTAAAGGCTTCGGGCAATCAAGGCAGCGTTTTGCCTATCTTGTCGAAAATACAGCATTTACTGATTCAATATTTGCAGTGATATTAGAGGAGTTGGGCATGCTTGGAGGGATTCTTCTAATCCTGAGCTGGATACTGTTTTTAGCGGCTGGGTTCAAAATTGCCGAAGCCGCACCAGATCGAACAGGCAAATTGCTTGCGATTGGTATAACTGTCTGGCTTACACTTCAGGCTTTGCTAAATATGGCCGCAAATGTCGGTTTAATTCCGCTTACAGGTATTCCACTGCCATTTGTGACATATGGTGGATCTGGAACTATCGTGGCTTTGATCGGATCTGCTATACTTCTCAATATAAGTAGATTTACGGTAGAGAAGAAGTCCAATGCAATCATCTAATTCAAATCGCCCCTCTAGCACTCTCACAAAGAGAATCCTCATTACAGGTGGTGGATCAGGTGGCCATATCTCTGCTGCGACTGCGATAATTGATGGGCTAAAGGGTCGATACAGCAATGCCACTGAGCAGATACTTTATGTCGGTGGTAAATTGGGCATGGAGGGTGAGAAGAACGGCACAAGCCTCGAGCAGCGGATTTTCAAAGACTCAGACATCAAATTTGTAGCCATCAGGGCGGGAAAGCTTCAACGTTACCTCTCATGGAATAGCATTAAGCTTCTTCTGGGCGTTTTTGGCGGTGTGATCGACGCAAGAAAGGTAATTAAAGAGTATAAGCCCGACATTGTGATCTCTACAGGAGGTTATGTAACAGTTCCGGTATGCTTTATTGCATGGCTGAACAAGATACCTGTATACATTCATGAACAGACTGCAGCCGTGGGTCTTACCAATAAGACAACATCAAAGTTCGCTAGAAGGATCTACACCTCCTTCCCATCTTCAGAGCAATACTTTCCAAGGAAGAAGGTCTTGCATGTCGGCAATGCTGTACGCGAGAAGGTTTTTATGACCGATGGTCAGGGAGAGGTGGTTGATGCGGTTAGGGATATGCAGCAAGATAGGTCAAAGCTGCCGATTTTGTTATTTACCGGTGGTGGCCAGGGATCACATAAGCTCAATATCACCGTGCGCCAGATGGTTCCCTACATAGTCGAAGAGTTTCAGGTAATTATCCAAACTGGGCAAAATGAGCTAAATAAAGATTATGACCTACTGCTAAAAGAGAGGGCTAAGCTTACAGATGAGAAAAAGAGACGATTCTTCCCTGTGAAGTATATTGATGCAGACCAGATCGGCTACCTGTTTGATAACATTGATATGCATATCGGCAGGGCAGGGGCGAACTTTGTGTATGAGATGGGTGTCTTAAAAATCCCATCAATCTTTATACCGCTGCCATTTGTGACACACAACGAGCAGGAGAAGAATGCACAGACCTTGGTACAGTTCGGGATAGCGAAAATATTGCCAGAGGGTGAGCTTACTTCAGAAAGGCTTTTTAATGAGATTAAAAAGTTTAATTCCGAAATTAAAAAAGGTCTCACTGTTGACACTGCCGGCCTAGAATCCACTTTCAGGACGGACGCTGTGGAGAAGATCTTGGCAGACCTCGACCTTTAGCACTCATCACCACCGCTTGCTAACACACCATTCCCAGTGATAGAATATCTGACAAGAGGTTAGCACAAACTATGGCTTTCCTACATCGTTTCGTGCTACTTTAGTAGATATAGTTATTTAAAAGTATTGCTCCTATGAATTACGGTCCTAGCGGCTATTCAGACGATCCGTTTGGGAGGTCTGAAAGGATAGACATAACTAAATACTTTTCTGAAAGAGCAACAACCGCAATCCAAAATGCTGCGGCAATTGCCGTGCAAAATAACCTTCGCTCAATTGATAGTGAGCAGCTACTTCTTGGAGTAATTCAAGATGATCCTGTCGTATCCAGGGTATTAAAAGAGCTTGGCGTCGACTTGCAATTACTGAAAGAGCAGCTTGAAGAGTATATAAATAAAGGTGAAGAGGAGATAAGTACTCCAAACCTCTCTCCACGTGCTAAACAGGCACTCCAATTAGCATTTCAAGAAGCGATGGAGCTTGGCCACAACTACATAGGTGGCGAGCACATCCTATTGGGATTGATCGCCGAGGGGGAAGGGCTAGCGGCACAGCTTCTCAATAATTTTGGTGTCACTCATGTTAAGGCCAGGCAAGCAGTCTTAAAGATTGTGGGTGAGGGGGACAAGGAAGGTAGCCATGCTGCAGAGAAATCTGAGACACCAAATTTGGATAAATTTTCTCGAGACCTCACCGAATTAGCTAAAACAGGAAAAATTGATCCTGTAATTGGCCGTGGCGATGAGATTACACGAGTCGTGCAGATATTGTCACGTAGACGCAAGAACAATCCTGTACTGATAGGTGAGCCAGGAGTAGGAAAAACTGCAATCGCAGAAGGACTTGCTTATAGAATCAGCAAAGGCAATGTTCCTGAAGGGCTGAAAGATAAAGTTGTGAAAGAGCTCGATGTTGCAAGCTTGGTCGCAGGTGCAAAATTTAGAGGCGAGTTTGAGGAGAGAGCCAAGAAGATTATTGACGAGCTTGAGAAATCCGGGCGAGGCATCATCCTGTTTATCGACGAGCTACACACTATCGTCGGGACAGGTGCGCAGGAAGGGCAGATGGATCTTTCAAATATGCTAAAGCCCGCGCTGTCGCGTGGTGAACTTCAGGTAATCGGTGCTACAACTTTAAATGAGTACAAAAAATATATTGAAAAAGATGCAGCACTTGAGCGCAGGTTTCAACCTGTACTAGTTGGTGAGCCAACAGTTGAGCAAACAATCGAAATTCTCCGCGGGCTGAGTGACCGATATGAGGCACACCATAAAGTAAAAATCGATCAAGAAGCAATAGATGCAGCTGCCTACCTATCTGACCGCTACATCAAAGATCGGTTCTTGCCCGATAAAGCCATTGACTTGATCGATGAGGCAGCAAGCCGAGTAAAGCTTCTTACCTCAACAGAGCCAGATCATTTACGCCAGCTACGGGATGAGATAGACCAGATGGAGAAAGAGCGGGAGTCGTTGAGCCGTGCTGGGCAGCATGAAGAGAGCGCAAAGGTGAAGATGGAGGTCGAGAAAAAGAAGAAGGTGCTGGCACCGGCTGAAGAGCAGTGGCTCAAAATTCGTGGGACTGGCAATCCAATACTGCTAGCAAAGGATATTGCTGAGCTAGTAGCCAACATGACCGGAATTCCGGTAACAGATCTGCAAAAAGAAGAGAAGGAGCGACTACTTAAATTAGAAGAGACATTGCATCAAAGCGTAGTTGGACAAGAGCAAGCAGTGCAGGCAGTCTCTGAAGCTGTGCGTAGGGCCAGAGTAGGACTTAAAGATCCAAACAAGCCTATCGCTTCATTTATTTTCCTCGGACCAACCGGTGTGGGCAAGACATTGCTAGCCAAGAGCCTTGCAAAGCAGATATTCGGTGACGAGGAGGCAATGATCAGACTTGATATGAGCGAGTATATGGAGAAGCATACTGTATCCAGAATGATCGGCTCGCCACCAGGCTATGTCGGATATGAAGAGGGAGGGCAGCTAACAGAAGCTGTCCGTAGGAAGCCATACTCAGTAATCCTACTCGATGAGATTGAGAAAGCCCATCCAGATATATTCAATACATTGTTGCAGGTGCTCGATGAGGGAAGACTGACCGATTCAAAAGGTCGTACCGTAGATTTTAAAAATACTATCATTATTGCAACCAGCAATATCGGTGCGGAGAAAATCATTAAGTACATGCAGCTGCAATCTGAAGACAAAAAGTGGGAGGTATTGCAGGAGCAGCTCATGCAAGAGCTTCAAGCAAGGTTTAGGCCGGAGTTCCTAAACAGACTTGACGATATAATTATCTTTAAGAGCCTCGACAAAGCTCAACTTGTAAATATCGTAAAGATGCTCCTTGAAGAGACCAAGCAGCTCCTTCACGGCCAGGGGTTGGAGGTGGATTTTAGCGATGCGGTAATTGAGCATCTCGCCGAGGTTGGATATGAGCCAGAATTTGGTGCACGACCGATGAAAAGAGTAATTCAACGCGAAATTGAGAACACTTTGGCAAATAGGATTCTCAATTCGGATGTGACAGATGATGGGAAGGTCACAGTTGACTTTAAAGATGGGAAGATCGTCTTTGAGTAAGCTACTTTGATGACCGTGCGACTGCGACTGTGAAAGCAGCTCTCGGATAGCGAATTTCATCACTTTTAGTCAGTCGATATGAGTATAGCTTGTCGTTTTGTGCCGATTCATAGGTGCAGATAGCAGTATCGTAGAAACTGCTGATCCCATACTTATCCCTCATCCTGTCCTTCACCCTTCTGACAAAATCAAATCCTTTCTTCTCTTTATCTTCTACCTCCACACAATACTCTTCGATCCAATCTACGCTAGATGACATCTTCTCTATAAAATCTAACCCGTATTCATAATGCTGGGGACAGATATAAGGAAATATGTATACTTCCGCACGTGACATATTCTCAAGCGAAGCCCGGACAGAAAACAGATCCAGAACATCTTCATATATTCCAACAAAAGCCTCCTTGGAGCCGACATGGATATACGCAAAGTGATCTGTGTCAGGATGAGCAATTACGATTATTGCGCAATCGGAAGGAGAAGTCATCACGCCTTGTCCGGTGAGCGATGTGAGAACGGCGTTAACGTTCAGCTCGTATAAGCCTATATCATCCTGCTGAGATTGACTGTTTCTTATAACTGCCTGAGACTCTTTGCCGAAGTGAATAAAGCCTGCTTCGAGAGGGCACTTCATTACAACAAATTCATCGGTGCCGACGAGGTTTGCTACCTTTGTACGCTTCTGTGCTATTAGTGGTTTTTCTTCCTCGTTCTTTGCAAGCTTCTCTGACATGTTTCCCCACTTACCATTATCATAGGTAGCAAGGTTGTTAATGCCGAACTGCTCTTTAAGTCTAGGAAAAAACAGAATACCGTTTTCAGAATCGAGCTCGTAATTTTGCTGCATCAAGGATTACTTCTCTTCTTCGATTATCTCGACTTCAACTTTCTTAGTGCCGTTCTCATCCTGGCCAACAGATACAACTTCTAGCTCTGTACCACAGACAGAACACTCCAATATTTCACCTACTGAATACTCCTTATCCTCTAATACGATTTCGTTGCCACACTCTGGGCACACAATTTTTGTGTTATCCATATTAAACTTTTTCGTTTTTATGTAAAATATTTCTACATTATATCACGCATGAAGGTGACAATGTCCATTTGGAAATATGCTGAACAGTACAACCCGATAGTAGATATCGCTGCCAGGATTGAAAATAATGCCGGCAATACAGAGCTAACCCAGATTGAAATAGATGGTCATGCTGTCTGGCTTAAGCGAGAAGACCAGAACCCAACAGGCTCACACAAAGACCGCTCACTTGCATTTCAGCTTTCAGCACACATTGCCGATGGTAGGCAGGATTTCGTTATATCCTCTTCTGGGAATTCTGTAATCAGCGCTGCAAATATTGTAAAGCAATTGCCGAATATCAAGCTGAATATTTTCCTTTCCCCAAAGCTTTCAGAGAGCAAGAAAGCAAGATTAGAAAAATACCTCGGATCTGAGATTGACATATCTAGCAAAGAGCCTCAGCTGATTGGGAACATAACTCTGCACTTCAGTAGGCGAGCGCTTTCCGACTCATTCCGCTTCGCCAAGGAGCATGAATATGTCCTACTACGCGGATCACAAGATCCATATGCAGTCGAAGGGTTCAAGAGTCTTGGATATGAGCTACTAGAACAGCTGCCAGATATCACAGATATCTTTATGGCCACATCGAGCGGGACCACACTCGTCGGAGTGGCAAAGTCTATGACAAATGTAAGAGTACACGCTTGCCAATCTAGCTCGATAAATCTTATTGCTAGCCATTTTGATAGAAATTTTGTGCCATCTGAGAGCTCAATTGCAGACAGCATAGTTGATAGGGTTGGTCATAGGAAAGATGAGGCAATCAGGGTAATTAATGAATCAGAGGGTAGCGGCTGGGTTATCTCTGATGAAGAGATAAATAACTCGCTCGAGATGTTAAAGATAAACGGAGTAAACAGCTCGGCGGAGGGAGCACTCGCACTCGCAGCCTACCGTAAAGCCATAAATTCCGGATGGGAAATTAGCAAGCCTGTATGTATAATTTCGGGTATAGCCTAACTGTCTATGAGCAATACCACTCCTACAATTTTCTATATCTGCAATGACCCAGAGCGAGCATTAGGTCCTGAAGCCTTTATTGATAACTACCACATTGTATGTATCGACAATAGCCCCTTGCTACCCTTGCTTAAAGCCAAGGGGATCAAGTATTTCTCGTTGGGCGAGACTCTCGGTGACAGCAACACAATTTTCCGCAATTCCAATAAACTGCTCGCTCGCAAAGAGGTGCAAGAGTATATTGCTGCAAATTGTGGAGACCAGGCTTATGTCCAGTTTTTTAAAATCGCCCCAAATATTGAGCGAGAATCGGCTAAATTGGGGTATACAGTATTAAACAGCTCTTCTGTTCTCAACCGTAAGTTCGAAAATAAGCTCTCACAGTATGAATCACTTTCTGGGTCGGTCAAGAATTTTCCTCCGACTGTCATAACCAAACTGTTGGATGCAAGCTACCAAGATCTCAGTGATGAGCTTGGTGAAGAGATGGTCGTTCAGTTTGACCGAGGACATACTGGCTCTGGGACTCTCTTCATTAAAAGCGAGTCGCAATTTAATGAAGTTAAAGATGAATTCCCAAACAGGGTCGCACGCATTGCGAAAATGATTGAAGGCGAGGCATGGACTCTGAATGCATGCGTTACAAGATTCGGCATAGCATATGGTGGTCTTTGTAAGCAGATAACTGGAATACCAGAGCTAACTTCAGAAGCTGGCGGAACAGTTGGCAATGATTGGACTCAGGTATCAGGTCTGAGCCAAGAAATGCTGCAGCAGATTGGCGAGCTGACCGAGCGGGTAGGAGAGCTTATGGCAGCGGATGGATATAAAGGACTATTTGGACTTGACCTAATTATTACACCAAACAACGAGCTATATCTTATTGAAATCAATGCGAGGCAGCCTGCCTCAACAGGCATGCACAGCAAACTAATGCTTCAGTCCGAGCAGATCCCGCTTATTGCTTTCCATATAGCTGAGTTTGCTTTCAAAGGAGATGAGCAATATTTAGCCTTTATTAATCAGACATTTAATAAGCAGTTTAATGAAGATAAAATTTCACACTTCATTAAATCCCAAAACCACACTTCTTTAAGTTCATTAAATGCCTCTCAGATTATCATTCGCAACAAGTCAGGAAAGGATCTTAAAATTAAAGATGCAATTCCAGCAGGAGAATATAACAGCAGCTTGGAAAAAGCAGGCGAGAACTATTCAATCTCTGAGATAGATCGAGCAAACTTTATTCTACTTCACACTGCTCAAGGGCAAGAAGTATCACCTGGCAGCGAGATTGCCCGTATCCAAGCTCCAGAAAGCGTGCTAGACGGTGACAACCTCAAGCTGCAATATGCTAAGATGGTTGAGCTGATAAATCAGAACAACGACAATATGAGCAGCGAGCATAGATCAGAGCAACAAACAGCTCCCAGCATTACTTCGCAGGCCGAAAATATCGTAACGAAAGAGCTCCCAACCGAAGTTCAGCAATATATTCGTAAATACTTCGAGCTGCCTATAAACGGCGTACTCGTAACTACTCCATACTTTAGAAATGTTAAAAGAGTTCGTGCGGAGCTTCGCGTCCTTGTAGGGAAGGGAACTCCGGAAGAGCTTGTTGAGGAGACGCTTATATACGCTAAACTTCGAGGATTCGAGCTTCGAGGCAAGACAGCGGAAGAGATTAGAGAGTTTATGATGGAGCAGGGACTGGGTGTAGACTGCTCAGCATTTGTGGCACACACATATAATTACTACATGCGAGTAACAGAAAGCGGCTCGCTTTGGGCGAAGGCAAAGTACCCAAACAAAGGCTTCTATCGAAACTTCATCCGCATGCTCCGACCCGTCGAGAATCTCGGAGCCGAAATCTTAACCAATCTGGAGAATTGCGACAAGATTGAACTCGCTCAAATTGAGCCTGGTGATCTTATCCGCATGAAAGGGCTAAAGGGCGGCGATCATCTCGCACTGGTATATGCTGTTCAGTATGACCAAAGCGACAGGCCAACAAAGTTTACTTATGTCCACTCGATTTCAAGGTATGGCAAAGCAAATGGCGTAAGATTTGGAGATGTCATAATCAACGATGCAAACGGTGAATTAAAAGACCAGGAATGGCTGGAAAAAGATGAGGATGGGATATGCTGGACATTGAAAGAGCTGAAAACAGAATATGAAGATAACGGACTCAGACGACCTAAATTCAAGCCCAATGCCCGATAATGGAGTGGCCAGCATTCACAAATGATGTAAGGACAACAATCTACTACATATTGGTCTCTTTCGTAGTATCGATGCTGTTAGCTCCGATATTGATCAAAGTGCTGTACAAGTATAACGTAGTCAGGAAGACAGATAAGGACTTTGCTTCGATCGTCGGTGACAGATTCCTCAAGGCTGGTACACCGATCATGGGTGGTACTCTTGTAGTTTTCACGACCACAATATTGACGATTCTATTCAACTGGAACGGGAATACATATATCCCTATCGCTGTACTCCTTATATCAGCTCTATTGGGAGGTATGGACGATCTGCTAAATATCTTCGGCAGGAAGAGAGTAGTGAGAACAATTAAGAAACAGGTGCTATTGGCCAGAGTACATAAGAGTCCACTCCACCGACTCTATCTGTGGCTAACTCTCCCTTGGATTGCATACAAAAATATCTGGTATGCTCTTGGCTCCTACCCAGGCTCGGGTATCCATGCAGGAGAGAAAATAATTGTGCAGCTCATGGCAGGGGCATTTGTGGCTTGGTGGATCTACTCCAAGCTAGGATGGGATACCGTATGGTTCCCATGGATTGGCACGGTAGAGCTGGGCTACCTGATGCCTATTTTTATCATTTTCACAGTTGTCTCAATGACAAATGCTGTAAATATCTCAGACGGCATGGATGGGCTATCGTCGGGTTTGCTGATATTCTCATTCATTGCATATTTAATAATCTCACTCATCCAGGGGAATTTTGAGATCGCTACACTTATAGCAGTTGCAGTTGGCTCGTTGATCGCATATCTCTACTTCAATATTAAGCCTGCCAGATTTGAGATGGGGGATGTAGGGACATTAGCCTTGGGGGCTATGCTGGCTACAGTTGCATTCGCACTGGACAGACCTATTCTGCTGCCAGTTATTGGCTTTATGTTTGTTGCTGAGATAGGCTCATCGCTGATTCAGGGTGTGTATAGGAGAATCTTCGGCAAGAGGCTGTGGAAAATGGCGCCTTTGCATCTACACTACCAGATCAAGGGCTGGTCAGAAGAAAAAGTTGTCATGAGGTTTTGGCTGATGGCAGGATTGTTCGCTCTGGTCGGAGTTTGGCTTAGCTTGATGTAGACTAGTAGCCGCGTCGCTTATTTTCCAGATTTTCATAAACCCTAGTGGCATGTGCGAAAGGGTAAACGATCATATCGTGGGCATGCACAGTCTGAACTTCACTCCCCCCAAACCCACGCTTAAACAGCGATAATCCATACCATGGATGCTCTTTCTGATTTTCGGGAGATACACCCCACAAGTTATGGATCCTCATGCCAGCAGACTTGGCATACTTAATCGCTTCCCACTGTAGCAGGTATGTTGAAGGTACCTCACGAAACTGTGTGAGCGAGCCACTATGGTGGTATACAGAGTGGCCATTGAAATATATGAATATGGCAGCCGCGATCGGCTTATTCTCGTACAGTGTGAAAAACATACGAGCCATATTATCTTTCGCAAATAGCTCAAACTCTTTCTGGATATAGTTGCGTGAGTAAGCAGTCCATTTATTTCTACTCACTGCATCCTGATAGATTTCCCAAAACTGTTCAAAATTCTCCATCCCTGTTGTGCTTACAACTTTGATCCCCATTTTCTCAGCCTTCCTTATATAGTAGCGAGTATTTTTGCGCATCTCAGCGAGTAGCTGATCTTCACTTTTGGAAAGGTCGAGCACCAATGTATTCTCGGCATCGACAGCATGTGCCGTGGCTGGGATAAGTTTGCACTCTTTCAATAGATCATTGTGTAATGGGGTATTAGAAAGCAGCGGGCTTATGCGGACAAACTGCCAAGCCCCTTTCACAGCCATCTTCTTTAGAAATTTCAATACGGCTGCAACAAGCTCTCTGTTCTCCCAATCTATCAATGGGGCATGCCTCAGGTGAAGATAGCGACCACGCAAGGCCTTTACATGTTTTATCGGGAGTAGACCGACTATTGAATCGTTACTGTCATATACAGCATAGTTATCGAAAACAGCCCCAAGTGATTTTTCAAATTCACCATAGTTCCACGACAGGACAAATGTTGCATTATCAAATCTTGATGCAACTTCATCCCACTTCTCCTTATCATTTAGCTTCTTAATGCTATACATCATACAATCGTTAGGTCACTAAACCTTATACATATCTCGTAAACACTATTTAGCTTCAACGCCGTAATACTCCTCGATCTTATCAACTATATAATTCGCATCTTCAACTGAAGTATTAATATGTGTCGGTAAATTTATTATCCGGTCACACACTGCCTCGCCACTCGGGCATTCACCACTCTTGTAGCCTACTGCCTTCGGATTTGCTTCCTTTGGAGAGATTGGATCTGAATACCAGTCGCCAAGATAGATATGGTGGTCGCTCAAAAATGCCAACAGATGCTCTTTCCTATATGCAAGAGCCGGGAACCTCAAAGGCGCAGCATTTTCATCTATGCTGAAGCTTTCGACATACTTATTACCTTTTAGCCGTGATTTGTAAACTTTAGCTATGCTGTCACGATGATAATTGAGTGCTTCAAGGTCAAGTAGCTGTAGGTATGCAAGCTTAGCCAACGCGTTGGGTAAAAGCCGCGGCACCGAAGAGGGTAGTGTACCCGATTTCTCCTCAGGTGTAGTTGCTCGGGTCACCAGACCTAATGTCATAGATATTTTATGAAATAGCTTGGCAACCTTGGGCGAATACTTGTAGAAGAACTTAAACTTGCTCCAAAATATAGGGAAATTTAGCTCCTTCCATACCCACCATCTAGTCGGATGCTCAAGGTCCATGTAGAGAGCATCAACTTCATCTAGGTAATCGTTATTATTTAACACCAGGACTCCGCCATCAACACCGGAAATCGCCTTATCCCGCCCGAAGCTGAAAACAGCAGCATCACCATATGTACCGATTAGTTTACCTCGATGCTTTGTCAGTAATGTATGGGTACAGTCTTCAAGCAGAACAATATTGTGCTTCTTAGCAAGCTTCGCAACAGCTTCTATCTCTCCTTGAACCCCCAATGTATGCTGATACACAATAACTTTTGTTTTTTCTGTAATCTTCTCAGCCAGACTTGCAACTGAGAATGCCAAAGTCTCAGGAGAAATATCGGCATATACAGGCTTGAAGCCCGCCCACACAGCTGGATTAACGGCTGCTATGCAGGTGAATCCTTGAAAAATTACCTGATCGCCACGCTTCGGTTTTAACGCCTTAAAGAATTGATACATGGCGGATCTGGCGTAATTGTACACAAAGTACTCCCGATCATCACCATACTTCTCTGCAAACCACTGCTCAACCAAGTAAGGGTATCCACCCTTCTTCCATTTCCATGGTTGGAAATAGATTTTCAGATTGGCGTGCATATCCTTCCTGCGTGTACTTGGGGAATAGGATGTGTATATCAGCCTGTTCATCTATTTTGACGGATGAAGTTATCGATCTCAATGAAGATGTTCTCTGGCTGGCTTATTGGCAGGCTATGGCCAACCCCTTGATAGATTTTGATCTTTGATCCTGAAATTTTTTCATTTATCATTACAGC
Source organism: Candidatus Dojkabacteria bacterium (assembly GCA_030583845.1). Lineage (NCBI taxonomy): Bacteria > Candidatus Dojkabacteria bacterium. The sequence continues at coordinate 60,183 of CP129478.1, forward strand.
CTCTTCGACTGGTGTGTACCTATCTTGGTCGCCCCACAAGATCAGTGTGGGCTTATTAATTTTCTCCAGTCGGTCAGTGAGATCCTGGGTAATAATCTTGCGATAGCTCTCCTCAAGCTTAGGATTTTTCAATGTATCGGAAAGTGGATAGAAAATCTTGTAGTACAGCTTTCTAAGTGGGCGAGCCTTCTCTTTATACTGTTCATAGTTCGGTACTACTTTCTTGATAGTTGAGCTGGCTTTGCTCTCTTTTGGTGAGCGCCTAATTGCCGCCGCACAGAGGATAAGATTTTTGATAAGATCGGGCGACTCTGCTGAAATATATGCACCAAGCCCACCGCCAAATGAGTGTCCGAAATAGATTACCTCATGCAACCCGAGCGCGACAATAAATTTCCTCAAGAAAAGCGCATATTCTTCAACCCCCCATGTAGTAGTAGGCGCATCGGAGTTGCCAAACCCAGGTAGGTCGAGCAGGTAAGCTTTGTAGCGATACTTTGAAGCAGTTGAAAAAAGCCCCCTAAGACTTTCTACGCTCCCTCCCCAACCATGAACAAACAGAATTGGGACTTGGGAACCAACAGCTCCCTCTGACTCTAGGTAATTGATTTTCAGGCCATCTACATCTATCTTCATATTTCCTCTGATTATGCTATTTTAAGCCGAAACAGTAAAGCTCCTAGGGTTTACAGCAACGTTGTTATTTCGCCAATTATTCGTATAAATGGGTGTAACTGCCCAATGTGATAAAATTAGCCAATAGCTTAAGTAAATACGAATAGCAAATGAGCAAGTTACTCCCACAAAACCTGAAGAACAAAAAGCACCTCCTGACCTCGAAGTTTTACCATAACTTCTATGGCAAGCCTTCAAAGCAGCTTAAAATAATCGGCGTCACTGGCACCGATGGTAAGACGACTACGAGCACTATTTTATATGAAATGTTGAAGCTGGCTGGCTACAAAGTTGGCCTTATCTCAACGATCAGCGCCAAGATAGGCAGCAAGGAGTATTCGACAGGATTTCATGTTACCTCGCCTAGTCCGAAAGATTTGCAAAAATTTCTGAAGGAGATGGTGAAAGAGGGATTGGAGTATGTGGTGTTGGAGACCACCTCACACGGATTGGATCAGTATAGAGTAGGGGGAGTACAGTATTGTGCTGCTGTTTTTACAAATGTAAGCCACGAGCATCTGGACTACCACAAAACATACGACAACTACCTCCAGACCAAGGCCCGGCTTATGGAGCTACTAGATAAAGATGGTTTTGCGGTGATAAATAAAGATGACCAGTCGTATGAGAAATTTGTCTCCAAGGCCAAAGCTCTCGGAATTGACATGATCGATTACGGCTTTAGCGATGGAAGCGATATGAAGGGCGATAACCTACAACAGAATGGCAGGATGTCATTTAGAGCGACACTTCACTCGACAGATCAGAATATTGAGCTAAATTTCGACACCAATCTTCAAGGGAAATATAACGCGCAGAATATCATGGCTGCAGCTGTTGCAGCATATGAGCTGGGAGCCGAGGTAGAAGCAATCGAAAAAGCCGTGCACAATGTAAAAAGCCTTAAAGGCCGATGGGAAGTGTTGCAAGAGCACCCTTTCAAAGCGGTAGTTGATTTCGCACATACTCCAAATGCACTGGAGAATGTGCTTTCATTTGCTCGCGCTGACAACAGAGAAGGGAAGCTAATCGTGGTATTCGGAAGCGCTGGACTACGCGATGTAACCAAAAGGCCATTGATGGGTGAGGCTGCCGGGAAGCATGCAGACTACACCATCCTAACCGCCGAGGATCCACGTGGAGAAAGTGTTACCTCTATTTCAAATATGATCGCAGAGGGTATTAAAAAGCATTCCGGGAAGTATGAAATAATCGAGGACAGGAAAGAGGCAATAGCCGCTGCCATAAAGATGGCAAAGAAAGGAGATACGGTGGTAGTCACAGGCAAAGGGCACGAAGAGAGCCTCAATCTAGATGGCAAAAGCGAAATTCCGTGGAGTGACCAGAAGGTGATGGGGGAGCTATTAAATTCTAAAAAGTAACGTATGAGACTTCATTTCAAAGAGACTAAAAACGCTGATTATCAAAACTACGAGTTCCCGTATAAAGTGTATGCGACTCGAGAAGATAGCGATAGCGTGGAATCTATGTACGAGCAAGGCTTCCTTCAGACAAGGATTGAGAAAGAGTACTATTACTTAGCGCGTGGTGTAAGAATCAAGCTTGAAGATTTCGAGTTAAATAGTGAGAATCGCCGCATCTTGAGGAAGACCGAATATATGGAGATGGCAATCGCCAGCCTAAGAGATTTTGAATACGACCACACGATTGGGAAGTTCGCTAAAGATTATTACGATAGTCGTTTTGGTCCAAAGACTTTATCGCCTCAGAAGATGAAGTGGATTTTCACATCGGGTGCTTTTACCGATGTGCTTATCTTCCGTGACAAGAGCAATGGAGAGATCATCGGATATTGCCCGGTACTGATGACCAACGAGATTATGCACTACGCTTACCCGTTCTTCCAGCTAAGCTACATGGAGAAGAATCTTGGCATCGGCATGATGACAGCCGCTATCCAATATGCCCAGGAGAAAGGGTTGAAATATGTATACCTCGGCACATGCTACAGTGAGCAGGCATTATATAAGACACAGTTTGATGGCGTTCAGTGGTTTGACGGGGAGACATGGAGTGATGATCTTGAACAGCTAAAGCAGCTTTGCAGAAATTAAGTTAACGAAATTAGATAATGAAGTCACAGCATATACATTTCATCGGAATCGCAGGATCGGCAATTGCTCCAGTAGCAATCTTGATGAAAAGCCTTGGGCATAAAGTGACCGGATCAGATGAAGCGGTATATGAGCCAGCCAGAACTCTCTTGAGCGAAGCTGGAGTAGAGTGGAGCGAGGGGTATGATGCAGAGAGAATTAAGCCAGCAGACCTAGTGATACTTGGTGGTGCACCACTTATGGTTGATATCAACAACCCTGAGTTTCTTGCGGCCAAGGAGCTCGGCAAACAGCTTGAAGGATATGCATACCTGCTCAAACAGTATGTTGTAAAAGATGAGTCGATTGTTGTGACTGGGACATATGGCAAGACCACAACCTCGGCACTTGTAAATTGGATATTAGATGTAGCTGGTGAGAACCCTTCATTTATGATTGGTGGTAAGCCGCAAAATTTCGAAAATGGCGTGAGGATGACAGATTCAAAATACTCTTGCCTGGAAGGTGATGAGTATCTTGCGGTCTTTCACTTCGACGAGGAGCCACGCTTCCTCAGATATGCACCGAAATATGCGATCTTATCGGCAGCCAAGTGGGACCATATAAATGTATATCCAACCGAGGATTCATATGTGGATGCCTTCAAGAAACTGCCTGCTGAGGTGAACAAGAATGGTGGCAAAATGTATGTGTGTGCCTCAGGCGAGAACAACGCCAAGGCAGTTGCTGAGTATGATGGTGAGCTCATTCTTTATATGCTCGAAGGGAGAGACTCATCGCAGTTCGAGGGACGAGATGTGAACTACCTCGCTAAAGAGATCAGGACTGAGGGTGGCAAGACCCTTTTTACTGTTGAACTTAATGGAGGGATTATAGGAGATTTTGAGACAGAGCTGATAGGAGATTTCAATGTTGAGAACTGCCTCGCTGCTATCACAATTACCCATGACCTTGGTATCGATATTGCAAAGATCAAAGAGGCAATTTCTACTTTTAAGGGCATAATGCGAAGGCTTGAGCTGAAGGGCTATACAAGTCGTGGCTCTTCCGTTATTGACGATTTCGCACACTCTGCGGTGAAAGCAAAAGCCACTCTCGACACGCTTCGAGTAACTTATCCGGACCGCAAGCTTATCTGCATCTACTACCCAAGACCATCAGAGCGCGAGGATAAGAATGTGCTTAGCTGGTACGAGGGAGCATTTGACTCTGCGGACCTGATGATACTCCCAAGAATCTTCGTCAAGAAATCTACCGAGAAAGAGCAGAGGATCTATGGGAAAGATTATATTGAGGTAATAAGCAAGACACAGCCTAATGCGCATTATGTGCCAAGGAACGAAGATATCGTGAAGCTGATAAAAGAGAATGAAGAGGACGAAAGTATCATTGTATTCATGAGTGCCGGTGGCTGGGGAGACTTAATGGAGAGTTTGATAGACAAGAAGGCGTAAGCTTACACAATCTCAACCTCTGAGCGGAGCTCAATATCGTAAGCTTTCTTAACGCTCTCTTTCATCTGCATTGCAAAGTCATATATCTCTTTGCCTGTTGCCTCTTTGTTCGTGACTATCACTAATGAATGTTCCTTAAAAGTGCCAACATTACCAACCCATTTCCCCTTCCAACCCTGTTCCTCTAACAACCGGCCAGCAGGGATTTTCACTATCTCATCATCTCCTGTATCTTTCCAGTCGTGCCTGCCATAATCCATCTTGGTTGTCGGATACTGCTGAAGCTCGTTTATCTTCTCAGAGAGCTCATGAAACTTGCTTACAGGGACAAATGGATTCGTGAAAAAACTGCCGCAAGTCCCATATTCAGAAAGAAGGGGGAGCTTAAATTGTCTCAGCTTTGTAACTGCGGTAGCCACATCTTTTGGAGTGTATGGCCGCTCAGCTGTTTCCTCAAGCCATTTCTCGAGTGACTCGTTCGGCTTCCTTGAGTGATAGCTAGTATCGAAGTGCGCCTCTTTGCTCAATCTCATACGAACCTTAGTGACAATATACTTATCACGCAAGCTTCCCTTGAAAGCACTCGACCGGTATGCGAAGTCACACTGCTCAGCAGTGAATGTCTCTACACCTCCAGTTTTGCGGTTTACGACCTCCACGCTGACACAGATCTGGTCAAAGCTTTGACCATACGCAGCGATATTCTGTACAGGAGCTGCACCAACTGTTCCTGGGATGTAGGCCATATTCTCTACGCCGCTCCAGCCCTGCTCGACAGCCCACATCACAAATTCAGGCCAATCTTCACCCGCACCGATATCTACGATAACCTCATTACTATCTTGGCTTGCCACCTCTTTGCCCATTAGCTCAACCTTCAGCACCAAACCGTCAAAATCCTGCGTGAAAAGTGTGTTACTACCCCGGCCTAATATGAACCATTTCTGGCTCTTTAGCTCATCAATCGTTAAGAGTTCTTGAATATCCTCGACACTCTCTACCTTAGCGAAATATTTAGCGCTGACATCAACCGCGAATGTGTTGTACTCCTTTAGAGGGATGTTCTTCTCAAGCTTCATAGTCGGCAAAGTATATCACTTCAGATTGGCAACTACTACTTGCCGTATATGGAAACTCCAGTATCCAAGGTGATCCCAAATTTCTTCTCAACATTTTCTGCGATCTTCTTTGCGAAAGAGTAGACATCTTTTCCGCTTGCTTTACCGTAATTAACTACAATCGCAGGTGATTTAGCATAGATACCTACGTCTCCACTCCTCTCATTATCAAGCCCTGCCAACCTTATCAGCTGGCTTGCTGGCACCTGGATTTCGCCATTCTGCTCATTTAGTGCTTTCAACTCATACTTTTTCGCAAGCTTGTCATATAGCTCCTTTGGGATATATGGGCTCATAAAGAAGAAGCCAGAGGTTCCGATCTTGCCTAGCTCTGGGAACTCGTCATCGTAAATTCGCTTAATAATATTCGGGATATCTTGGAGTGTAGGATTCTTATAACCCATCTCTTCAGCTTTCTCTTTCAAGAATGGGTTGCGCAAGTTTACTTTATGATTATTGGTAAGCCTCACCGTTACCGACACGACAAAATATTTCCCCGCAAGCTCATTGCGGAAACAGCTACTCCTATATCCGAAGTCGCATTCATCCTTCAAGAATATTCGCTCCTCGCCTGTCTCTACATCAAGCGCGGTAAGTCTCTCAAACACATCGCTAAGATGCTCGCCGTATGCGCTTATATTTTGGATTGGTGCAGCACCCACACTCCCAGGAATATGTGCCAAATTCTCAATTCCACCATATCCCTCGGTTACAGCATAATTGACCATGTCTTGCCAATCTTCTCCAGCCCACGACTGTACCAATATTTCATCGCCATCTTGTTGGATGTTCATCCCATAGAGGAGGTTCTTGATAACAAGCCCGTCATAGTCTCCTAGAAATAGGGTGCTGGTTCCCTTTCCAAGGAAAACATGATCATTCGTTTTAAAGATATCTGACTTAATAAGTGTTTTTAATTCTTCAATGTTTGTGACTTCAACATAGTACTTTGCTTTTGCTTCAACTTTCATTGTGTTGAGCTCTTTAAGAGAGTAATTTTCAGAAATTTGTAGCGACATGCATGAACCCCAGTAAATTTTAATTTGTAGACGGCAATATGAGCAAAGAACCTAGCTCTTACGTAGCCTGCTGTCTAGAGTGTATAAAACTATTGAGTAACCCCAACAGTAATTTTGCGTGCAATACCCAGATAGATATCGCCTAGCGCAATTGGAGATTACATATGTAAAGAGCTACCACAGAAGTAGATAGAGCCTACTTCAATTTATGCGATGATATCAATTTGCAAGTTAAGAAATAGATAAATACTATCATTTAAGGCATTTCATCTTCATGAAGTAAAACAGCGACAGAGATTTGAACCGGTAATTAAAACGATACTAGAGGACATTAACTGATTGACTACATATGTTACTATACTTAGCGGGGTAAAATCTCTCTGATATAGACTGTTAGCTTAAGATATAATTTCTACGTCTGTTAACCGGCATATGAAACTTGCACTGTTAGACCTTGATGGGACGTTACTAGAAAACGAGAACCCATATCTCGAACTGGCTAAACACCTTGGTATTGAGGATCATGTAAAAAGCCGTGTAGTAAAGTACTTGCACGATGAGCTTTCTTACTCAGAGTTGATCCGCTGGGAGGTCAAGGCGTTGAAGAGAGCGTACAAGGATATATATGGACTTGCTCCAATAAAAGGGGATTTTGAGCGATTATTGGGTACACCAATAGTAATCGATGGTGTAAAAGAGGTCCTCGACAAGCTAAGAGAGATGGATTATCAGATATTTGTGCTTAGCTCTGGCCTCTATTTTATCGCCAAAGAGGTAATGCGATATGGCATACCAATCGGCAACATATTATGCAATGACTTCCTCTACGACACAGATGGCAGGCTGAGCACAATTCGGGTGAGCGTAAAAGGAGACAAGATTCATGCTTACGACTTGCTGATAAGCGCCTTGAAGGTAAAGCCCGATGAGACATTCTATGTCGCCGACAATGCTTTCGAGACGAAGCTGATTGACCATATATTAGAAAAAGGGAGTCGTGTCTTCTATGCGAAGAAAGAGCATAAGATTTTCGAGATGGAAAGCCTTCCAAAACACCCACTGTTCAGTGAATTCACAAGCCTTGCCGACATCCCAAAGATGCTTGCTGAGGGTCCAGCCCAAGCTTAGGGCAGGTTTCTAAGATCTACGCCACCCTCAATTGCTAAGGTTTTGGCATGATATTTCTGCTCTAGAATCTGTTGAACGACTCGATTCTGCTGCGTGAGTCGGAAGTAGAGTTGGGTAACACCGTGCTCTTTCAAGTCTGCAATTGCTGTGTCGAGTAGTTTCTGGCAATGCTGCCTAGCGATTGTTTCATCGGAGAAAACTACTTCAACAATCTCCCCAAGGTTGTCATTGCGGGTAGTGCTAATATAGCCAATAACTTCTTCCTCGTCGTTTCTCATAGCGAAGAATGTGTAGCCTTCTTCCGCACTACTTCTCTTTACGAGTGGGTGGGATCGAAAATCTAGCTGATACTTTTCAAATAAATACTCGTTATTGAGTGATGAGTAGTGGCGATGGAGCAATGAGATGATTTCAGGGGCTGTTTGTTGTGTGGCGGGGAGGATGTTCATTTATCTATACAGTTCCCGTGGATTTTCTGGTGGCTCATAGTCATCGAGGCTATTCTGAACTCCTCGTTTTGGTATAACTATTGTACCAACCTTCGTTGTAACTGCTGTAACAAGTTCCCTCACATTGAATATCGTTAGCTGCACACCTTGCTCATCCTCTGTAGCAGCCTGCTCGTCCTTATTCTTAGATCCCATAACCTAACCATGACAAATTATTCACCACTATACACCTCTATGCGCCGTCAGCAAGAAACCATCAAGAAATCCCACTAAATTAAGCTCGATTTCCATCTATTCTAAATAGCTATATAATATCCAAGTAAACTAACTGAGAAACCTATGACAACCTATAAAATCGTTGGTGGAGAGCCTATTTCAGGCACAGTCACCCCAATGCCAAATAAGAATTCTATTGTCGCACTTATCCCTGCCGCTGTCCTTGCTGACGAGCCAGTGGTGTTCTCGAATGTGCCCATGAGCTCATCTGTGAGGGTAATGCTAAGGATTTTTCGCAAGCTTGGTGGGAAAGTCTCATATCTCAAAGATGGGAAAATTAAGTTAGATGCCTCAACTATAAACTACACGGTTGTAGATAAAGAGCTCGCGAAAAAAGAGCGAGCTTCAATCATGTTCCTCGGTCCACTTGTATCCCGATTTGGCGAAGCCGAATTCGGACAGTCTGGTGGCTGCAAGCTTGGTAGTAGGCCTATCGACACACTTCTACAAGGGCTCACAAATCTTGGCGCAAAGATTGATCCTGAAAACATCTTCCACATAACTGCAAACGGGCTAAAAGGAAACGACAAAATATGGCAGCTCGAGACATCGGTTACGGGTACAGAAAATCTTGTAATTGCAGCCGTTAAAGCAGAGGGACGAACAGTTATCTATAACGCAGCCTGTGAGCCACATGTGCAGGACCTATGCAATTTCTTCAATTCAATCGGTGCAGATATCCGAGGAGTGGGTACAAACAGATTAGAGATTAACGGCGTTGAGAAACTGAGAGGGGGGGAGTGGAGCGTCATTCCAGACTTCGTTGACATTGGTGGCCTAATTGTTGCAGCTGCAATTACAGGTGGAGAGCTCACAATCAAGAATGCCATTCCCGATCACATGCAGCATATCCTTATGTTCTACGACAAGATCAGTCTCAAGTACAATATAGATGGAGACAGCATTCACATCCCTGCAAAGCAGAAGCTTGAGTGTAAGCCAAATGCTCAGGGGGATATGGATAAAATTACAGCGCAGCCATGGCCGACAGGATTTCCTGCAGACCTGATCCCGCAAGCATTGGTACTTGCTGCATCAGCTGGTGGCAATATCAGAATCCAGAATATGATGTACGAGACGCAGCTAAACTTCGTGGACACGCTCAATAAGATGAGGGCCAAAATCGCTCTCACCAGCCCGAACCAAGCGATTACATTTGGTCCATCACAGTTCAAAGGAACAGTGGTATCGGCACCTGACATTTTGCAATGTGCTCATGCTGTAGCTTTAGCTGCATTTGCGGCTAAGGGTGAAACGAAAATATTGAATGCCGACATTATCAATCGAAGGTACCCAGAATTTGTATCAACGTTCAAAAAACTTGGTGCTAAGATTGCCGCAGAGTAGCATCAAATACTTAGCGACCCATAGTCTCGTATTACTCTTCCGATAAATAGTTCACTAGCTTGATACTACAAGATCACACTGTCACATTTTCTTGTCGCAGGAATCATTGTTGACCGCTTGCTTAGCAGGCACGCAATATTACACATTTACCAACTATAAGATCCCAACTATTTTGACATAGCAATATGCTAGTGCTACATTGATACCATCTGAAGTGGTGAATGGTGGCACAGAGTGGTGGGTGGATGATATACTACACCAACCATGTTGATAGGTGAATACCGAAGCAAAATAGGAGATAAGAAAAGAGTCGCCATTCCAAAGAGATTCAGAGACGAGATGGGGGATGATCTGATACTTACCCGAGGCTACGAAAAAGCTCTTGTATTAGTAAATAAAGAGATGTGGGGGAAAGTAGCAGGCGAGGTAATTGGGGGCTCTTTCATAAACAAAAACATCAGAGACAGCAGCAGGTTCCTAGTAGGAAGCGCAGTTGAGTTGGATCTCGATCAGCAAGGACGAGTTGTAATCCCGACGGCACTCTACGAGCATGCAGCTTTAAGCAAAGAAGTAGTATTCGTTGGACTAGTAAACTGGGTAGAACTATGGGATAAAGAGATGTGGAAAGAGAGATTAAATTATCTTCAAGCCCACAGCGAGATTATCGCAGATGAATTAAGCAAGATTAAATCAGATGACAAATAGCTACCATACACCAGTCCTTCTATACGAATCTCTGGAACTCTTGAATATTAAGCCTGATGGATTCTATCTGGATGCCACGCTTGGGGAAGCGGGACATAGCAGAGCAATCCTGGAGAGATTGAGTAGTGGCGGAAAGCTGCTGAGCATCGACCAGGATGAAGAAGCGATCCGATACGTCAGGCATAACTATCAGGAGCAGTTGTTAGGGGGCAACTGGGAGATCGTGCAAAGCAACTTTGCCAAAGTTCATGAAGTTTTAATGAACTACAATAGGAAACTGGATGGTGTCCTGATGGATCTTGGAATCTCTTCTCGGCAGATTGAAATAGAAGGTAAAGGAATCAGTTACCATAATCAATCAGATCCGTTAGACATGAGGATGGATGATCAGCTGCAAGTTACAGCTGCAGACCTCCTAAATGCACTAACTGAGCAAGAGCTAGAGAAACTCTTCCGAGTATATGGTGAGGAGAGATATGCCAAGAGAATAGCAAGAATTATAAAGGAATCTCCGACGCCCGTTCAAAGCGTTGGGGAGCTTAATACCATTATAAGTAGAGCAGTACCGGCAACTAAAAACAGCTCTAAACACCCTTCCCGCAGGGTCTTCCAGGCCCTGCGAATAGCGGTTAACGACGAATTGAACAGTCTAAAAGCCGGATTAGAAGGATCATTTACAAATCTAAATAGCAATGGACGCTTAGTAGTAATCTCATTTCACTCACTAGAGGATCGGATTGTTAAGGAGTACTTTAATCAGCTCGCAAGAGAGGGCAAAGGAACACTTATCACAAAGAAGCCGATCGTGCCTACAGACACAGAAGTCACACAAAACCCTAGATCGCATAGCGCGAAGGTGAGAGCGATAGAGAAGCTTTAAGCCCGAATTTTGAAGTAAGATCTGTCCACTTGTATATCAAGTGGTCAGATGTTCCTTCAACTGGACCTCCCCGCTAACCTACCATTCGTAATTTTAGAGAAGAATGATAGGTTAGCGGGGGAGGCCTGGTTGGGTGGCTCACACAGCACACACATTTATAGTAGGGACGGGATCAATTTAATAACTGCCATGATGAACAAGTACAAAAGAGCAATTCGCAATCTGTTCACCTCTCATCGAGCGAAGAGGAGCTTCAGTAAAGATTCGATTTTATTTGCAGCAGCCGGTGTTGCAGTAGTAGCTTTCATACTTACACAGCTTGTTACCAACTCAATACTGAGCCCACTGGGCCATACACTGCAAAGCTTGAACGAAGAGAAGAACCAGCTAGTAGAGGTAAATCGAGAGGTTGAGCGTGAAATTGCCAGCAATGTTGCACTCTCTGTAGTAGATACATATGCAAAGGAGAAATTTAATCTCTCCGATGATTCTGACAGCGAGACTATCTATATTACCGACGACAGTATACAAGCCTCAAGGTAGAGTGATATGGTAAACTGCTTTTACAATGTAAGCACCATGTCTAAGCTAGATAACTCTCACATACTATGAGCCCACGATCGCGACATAGAAAAAAGACGATTTACAAAAAGGGCGAGGTAAAAATGGATAAGACGCCTGAGAAGATCTTTAGGCTGAACACCCGTGTTGTGTTTATATTTATCATTGTTTTTGGGTTTGCAGTCATCCTCCAGATGGGCAGATGGCAGATTCTTGATCGTGAGAAATTTGAAGCGATGGCCAGCTCCCAATATTTGAGCACACAGAGACAGCCATCAGGCCGAGGCACCATCTTCGCAGCGGACGGAAGTATCTTAGCCACGGATAGACCTGCATGGGATGTGTATGCCTCGCTGAGCAGCATTGAAGAAGAAAGAGAGGCATTCTTTGCCGAAAAGGATAAATATGTGGAGAACGTATCGCAGGTGTTAGGCATTGATTCGAGTGAGCTAGACGAGAAGCTGACCGACGAATTCCGATATATCTCGATAGAGAAAGGTATAACCCCAGACGAGAAAAAATCATTAGAAGAGGCGCAAATATTTGAGGAAATGTCCCCTGGATTTGGGCTTTACTTTGAGAAGTCCGAAAAACGTTTCTATCCAAATGGATCGTTAGCTTCGCACGTCTTGGGCTACATGGGGAAGGATGCAAATGGTACCGATATTGGCCTCTACGGAATCGAAGGCTACTATTTCGGAGACCTGTTAGGCACCGAGGGCTACACATATGAAGAGCAGGATGCAAATGGCAATATTATCCTGACGGCTGAGTACGACCCAGTACTACCTCGAGAAGGAAAGGATATCACCTTAACAATCATCCCTGGAATCCAGAAGAAAGTAGAGGACAAACTAAAGAAAGGTGTTGAAAACCACCAGGCAAAAAGCGGTAGCGCAATAGTGATGGATCCATCAACTGGGGCGATTATAGCAATGGCTAACTACCCAACTTACAATCCGAATGAGTATTGGAGACAGCAAGAGGCGTGGATCTTTAAAAATAAAGCCATCGCAGATGTTTACGAGCCAGGATCTATATTTAAGCCAATTACCGTAGCTATTGGCTTAGATACCAAAGCCATCGACGAGAACACTGTCTGCAATGATGAGAAAGGGTATATTACGATGTATGAAGGCACTCCAGATGAGGCGAAGATTTACACCTGGGACAGGAAGCCTGATGGCAAGATCACCCCCGCACAGTACCTACAGTTTTCAAACAATCCCTGCATTGCCACAACTGCCCTGGCTATCGGTCATGAGAAATATTTTCCCGCAGTTAAACGGTTTGGGATAGGTGACTTTGTCGGACTAGGCCTACAGGATGAGACAAATAGCTACATCAGACCATACGAAGAATGGCTCGAGATCGACTTAGCCACCTCTTCTTTCGGCCAGGGAATCTCTGCAACCCCTATGCAGATGATCTCGGCACTTGCCTCACTTGCCAATGATGGGAAACGTATGCAGCCTCACATAGTAAAAGAGGTTGGCAATGGAGAAGAGGTTATACAGTTTACCCCTAGGGTAGTATCACAGACTGTGTCTGAAGAGAGCGCAAATAAGGTAGCACGTATGATGACATCGGTCGTTACAGGGGGTGATGCGAAATGGATATTTGATAAGTACTTAAGGGAGTATGACATCGCTGGGAAAACCGGAACAGCTCAGATCCCTAAGAAGGATACTGTGGGGTATTATGCAGACCGTACAAATACTACCTTTGTAGGATTTGCACCGGTCGACGATCCGAAAATGATCATGCTAATTAGACTTGAAGAGCCAAGTCTTGGTGAGCACTCGTCCGGTACAGCCGTGCCTGTATGGGTGGATACATTCCTAGCCATCGCTGACGACCTTGAGGTACCTAAGAAGTAGACTTAGCTTTGAGCAAGATATATCTGAACCTTCGATCTTGCTTTACCCATTTTTTGTAATAGTGTGTCTGTGCGAATCCCCACTCCTCCGGACGGTAAACGCCTGAAGTTACCTCAAATATTTCGCTCACTTTATTAGCCTGATCCAGCACGAAATCAAAATACTCCTCCCAATCGGTCGCGAAAATGATAAAGCCACCGTCTGCTAATTTTGTGCTAATCTGCTCAAACCAGCTTGCCACCAGCGGTCTTCGCTTATGGTGTCTTTTCTTATGCCACGGATCAGGAAAAAGGATATACACGCCGGCCAGTGAATGATCAGTAAAAAGCTTTATTGCGGCTTCATAGGCGTCAGCCTTAAACACCAGAGCGTTCTTCAGTCCAGAGACTTTCTTGTGCGACATCAAAGCAAATTTTTTAAATATCTCGAACCCTACATATAAATTCCCTGGGTTCTCTGTGGCTAGTTTCTGCAGCTGCTCACCATGACCGCTTCCGATTTCCACATATAGATGATCAAAATCCATATACTTCTCCCATGGAAATGGCCATGGCAGCTGCTCATAATTGAGTGGGTCAAGATCCGCAGCAGCATACTTGTAACTGCTGGCTTTGACAGACTTTTTTATCTGACGGACATTCTCACTTAGTTTACTCGCCGTCTGATACTTAATCTTTTTAACCTTGGTCTTTAATGACTTTTTCATAATCTGATACTAACTTTAGCGCTGATACTGTAAAATTCCAATGTGATGAATTATACATTGAAAAAGAGAACTGGGATCATATTTCTGATAATAATTCTGTCCATACTTGCAGGACTGGCTATAATTATTGCGAAGATTAGCCGCACAGAAGAGCCTGAACGTACATCAAAAAATCAGCAGGAGCAGGTCATCGACATTGAGCGCGAAGAAATTGTCAAAAACCTTAGAGCCGAATATAACGATGCGCTTGAGGATCAATTCTCACCACTTTTGGAAAATTTCGAGATCGATAGCTACTCATCATCAGTCACGTTTGAAGAGATAGCTCGATCTTCCAGTAGCCATAAGATTAAAGAGCTTGGATGGATCCCTTCATGGGCATATGCGTCAGGTGTGGAAAGTGTCAGAGCGAAAGGTGATCAGCTCTCACATGTATCACCCGTCTGGTATGCTATCGATGCTAACGGTAATATTGTGTCACGAGTAAGCAACAGAGATCAGCTGGTGCAACTAGCAGAGCAGGAGGATTTTCTATTGATTCCAACTATTACCTGCTTTGATTTCAACGATTTTCACACCTCTACAGCTGACGAAGCGAAGCTTCAGCAGCATATAGACACAATAGTAAGTATAGTGCTTGATAATGGGTACGATGGGATAGACCTTGATTATGAATCGATCCAAGAGATCGATGGAGAGGCCTTTATGACGATAGTTGAGGAGGTTGGAGAGAGACTTCATGAAGAGGATAAGCTTTTCTCCGTGACTGTCCTCTCAAAGTGGGGTGACAATGTAATCTATCCTGCGTTTCAGGAGACTAGAAGGGTGCAGCAGTGGGATGATATTGCCCGACATGTCGATCAGCTAAGGATTATGACCTATGACTATACATCTCCTTCTGGAGAAATCCCTGGACCGATAGCCCCTACAGATTGGATGATTGCGGTAATGGAGTATGCTGTTACAAAAGTCCCTAGAGAGAAGTTATGGATGGGTGTCCATCTTTATAGCTACGAATGGCAGAGCAGTGGCGATAATAAGTCATACTTTCGCGAGACAGTAAAGAGCGTCCTCGACAGCGAGGATGCTGAGCCGTACTACGATATGCAAACAAATGAGGCGATCGCAGCATACAACTGCCGTGATACTGAAATTGAGTGCATACTTTACTACCCGACTAGAGAAAGCATTGAAGCCCGCAAGAAGATTGCACAATATTTCAAAATAGCAGGGGTGGCCTACTGGAGCCTGGGCAAAGATGGGGATCTAATATCTGAGTAGCTCTCTACTATTGAGTGGAGTCTTTGGAATTTTCGATTATCTCCTCCCATGGCAAGTCCTCCAAAATGTCGTTTATCAATGGGAAAGTCTCTAATTGAGCCATAACAATGCTGGCGACATAGATTACAAATGCAAACACTATAGTGGCTCCAATTGCTGTAACCAGTCCTCTCATCAAGCTCACAGGGATCAGATATCGCCACCTGTAATCTCTACTCTTAATCTCGGTCAATTTCTGCACCGATCTGTCTAGCTGATTAATATCTAACTGTAGTGCCTCGATCTGGTTGCTGAGCTGCTCAATCTCTGTAGAATTGCTTTCCCTTTTCTGCTCTTTCTGTTCCATGGGTACAGTCTAGCATAACCAAACATGGACTTGTAGCTCAAATTTAAAGCTGCAACATGTATAATCAGTTATGACCGACTCCCATACACACCTTACATCCGATGAGATCTACCCAGAGGTAGACAGTTTTGTAAATCGTTTCATAGAAGCGGGAGGCAGCGCGCTACTAAATGTGGCTCACAACATTGAGAGCATTAATCAATCGCTTGAGCTGCATCGAAAATATCAGGGCGATCCTAGATTTAGCTACCGTACATCAATCGGGCTTCATCCAGATAACTTTTCTGCGAACTCGCTTTACGGCAAGACCTACTCGACACACGAAGCAATAAAACCATTGTTGAAGAACCTGGAGGGCACAATCACACAGAACCTTGAAAGCATAAGTGCGATCGGCGAAACAGGATTGGACTACTACAGATTCCCATACGATGAAGGACTTACGGCTGAGCAGATAAGCACAACATACGAAGTGCAGAAAAGCGCTTTTCGTTGGCACTTGGAGCTGGCGGACAGATTCACAAAGCCGCTTACAATTCATACGCGGGAGTCAAAAGGGCAAACTGAATGCATAACTGATGCAATCAAGCTGGTCTCAGAAGTAGGCGAGGGCAGGCTAACAGGATCATTCCATAGCTTCACAGGAGAAGTGAAGTTCGTAGAAGACATACTAAATCTCGGCTTCTATATCGGATTTAATGGGATTATCACATATAGCTCGGCTGACGATGTAAGGGAGATATTAAAAGAGGTGCCACTAGAGAGGGTACTGCTAGAAACCGATGCCCCATTCCTTCCACCGCGCTCTGTACGCAATAAGAAAAATGCTGCCATCAGACATGGACAGCCTTCCGATATCTTAGAAATCGCCGAGAAAGTTGCCGAGGTGAAATCTATCTCGATACAGGAAGTGCTAAGAGTCACTACAGAAAACTTTACAAAGCTATTTGGGTAAAATAGCCTTCTGAAGCCTCTCGTTAACGTCCGCGAGTTTAATGAATTTCTCATTAAACTGCTCAACAGTTATATTAGATGAACTTAATGCTTCATCCACCAGAAATTCTCCTACCCGTGTCCGTCTTAGCTGTGTAGCTGTAGCCATGCTCCCAAGGCCCCTTGCAAGATCAACTATCAATGTACGTACATATGTCCCAGTCGAGACTACTACCTTAAATTCCACCACTGGCCAATTGTACTGTGTGAGTTCCCAAGAGGATACTTTGATTTTTCTTGCTTCAAGCTGGTGAATTTCTCCCTTTCGTGCATATTTGTATGATGGTTTTCCCGATATCTTCTTAGCTGAGTAAGCAGGAGGGGTCTGCAAAAGCTCTCCGGTCATGCCTTCTATCGCTGACCGTATATAATCTACTGTTGCGACCTTATCATCCTCAAGCTTGGCGATTACCTCACCGGTAGGATCTTGAGTATCCGTCTCATAACCAAAGGTTGCCTCAACCAGATACTCCTTCTCAAGGGCATGCAGGGTATCGTTTAGCTTCGTGGCTTTGCCAAGCATCACGATTAGAAGACCGCTAGCAAAAGGGTCCAATGTACCAGCATGACCTATCTTGAGCTGCCTACGCTCACGACCCTCAAGCCCGTACTGTTCAAACAGCATCTTCTTAAGCCGCCTGATCACATCATACGAGCTAATGCCTATCTCTTTGTCTATAAGCATCACTCCGTTTAGCGATTTAATGTCCTGATCCATACTATTTAATAATTAGCTATGCGGGCATTTAATGAAATTTGATATAATTATACATAGCAACATCACTTTTAGCCTATACCTTACTATCATGCAAAGAGGAATCCTGTTAGGAATTATTCTACTAATACTTTTCATCATCTCAGGCTTTATACTGACAGTGGTAATAAGCAGGAAGCTTATGCCTCTCGCCTCAACTCCAAAAGCTATTCTACCTGAGATATTAAGCCACATGAAAATCGTTGCAGGACAGACGATCGTAGAGCTTGGTGCCGGCGACTTCAGGATCTTGATAAGTGCATGGAAAGTGTACAAAGCTAAAGGGGTAGGGTACGAGATCTCTCCAATCCTTGGCCTCATGGGGAAGTTAAAGAAGCTAGTTAAGATTGGGCCTTTTGCACCTGTAGACATCAATGTGGAGAATTTCTTCAAGGCAAACATCAACTCTGCAGACAAGCTCTTCTGCCACTTAAACTCTGTTGCGCTCTACTCATTGACCGAGAAGCTTGAGAAAGAGCTACAGCCAAACACAGAGCTATACACATATGAGCATCCGATCCCTAATATCTCACATATCGAGGCGTTTGACCTGCAAAATGGTGCCAAACTGTTTATGTATAAGAAGGAGTCCTTCACCACACCGACCCATAGCAAGTAGAAGATCTGATTTGGATTTATTATTGACACTCGTCAGACAGAGTTATACTCTACCTTGCATATCCACCCGCTATAGGTTAGCGTGGTGACCATTAAATTTAGTAGTCCGCTATGGAGCCGTTAGCATCTCGCATGCGCCCCAAAACATTAGACGAGTTTGTTGGCCAGCAACATCTGGTAGGTCCAAGCTCGCCGATCAGAAGATTTATGGAGTCTGGGCAGCTGCCTTCAATGATATTTTGGGGACCACCTGGTACCGGCAAGACGACATTGGCATACATTATCTCGCAAAGCTTGCTATACGATTTTTACAAGATGCAGGCGGTAAGCAGTGGGAAGGCAAAGCTGATGAGCATCATCAAGATCGCCAGACAGAACCAGGATTACAATAAGAAAACCGTGCTTTTCCTAGACGAGATCCATAGATGGAACAAAGCGCAACAAGATACCCTGCTCCCGTATGTAGAGAAAGGGATTATCACCCTTATTGGAGCTACCACAGAGAATCCCTCATTTACTATAAATAACGCCTTGCTCTCTAGGACAAAAGTATTTCTTTTCCACCCGCACACAGCGGAGGATATCGAGCTTCTACTCAAGCGAGCTGCGAAAGAGCTCAAGATCAAGATAAGAAAGCCGCTAATCGAGAGCATCGCAGATAGTGCAGATGGAGATATACGCAATGCTTACAACACACTTGAGATGGCCGAGATGCTCGCCCGCCAAGAGAGCCCATCTTCCATTAAAGGCACAGAAAACAAACAGCCTGAGATCACCAAGGAGCTTCTTGCCGCTGCAGTACAGAAGCAGCTGATGCACGACAGAGATGGAGAAGAACATTACAACATTATCTCTGCGATCCATAAATCTATGCGCTCGTCCGATCCAGATGCAGCGGTATATTGGATAACAAGGATGCTAGTAGCAGGAGATGACCCGCTATATATTGCAAGAAGGTTGCTCCGCTTTGCGAGTGAAGATATCGGTAATGCCGACCCTCAAGCATTGATCTTGGCCAACTCTGTGTTTGAGGCATGCCAGAAGCTAGGTATGCCCGAGTGTGCTGTTCACCTCACACAGCTAGGTATCTACCTGGCTAACGCACCGAAAGACAACAGCGCATATGTTGCTTCTCAGCTGGCGACGGAAGATGTAAGGGTACATGGTAATCTTCCAGTGCCACTCCACATTCGCAATGCACCGACCAAACTCATGAAACAGCTCGGCTATAGCAAGGGGTATGTGTATGACCACGACGTCAAAGGGAAAAAGTCTGGTCAGCAATGCCTGCCTGACAAGCTGGTCGGCCGCAAGTATGTTAAGCCGAATTAACAAAGCTTTTCAGAGCGTTTATCGTCAACTCGGGGATTACGAAGCCTCTCTTTACCAGGTTATCATTTAGTGACCATAGCCACCTTGTATCCACAAGTACAGCCCCTCTGTCAGCCATAAATAGATTTTCTGTCTTCCAAACCCAATCACCTACAGATGATGCGAGATATTTTGGTCTGAGGTCGGGCACATACCCTTTGGTTGCTGCAAATGCCAGCACAGCTATCGCGAAGAGCAGCAGCTGACTCTTTTGCTCTGTTGTGACACTTTCAACAGAGTAGAGTGGCTTACCTTCCACATGCTGCTGGAAGATGTAGGATGTATTTTTGCCTCTACCAGACCTGTGCATAGCCGGACCGTACAGCAGGTACTCCTTTGGCAAATAGTTGTGAGCTCTTAGGAATTTGCTGCTGGCGACATCAACTTTAAACTGTGCTGAGATGTTAAGGTTAAACTCTCTCTCCACCAGCTGAATATATACCTCAAGATTCGACCTAAACTCCTTCTGTACTGCAAATATTTTCTCTCTGTACAGATGAGTGTATGCTTTCTCACTCTCAAAATAGCCAAGAAATTTCGACAGCTCGAGATACTTGTTGTACTGGTCAATGATCTGCCCTTCACTCGGCAGGAATCTGAGTCTGAATAAAGATAGGAAGCTTTCGGTCAATTTAGCATGCACCGGCAGGGTCAGCTTCCTGATAATTTCAAAATCTAGATCCCATCGACCCTCTTTCACAACCCACCCTAAGCCACGGATTACATACACACGTGAAAAATGACCCTTGCCAATAGGTTGTAGCTCGTACTGCGAGAGTAATTGACCAAGGTCGGTTGGCACCAGATTCTGGCCAACTCCATAATAGGCGTGTTGCCTTAGATACTCTTCGAATTTTAGCAATTGGTGAGCAGTAAGAGGTTATGGTTGAGCGGTTACAGTGTCAAATTTTTCTATATCACCGCTACTTAATTCATAATAGTAAAATCCACCCACCGATTCAACAATTATATAGCCTCGCTCTGTATTAACAGCTGCAACGACTACGTTGGCGATTTGTGGATTCTCCGTTGGTAAATAGACTGTCCTATCTTCGAAACTGAGAAATTGATCTAAGAGTGAGACCTCCCTGCCTGTTGGTGTAACAGCCTCAACCAGCAGTTCTGTTGAGCTTAGTGGCCAGCCACTGCTTATCTTGATTGGGCTCTTCAATACGTTGCTTGAGCCATCGTCTAGGCTCACGATGTTGGTAAAGTACTCGCCAGTTACAATTGAATCCACGGTTAGCACATATCTATTCCCGGGCAACCACGCACTGCTATATTGAAGTTCCTCACCGTCAGAGTATCTGTCTGCGAGCTGCGAGATATCCGCGACGATAATCTCACTCTCACCGCTCATTGTGTAGATATCGAAATATTTATATACAAATGACCTACCGTCATCTGAAAGATCTAATGTGATATTCAACAAGTCATTCCCATGGAGCGAAGCATAGCCCCGTCTATTAAAATCAATTGTGGAGATATTCGACTTATTAAGGTCTATTGATTCGATGCTCTCTATTGTATCTGGTGCTGCAGGGTTAACCAGAATGCTTAGATCTCTAAGATACAGCTCGCCGATCTTAGTACGTGTTGGTATGTCGTAATTAACAAAGTAGATAGACATCTCTACATCAGTACAGTTGTTGCAGATATTTCTCTTTAGCGTGGTTGCGCTTAAGAATCTTGCTTCCAACAGTCCGACAATATTGCCATCATCCGAGACATCATAGTCAATAACCAGGCTACCTTCAGAGTTAACATTGGCAGTGCTACCATCATCACGAGAGTAGTAAATAGCGTTATATCCTTCAAATGTTTTATCTGTCTCAAGAAGCGGTACCGACATACTTCCTTCAGTCAAAGCTACAACGGTATCAGCGGCTCCTCGATAGATAAATTCGCGACCAATATAGCCTTGCTCGGTAGATTGGTTCGTCGTTACAGCAGACTTCGAGCTCTGATTCCCGTCGGTGTATTTCAGCTCAAATGAAGTCTCCTCAAATTTGAGCGTGCCAGCTGTAAAATTCCTCTGGCTATCGTCTTCAACTGGACGACCCTCAATAAATGTCTGCTTAACATACTGGTTGCTCTCTGTCTCAACGGCTTGCGCCTTATCTGTTTCTGCCTCAGTTATACGTGCAATATAGCCATCCATGTCTATGAATGGGAAAACCGCAAAGCGGAGCAGTAAGGCAATTAGCAAAACAGCGCCAACAACTATGTACTTAAGATACTTTCGCATAGTAGAATTGTAGCACATACTGTCGTACCGATCGGCCGCCTCCACACATCATTCGATGGTGCCCACGGAGGTGCAAAAGAGAGGAAAGCAGCGATAAGTTTAACTATCAAGGTATGAAAAGTGAGATGCACGAGGTTAAGAAGGATAAGGAGATAATTGACCTGATCTTGGACAAAGCAGTCGAAGAGATCTTGCCATCACGCGAGGCACTCGAGGCAGCACTGATGTCCGGCAAACGACTGAAAGTATATATTGGTATAGATCCAACTGCTGATACATTGCACATCGGGCATACAGTCAGCATGCGTAGGCTTGAATATTTTAGACAGCTCGGTCACGAGGCGATACTCCTAATAGGTGACTTCACTGCACGTATTGGCGATCCAGACAAGAAAGATACGAGGTCGCAGCTCACAGCCGAACAGGTTGCCGACAATTTAAAGCTTTATACTGAGCAAGCAAAGGCAATAATAAAGATCGACGACGAATGGAACCCAGTCAAAGTGCTTTTCAATAACGATTGGCTTGGTCAGATGAAATTTGGAGATGTAGTACAGCTTGCCTCGAATTTCACAGTACAGCAGATGCTCAAGCGTGATCTATTCCAGAAGAGAATCGCTGAAGATAAGCCGCTATATGTGCACGAGTTTTTCTACCCAATGATGCAAGGGTGGGACTCAGTAGCGATGGATATAGATGTTGAGATCGGTGGGAATGACCAACTCTTCAATATGCTAGCAGGCAGGCAGCTTGTGCAAACACATCTGAAGAAAGAGAAGTTTGTGGTCGCAGGAAAGCTGCTCACAACCGCAGACGGGACGAAGATGGGCAAGAGCGAGGGTAATATGGTAAAGCTTTCTGATAGCGCCGAAGAGATCTATGGCAAGATTATGGCACTACCTGATAGCTCAATCGTCCAAGGCTTCGAGCTCTTAACCGACTCAAGCATGGAGCGAGTCAGAGAGACAGAAAACTCATTGGGAGGCAGTGATGCTAACCCGCTACAGTACAAAAAGATGCTGGCATTGGAAGTAACATCAGCCCTGAAAGGCGATGAAGCGGCGAAGAGGGCTGAGCAATACTTCGTGAGCGTGTTTCAGGAGAAGAACTACGAGGTAGATATACCGACGGTTAAAGTCGATTCGCAGACAATCAATATCTTAGCGCTAATTGTTGATGGGGCGAAGTTTGCCGAAAGTAAATCGCAAGCACGTCGACTAGTAGAGCAGGGTGCGGTCTATTTTGCCAACGAGAAAATCAGTGACTGGAACCATGAGGTCACGGTAAATGCAGAAGGTGCAGTACTAAAAGTAGGTAGACAGGTGGCGAATATCACCACCGCCTAGTCACTTTCGATTAATTACTCTGTTTCAAGCATCCCTAAACTTTCTAGAAGTTGGCGAGCATACTCGATGTAGATCTCAGGCGTAATATACTCATACTCGTCCGTCGTGCAGTCAGGAGGGTTCGCATCCTCTACACAGTATGGCGATGCTTCAGCTTTGACCGAATCTACCCGAATATAAAACTCATCATTAATTACCATATTGTAGTTATCGTTGAAGTATCCATGCCCAAACGATCCCTCTCCCAAGATATAATGCTCTACCTCACGGACACTCCCCAATATCTCAATCGGTGGAAACTCTGCAGGGTTTATTGATTCCGGCTCGCCTGGCGTGTATGTAATGTTCGACTCAGTCTCTGAGAATAGCACCACGCTGTATGCACTTGCCTTATCGGTTGTACTATCTTTTATATTTGCAGTGATTTCCAGATACCTATTAGCGTATCACCATCAAAATCTGTCCTTACTTGGAATACCTCAGGATATCTGAAAGTAATGCCTCCAAAGATAGAAGCGTCTTCATATGTATACCAATCCATCTCTTTCTCGACTTCGACTACTCTCTCGACAACTTCAGGCTCTGTTTCAGCTTCTTCACTATTGATCATCCTGTCTCTTCTTCTACTGGATCGCCGGATATCACAGCAGCTGTTTTATCGCGCAGGGCATCGAACTCATCAGCCATAAAGAGGCCTCCAATAAATGCCGACGCTATAAAAAGCAGCAGAAGTACCCCTCCTACCAGAAGCATAACTGTTTTTAATCTAGACTTCTTCTTTGGAGTCTTATACATTTCATCGTTAATCTTTTCCTGAGGCATACAGATTGATTTAACAAATTATCCGTAGATCGTTTCCGATCACTTATCCATATTACTATACGTGTTAGATGATTAGAAGACAGAGCAACTTCTTGCTTTTAACATCATTTCTGTTTAGAATGTCCGCGTGATAACAAAGAATACATCGACAACTCAAAAGCAGATTCTACTTACTTTCAGAACTTAAACCACCTGACGGGGATTGATGCTTGTTGATAAAATAGAGAAAGAGATCCCCGGAAGGGGATTTTTTATTGGACTAAAGGAAATACGATGACTAGTAGCAATATAAGAATAAAAAAGAACCATTTGGATAAAAAACTTCTAATCGATGTGATAATGGAGAAGGTTCCGACGCAGTATCACTCGCTACTTATTGAGGCATTGCAATTTGCAGAGGAGGTTCACAAAGACCAGATTCGTAAATCAGGGGAGCCGTTCCTGTTCCACCCGCTAAATGTGGCCGCAATTGTGGCGGAGATAAATCTTGATACAGACTCAATTATCGCTGCATTGTTGCACAACTGCTTTAAAGAAAAGAGCGCGCAAGAGATTCGCGAGTTATCTAGAGAAATCGAGGAAAAGTTTGGCGAAGAGGTGCTGAAAATGGTAAAGAATATAGATCGTTTTTCTGCAGGGACACGCAGTGAAACAGATGCTGCCGTTATCACGAAATACATAATGGCCTGCACTGATGACATAAGGCTTGTCTTAATAAAACTGGCTGACAGACTCCACAATAGCAGAACCATTGATGCTTTAACTGCAGAACAGCAGCAGAAAGCTGCTAAGAATATTATCAACATTTACAGTCCGCTCTGTACATACCTCAACCTATACGACTTTAAGAAGGAGTTGGAAGAAACTGCATTTAAAATCATGGATCCAAAGAAATTTGAGCTAATCGACAAGAGACTTACAAAGCTGAAGATCAATGATCATGCCGAGATTTTGAAGATCAAGAAGCGCCTCGCCGATCTGCTCAGCCCATACGGAATGCATCCAATCATCTATGGACGTATTAAAGGCCACTACAGTATCCACACCAAGCTGAAAGATAAGGGTGTAAGCAAGAATTTCCGCTTGGAAGATATCAAGGATTTGATGGCCTTCACGATCCTCGTAGATAAGGTGGAGGAGTGCTACAAAGTTGCAGAAATAGTAGTCAAAAATAGCGACATAGATATGTCGGAATACGATGACTATATCCGTCATCCGAAAAAGAACGGATATCGTGCGATTCATATTCAGACAAGCTTCGCTGATATGGGGGTAAGAGCTTTCGAGGTGCAGATAAAGACCGAGGAGATGCATCAGTACAATATGTACGGTCCTGCTTCTCACATCGTTTATAAGATCGAGAGGGAGCTTGGCAAAGGCAACCCACGTGAGTATTACTGGGTGAAAGAATTGCATAAGAGCCTGTACGAGTACCAACAAATTAAGAAGTCACGCTCTATTCCTATCCGTTCAGATATCTTCAAAAACAAAGTATTCGTATTTACACCACAGAACCGGCTAATTGAACTGCCAGTAGGTTCTACTGTTGTTGATTTCGCTTATGAAATCCACAGCGATCTCGGCAACAAAATGACTGGTTGCAGGCTGAACGGACGAAAGAGCAAGGTCTGGACAATGCTTGCGACTGGAGATCTGGTCGAAGTTATTACAGACGAGAGCCAGGAGCTACCCGATAGGGAATGGCTCAAGTTTGTGCGCACTAGGAAAGCGCGCGAGGCAATTGAGAGCGCAATCAGCAGGAATTCTGAGGGGGTGAAGTTTACCCACACGATACAGTAGTCAGCATCTTCCCAAACAGAGTGCAATAAGCTACTATCATCAAGATATGACGAAGAAATCAAGAGAGAAAATAAACAAAACAATAACAATCATTCTCGGAATTGCCTTCCTGGCCTCAATAGTATTCCCAGTGGTTGCTGCTGTTACAGACATCCTGAACTAATACCCACAAGTAGCTAGCGATTTAGCCTCAAAGAGTCGATTAGTAACATGGCCGAGTGGTCGGGCTAATCCTAATGTTGTAAAATTCCTGTATGGCGGATGAAATTCAACTGCAATCTCCGATAACTGCCATCCCTCTGATCGGGCCTGCACAAGCGGGCAAATTGTCACGCTTAGGGATTACAACAGTAAACGACCTGCTTTACCATTTCCCTGTCAAATATAAAGACACCTCATCAATAGTGACTATCGAGCAGGCAAAAACTGCAGGCTCGGGCACAGTAAAGATTACAGTAGATGATATTAAGATGAACTTCACAAGGCGTGGCATGGTGATCACAAGGGCTGTAGTGAGAGATGAAAGTGGCAGCGCGGGCATCGTATGGTTTAACCAACGATTTATCGTAAACAGCGTCAAGAAAGGGCATGACTACTTTATGGAGCTGAAGCTCCCCAACAAGCCTGGCGCAAAAGATTTTTACTGTAACGAGTACGAGGAGGTGCAGGGCGAGCAGAAGCATCTGGGCAAGATTGTGCCGTACTATGACCAAACTGCTGGCATTAGCTCCAAATGGCTTAGGGCAAGGATGAGCACGCTGCAAGATAAGATCGACGAGATTGTCACCGACCCACTACCAAAGGCAATTATTAAGGAGCAAGGGGTAGTCGGCTTAAAAGAGGCACTGCACAAAATCCATTTCCCAGCGAGCTTTGAAGATGTCGAGGTGGCAAGAAAGAGACTCGCTCTAGATGAGATGCTAGGTGTCGCACGAAAGTTAGAAAAGAAGAAAGAGGAAACACGCGGCGGGTCAGCCCAACCTATAGAGGTAAAGGGTAGGGCGCTTCGGGAGTTTATAGGCGGATTGCCATTCATGCTTACAAATGATCAACAAAAAGCAATCGAAGAAATTCTTGGAGATATACAGAAAGAGCAGCCGATGTACCGGCTATTAAACGGAGATGTAGGCTCGGGCAAGACTATAGTGGCCGCGATCGCTTCATATATGACTGCGCTAAATGGCCGATCAACAATCATCATGGCTCCGACGACAATACTAGCCAATCAGCACTATGCTTCATTAAATTCAATCCTTGACCCGGAAGAGATTAACATCCAACTGCTGATAGCTGGCCAAACACTCGAGCCAACTATGAAATCGCAAATAGTCGTGGGAACACATGCAATCCTTTTCGAGGAGTATCTACCAGACAATACAGGACTGGTAATTGTGGATGAGCAGCATAGATTCGGTGTAAAGCAGCGCGAGCAACTTCGCCAAACGGCATCAGGGCTCCGACCACACTACCTTACCATGACCGCCACGCCTATTCCGCGCACTTTAGCAAATGTTGTCTACGGCGACATGGAAGTGTCACAGATCCGCGAGATGCCCAAAGATAGGCTACCCATCGAGACCCACGTCGTGCCATCAAAGAAATCTGCTGATTGCTACAAGTGGATCCACGATCGAATCGTTGCATCTAAGTTCGACGAGCAGGCATTTATCATATTCCCGCTAGTAGAGGAGTCAGAGAAAGTCGACCTTAAGGCTGCCACAATCGCCCATGAGGAGCTAAGCAGCTCGATCTTCAAAGAGCTAAAGGTGGGACTGCTGCACGGTCGGATGAAAGAAGAAGAGAAGGATAAGGTGCTGAAAGATTTTAGAGATAAGAAATACCACGTGCTTGTATCTACTACTGTGATTGAGGTTGGAATCGACATCCCTGACGCCAGCATGGTCGTAATCGAGCACGCCGAGAGGTTTGGTCTTGCTCAACTGCACCAGCTGAGGGGTAGAGTAGGGCGTGGCAACAAACAATCTTTCTGTTACGTCATCCCAAGCCCCGATGTTGAGTTTGATTCACCAGCCTATGAGCGACTAAACTATTTTGCATCTCATAATTCCGGCTTCGATGTAGCAGAGTATGATCTGATAAGTCGCGGCCCTGGAGAGGTATATGGTCTGAAGCAATCAGGGCTGCCAGACCTAAAGATAGCTGACTTCAACGACGTTGAGCTGCTGATAAAAGCTAGAGAGATCGCGAGACGACTCTCTAGCTAAGAGTGCAGGCTTGGTCGGAAGCCTATTCCACATCCTCCTCAAGCCAATCTATCCAGCTCTCTGACCAATCCACCGAGTCGCCGCTAAACACTAGCTCACCCATGAAATGCCTCTGATATCTGAGCATGTCAGGTACCCATAGCTCATCGTCTTCAAGCATCTCATCGAGCGGGAGTGAGTCTACGTCAAACCAGTTTGCCGCGACTTCCTGATTCTCCTCAAGCTCACCATCCCAATCACGGATTATGTAGACATGCCTATCAACAATCCTTCGCTCCTCCTTAATTCGGATTTTTCCGACCTCTTCATAATCTGCTATCTGCACCCCAAGCTCCTCATAGGCTTGACGAGCAAGAGCATCTGCCAAAGTCTTATCATTATCTGGGTCGAACTTGCCACTTACACCATTCCATTTGACTTCTCTCTGAGGATGGTCGTTTCCTGCTCTGTGTTGAGCTAGGCATACCTGAGTCTTTCCATCTTTCTCCCTCACAAGAAACCCGTGGGCAGTTTTGACTTGCAGCATTATTATTTATGTAAAAATTTATTTACAGATTTAAATAGTGAAGAATGAGTGAGATCTTACTCAAACTCCTGCAACATAAGCTGGATGTTTTCGTCTGTGGCAACAGCTGCATCAAATATATCTGCGCTGTTTAGCAACCGCTTCTGCTTATCTCTGCTCAGGTTGGCTCGAAGCACCTTAAGCACTAGCCTCAGCTTACGAACAGTGAGGATATACTCTGGGAAATATTTGTTTACAACCTCGTCGTTGTCAAGAAGACCTTTATCTACGCATTGCTCAATTTGTAGAGTCGAAAGCTCACTTAGCTCGGCAAGCTCTTCTAAGGAAACAAAGTCTGAATGCATCTTTATGAATGTCATAACTTTACCGAAGCTAAACTTAATACTTACATTTTATTTCGTTACCCTTACCCTGTCAAGTATGTCAACTTGCAACTTGACAATGGTTTGACAAAAATGGTACAGTTAAGATATATAAGTTAAATATCTTGTAGTATGCATCAGATACAGAAGGACCTTTTAGCCCTATCCAGAAACATAAATTTAGGTGAGCGCTCTCTTAGAGAGATAGGCTCGCTGATTGGAGTTGACCACCCACAGAAGGTGCAACACCATCTCGAGCAGCTAGAGAAGAAGGGATTTATCACCATTGATAGATCTGCAAAGACAATTAAGAATAATAATTATGATCCGAGTAAAGAGAATCGATTTATAAATGTACCAATTGTGGGATCTGCGAGCTGTGGCCCCGCACAGCTTATTGCCGAGGAGAACATTGATGGCTTCCTCAAAATCTCAAAGTCAACTCTAAAACAGGAGAAGGTTATCGCAGTTGTGGCTAGTGGAAACTCTATGAATAAGGCAAAGATTGAAGGCAATTCTATAGAAGACGGAGATTATGTAATAGTAGACTACCTAGATAGGGAGCCACTGCATGGCTCCTACATTCTTTCTGTAGTAGACGGCGCCGCCAATATCAAGAGGTTATATGTGGATAAGGATAACCAGCAAGTTGTACTGCTTTCAGAGTCTTCTCAGAATTATCCCCCGATCTATATCCACGAAAAGGATTACTCTGACTTTATGATAAATGGAAAAGTTGTCCAAGTTATAAAGAAGCCAAAGTTTTAGCCCAGCGCCATATTTACCAATACAGGCATTGCGTAACGCCGCCACTTTTGTTAATATCCTGCCACGGTGGTGGTGACGCTTAGTGCCAGCTGTCCCCACAGCAATACCCCATGGCAGAGCAAGGGCTGGAGCGATTCAGAACCTACTTATGCGAACACGCCACCGTATTGATAGCGCCACAAATTGGGGAATTAGACAAGCACCTCGTCAGGAGTAGAATCCTTAAACGAGTTCACAGCCTTATTATCGAACATACTGATCTTCTTAAAGGCGATAAATCCTATTAGGAGCGGAATCCATAGCGTTATCCCTCTATAAGCCAGAATTACAGCCAACGACTTCCCACTATCATATCCGATTGCAGACATAGCGACCTGTACAAGCCCTTCCGCCACGCCGATTCCTTGCGGAGTAGGGGAAATAGTCGAAAAGAGCAACAGAAGCGAGTAACAGACAATAACCCCAGCGGCAGTCACGGGAGCACCAAAAGCGATAAAAAGACAGATCATAGCGATCAATTGTGTCAAATGGACCAAGAATGTACCTACTAGCTCACCCCAGTATCTACCACTACCATGCGCTACTGTCTTGCTAGAGATGCAGTAATCGTGAACGTTTACTTCGAATGAATTTGATGAAAGGGCGAAGAGCCCCCCGACCTTGCTCCACTTATTTGAGATCCACACGGCAAATCTGTTGAGCGTAACTGGACGTCTATCGCCCGATAACAGTGTCAAACAGATTACAAACAGCTCAACACTGTATAAAGTTACGGCTATGAAACCAAGCGACTTAATATAACCGTTGTATGGCGCCACATAATAGAGTGCCGGCAGTATCAACGAGATGCCCCAAAACCCATATAAAATCCAGACGACAAGTGTACCGACCAATGCTCCACCAAGCGAGCGAGGATTTCTTGATGAATATAGATTTGCGTGATAAAGCGTGCCACCCCAGCCAGAGGTGGGATTAATAATGCTCACAAACATGAAAGCAAAAAAATTCTGGATCGCACGAGCTATTGATGTCTCATTATAACCAAGCTTGCTCACAGATGAACGATAAAGTATTGCTAGCAGGCAAAATGAGAGCATAGAAATTGCGAAAGCAACAGCAAACCATCGATAGTCTGCATCTCTGACTACCTCGACAAAGTCCTCTATATCAGCAAAATACTTGTTAATAAACCAGAAGAAGGCAATCACTAAGCCCCAATATACGATACGTTTAAGCCAGATGGTAAATTTTGATTTTTTCATTTAAGCCTTTGAGATAAGCATCACTTCGGATATAATACCAAAAATGCCAGGAGTTATAAATTTCCTTTATCGACGGGCATTAGAAGCGATGAGTAGAAATTCAGAAAGTAAAACGCTACATATTGTTTTGGATAATATCCGATCTGCATTTAATGTCGGCAGCGTTTTCCGTACTGCTGATGCAATAGGAAATTGCCAGATCTATCTGTGCGGCATCACTTCAACTATCGACAACCCAAAGATCTACAAGACCGCCCTTGGTGCGACAGAAAGCGTGCCATCCAAGCATTATCCAGATTCGATGATGGCAATCTCAGAGCTTAAAGAGGCGAATATACCGATCTTCAGCGTTGAGATCACAGATGGAAGCCAGCATTTTCAAGAAGTTGAATACCCAGAAGAGGTAGCTCTGGTATTGGGGCATGAGCGGCTAGGAGTGAACCAATTGATAATTGATCAATCTGACAAGCTTATCCATATCCCTATGAATGGGATGAAAGAGTCGCTAAACGTAGCAATTGCCGGCAGTGTTATAATGTACGAGGCAGTACGACCTTCAATTAAACCCTTAAAATAAACAGAAACCTGAAATGGGCCTCAAATATGACTCGCTAAGAAAATTAAGAAAGCAGAAGCATAAGCTTAAAGCAGACAGCTGGGAAGAGTATGACAAGCACGAGGACGAGATGCTTAAAGAGATGCTTCGGCATCAAGAACCAACTGTAAAAGGGAAAGTAAGGGTAACCGGTGGTAAGGTGAGAGGGTTTAAGATTGAGATTCCACATAAGACGAGGCCTCTAACGGATAGGATGAAGACGCGAATATTCGATATATTGCGTGAGGATATTTTCAACAAGACAGTGCTAGATATCTATGCCGGCTCTGGCTCTTTCGGATTCGAAGCGCTATCAAGAGGTGCAAAAGAGGTGACCTTTGTAGATGCGGCCAAGCAAGCAGAGAAGATTCTCCATCAAAATGCCAGGCATACAGGATTTCTTACCGAGACCTCGATTATTCGTGAGAAGGCTGATGAGTATGTAAAAGGAGCAATCTCACGAGAAGAGCAGTACGAGATTATTTTTATGGATCCACCCTACAAGCTGTATAACACCAAGAAAAAGCAGGCTATGTCGCAGCTTATCACTGGATTACGAGAGCTGCTTCCAGGGTATAAAGACCGGGAAACCAAGCTTTTCCCAGGAGCACTTATTATCAAGCATCCGTACTACTACCCACTAGCTGATGTGATCGAGACGATCGAGGGGATTGAGATAATGGATACTTATAGATTCGGTATGAATGCAGTGACATTCGTGATTCTCCAGTGAGACAGTTGATTAATCGCTCCATGAGGTATAAAATTGCTATTGTGTACAGAGTATTAGGCGCAAAGCGCAACAAAATCGACAAACTTGTATATCCAACATGCAGCTAATGCTAGTTTTTCCTTTTCCATTTTATGGAGAATCCCTATCAATGGGAGATTTATCACATTAATTGAACAGAAACCGTTATGAGTAAGAAAGAAAAGAAGTCAAAAAATCCAGACGTCCCAGAATTAGAGAAGATGAGGCATACAGCAGCGCATGTATTGGCACAAGCAGTATTGAAGCTTTACCCCGAAACCAAGCTGGGTATCGGGCCAGCCATAGAAAATGGCTTCTACTACGATTTTGACTTTGCTGAGCCAATCAGTGAGGAAGATCTTCCAAAAATCGAAGCAGAGATGAAGCAGATCATTAAGTCAGACCTGAAGATGAATCAGGAATTTGTAGAGCGAGACGGGGCGATTGAGAGATATAAGGCACTTGAGCAGAAGTATAAGCTCGACCTAATGGAAAATGTAGAGGGCGACCCTCTAAGCTTCTATGTGACAGGTGACGGAGAGTTTGTAGACCTATGCCGAGGCCCTCACGTTGATTCGACCAAGAAAGTTGGCCATGTAAAGCTGCTTAGCCTTGCCGGTGCTTACTGGAGAGGCGATGAGAAGCAGCCAATGCTTACCCGAATATATGGCACTGCATTTGCAACTAAAGAGGAGTTAAAAGCACATCTTGATAACCTCGAGCTGGCAAAAGAGCGAGACCACCGAAAGCTTGGAAAAGAGCTAGGGCTATTTACCTTCTCTGAGACTGTGGGAAAGGGCTTGCCACTCTGGACTCCAAAAGGCTCGATTATTAGACGCGAGCTTGAAAGATTTATTGTCGACCTCGAGACCGAGCGAGGATATCTACATGTCTACACTCCAGATATTGCAAATCTGAAGTTGTATGAGAAATCAGGCCACTACCCATACTATAAAGAGTCGATGTACTCACCGATCGAGATTGACGATGAGAAATATATGCTTCGCCCAATGACCTGTCCGCATCACTTTGAGCTATTCTTGAGCGAGCCGAGAAGCTATCGTGACCTCCCGATGAGGATCGCAGAGCTGGCAAAACTGTATCGATATGAGCAGTCTGGCGAGCTGTCAGGACTAATGAGGGTTCGATCATTCTGTCTCTCAGACGCTCACATAGTATGTGCAGATGATGAGCAGGCTAAAGATGAGATTCGACTTGTATTGCAGCTGATCGAGGATGTTGCCGGGACTTTTGGATTAAAGATGGGTGATAATTTCTGGTACAGACTCTCGCTTGGAGATAGGGAAGATGAGAAGAAGTACTACAAGGACGACAAGGCTTGGGACAAGGCAGAAAAGATCTTACGAGATGTACTGGTAGAACGAGAGGCTATCTTCGAGGAAGCAGAAGATGAAGCAGCTTTCTACGGGCCAAAGATCGACATCCAGATGAAGAATGTGGCCGGTAAGTCAGACACTGCATTCACTGTTCAATACGACTTCGTGATGCCTAAGAGGTTTAAACTAAACTATATCGACGCAAACAACGAGGAGCGTGAGGCTGTAGTCGTCCACAGATCAGGCATTGGAGCAGTTGAAAGAACTGTTGCTTTCTTGATTGAGCATTTTGGAGGGGCTTTTCCGCTTTGGATTTCGCCGGAACAGGTCCGAATCCTTCCAATTACAGATAAGCACCTTGAGTATGCCGAAGCGCTTAATGAACAGCTAAAGTCAGAAGGGATAAGATCTATGGTTGATAACCGTAATGAGCGACTTCAATACAAGATACGCGATGCCGAGGTAAATAAGATCCCTTATACCCTCGTAGTAGGCGACAAAGAGGTTGAAACAGATACGATTGCAGTGCGAGTCCGTGGGCTAAAAGATCAAGGGCTTCACAAAAAGGACGAGTTTATCAATATGGTAACCGAAGAGATTGATAATAGAAGCATAGGCCTGATGGTAGGCAGTAAGAAATAGATAATTTATATATTTATAATATGTACAAGAAAAGCTCATTTAATTACAAGAGAAAGAGCGGTGGATACCGCAGGGACAGCTACCAAGACCGTAGTAGAGATTTTGGTCCTAGACGAAACCATATGATTAGAGTCCCTGAAGTGATGCTTATTGATGAAAACAACGAGAATGTAGGCGTTGTAGCAGTGCAAATAGCACAAACGAAGGCGCGAGATGCCGGATTGGATCTGGTAGAGGTAGCTCCAAATGCCAAGCCGCCGGTGTGCCGCATCATGGATTACTCGAAATTCCTGTATGAGCAGAAGAAAAAACAGCGTGAGGGCAAGCAAAAGACCAAGAATAAGCCACTCAAGCAGTTCAAGTTTAGTCCTGTAATAGATCAAAACGACATCGAGTATAAGTCAAAACGGGCAAAGGAGTATCTTTCAAAGGGTCACCAGGTGCGCTTGACCATGGAGAGACGTGGTCGCCAGACCCATGAGCAGGCAAAGGAGACTTTCCTCGAGATATTGACTAAATTTGAGGGTTATAGTACTATCGAACCCGTACCAAAGACCGAAGGTAAAAAGATATTTATAACTTACAAGCCCGATGGCAAGAACCCGAAAACCAAACAAAACGAAGAAGACAGCACTCAAGAGGCTAAGGAAGAGTAACCCAAAGGGTAACCGTAAGTCTAAGCTTGTTTACAACGAAAGTTCGCAGGGCCACCTAAAGACAAAAAAGTCACGAAGGGCCAAGAGGCGAAAGAGCACTCGAACAGTAGTAAGTAGCTCCATTCAGAAGAGATATAAGAAAGTATTAAGCATATAGCAAATCATGAGAACTAAGACAGGTATTGCAAGACGCAGACGACACAATAAAGTATTGAAGGCAACCAAGGGTTATAGAATGACCAAGGGTCGTCTGTACCGCGTTTCACATGAGGCTTACCTCCACGCTGGTAACTACTCATTCGCACATAGAAAGCGAAGACCAACTCAGATTCGAAGAGTATGGATTGACAGAATCAATGCAGCCGCTCGCCTAAACGACACAACATATAGCGAGCTTATGGATAAGATGCACAAGGCGGATGTCAGACTAAACAAGAAAGTGCTTGCTGATATTGCATATAACAACCCTGAATCATTTAGTAGCCTAGTTAAGTCCTTGTAGATTCAGATTATAGTGGTGGATGACAGGGACCTTTTACAAAATAAAAGGTCCCTTTTTATTTATATATGGACTTAGGCTAATGAGTCCGCTAACTTATAGTCCGTCTCCGAGGCTTTGGACTATAAGTTAGCGGGGATGGGTATAATGTGTATAATATATTGCTAAACAATTAACCTTCATGAAAACAATGAGCAACCAATCGAATCAGATAGAAGATGTAAGAAAAGAGCTTGAGCAAGATAGTCAAAATTTATCAGCTGACGAGATAAAGAAGAAATATCTCAGCAAGGGCGGTATCTTGAACTCCCTTCTAAGGGGCATAAAGGAAGTGGCATTGGAAGAGCGATCAAGATTTGGCAACGAGGCAAACGAATTGAAAAAGCAGATTGAGCAGATCATTGATGCAGCCCAGAGTGACAAGCATATTGAGATCTCCACAGGTGAGAAGATCGACGTCACAGCACCATTTGATATCAATACTTCTACCGATAAGCGACCAGAGCTGATCTCAGCTCGTGGCTCGCAGCATCCACTCACCAAAGAGCTCGAGTATGTACTTGGTGTATTCGAGTCAATGGGATTCAATATTGAAGAGTGTCGCCAAATCGACAACGACTACAATATGTTCGAGGCATTAAATTTCCCGATCGGTCACCCTGCACGTGACCTGTGGGATACATTCTGGACAGATGAGAACCTTATACCACCTGCACATACGTCAACGATGCAAAACCGTGTGCTCAGGAATTACGAGATCCCTATTAGAGTTGTAGTACCAGGCCGATGCTTCCGCAATGAAGCTACCGATGCCAGCCACGAGCATACACTTCACCAGATTGAGGGTGTGTATGTCGATGAGAATATTTCTGTAGGCGACATGATCGGCACAATTAAGACATATCTAGAAGCCTTCTTCCAGAAAGAGCTGAAGATTAAGCTTCAGCCTGCATATTTCCCATTTACTGAGCCAGATATTGAATTCTTGATTAATTGTCCATTCTGCAATGGCACAGGCTGCAGCATATGTGGCGGCACAGGTTGGATTGAGGCGATGGGTTGTGGAATGATCCATCCAAATGTGCTTGAGGAGGCAGGAATCGACTCGAAGAAATATACAGGGTTTGCCTGGGGATTCGGACTCGACAGGCTGGTGATGATAAAGCATGGTATTGAAGATATAAGGTGGCTGCATAGCGGAGACCTAGATTTCATTAAAAAATTTTAGCTTGATCGGGTTTTAACTTCATTAATTTTTAACCGCAAAACATGAAAATTTCATTAAACTGGATAAAAGAGCTCACACAGATAAACCTATTGACCGAAGAGTTTGTTGCACGCGTCCGAGCCCGAGTAGGTGAGGTCGAGGAGGTTATTGAGTATGACAAGAAGTACCAGAAGACTTTGCTTGCCCAGATCAAGGAGAAGCAGGAGCATCCAGAAGCCGACAAGCTGGCAATCTACAAGCTCGACATTGGGAGCGGCACAGATGTACAGGTAGTAGCTGGCGATAAAACGCTCGAAGTAGGTGACAAGGTCGCATATTTCCCACCGGAGACAGCGATCCCATACAACCCTAAGCCAGAGGAGCAAGGAAACATCGTCAAGAAAGTGAAATTGCGAGGGATAGAGTCTAACGGTATGATCGCCTCTGCACGTGAGCTCGACATAAGCAACAACCACGAGCGGGTGATGCGGATGCACACAGATATGGCTCCAGGCACATCGATCAGCGAAGTGCTTGAGATGAATGATGTAGTCATTGATATCGAAAATAAGGCTCTAGCCAACCGTGCTGATTGCTTCGGGATCATTGGAATCGCTCGCGAAGCAGCGGGAATCCAAGGGCTAGAATTCAAATCGCCAGATTGGTATCTGGACCCGACAATTGAGCGACCCGACACAGCTAGCAAAGAGGGTGGATTAGCTCTTAAAGTTGACAACCAGGCTGACAATCTCTGTCCACGCTATATGGCAGCAGTGATGTCAGGCATCCAGATAAAAGAATCGCCACTTTGGCTCCAGTCCAAGCTTGTAAAGTCGGGAGTACGCCCAATCAACAATATTGTCGACATCACCAACTACATCATGCTGCTTACCGGGCAACCGCTTCATGCTTTCGACTACGACAAGCTGAAGGCAAAAGATACAAATGCCAAGGATAGCGCATATATAATTGTACGCCGTGCCAACACCGGTGAGGTTATCACAACACTCGACGGTAAGACTCATGAGCTCAACGACAGCAATGTAGTGATCTGCGATAGCTCCCACCCTGTGGCTATCGGAGGAGTAATGGGCGGCCTCGATACTGAGATTGATGAAAACAGCAAGAACATCATTATCGAGTCAGCCAATTTCGAGAAGTCAAATATACGACGCACCTCGATGCAATTTGGACTGTTCTCTGAAGCTGTAACTAGATTTACCAAAGGCCAAGATCCGAATAAGTGCGAGAATGCTCTGTACCACGCCGTAAAGATGGTGGAAGAGCTGGCCAATGGCCAAGTTGCAGACAAGGTGCACGACATATATCAGCATCTCAGCGAGCCTCGACAGATCTCGGTCTCACTTGTGCGAGCTAACACGCATCTAGGTACAGAATTGAGCAGCGATGAGATCCACCAGATTTTAGAAAATGTTGAGCTACACAACCGAATGCTTGATGATGATCAGATGATTGTTGATATCCCGACATACCGCAAAGATCTCCAGATCCCTGAAGATATCCACGAAGAGATCGGCCGACAGTACGGTTACGATAATATTCAAGTCACACTTCCAGGAAGGACATTGATGCCGGCTGCTAAGAACCCAATCGTGGAGGTGCAGAAGTCAATTAGAAAGGCACTAACCGCAGCAGGGGCTGACGAGATCCTCACTTACAACTTCCGAGGCGCTGCTGATTTTGAGAACTTCAATCAGGATATTAAAAATGCATATCATATCAAGAATGCCCTATCGCCCGAGCTAGAGTATATGCGTACAAGCATCCTCCCATCAGTGTTAGAGAAGGTTAAGCTCAACTCCGTACGAGGCAAGTCGCACTTCGCGCTGTTCGAGATAAATAAATCCCATTCCAAGCTGAATGTAGACAAAGATGGCCTCCCGGTTGAGCAGCAGAGCGTTGCTTTTGGTATATCTATGGATGATAAGAGCGCCAAAGCTCAATACTCTGGATCGCCATACTATTTGGCCAAGCAGTATCTGGACGAGCTTATGCGAAGCCTAAATATCAATAGATACTCATATGAGCATCTAGCAGAGCTGCAGCTTGCCACATTGCCGTACTGGATCCAAAATCTTGTGCCACTTTTTAACAACAACGCTACAGCGATCGTGATAGCAGAGCGAGAAGGGGAGAAGAGCTATCTTGGAATTGTTGGCGATCTTAACCCAGTAGTGAAGAGTGATAACGGGCTAGCTCAGAACAGTGCAGGCTTCGAAATAGAGATAAAGGAGTTACAATACATAAATGATGGCGTGAGCAGCTATAGCGAGCCATCGAGATATCCTGCGGTCGTCGAGGATATCTGCTTCATAGTCGATAACTCAGTCCCAGCAGCCTATTTGCAGCAGGTAGGAGCAAAAGCCGTTGAGAGTAAAGAGCTTGTATCGAATGTATCGATTCTCGACATCTATCAGACAGATGAGCAGAAGAAGCAGGAGAAGAAGCAAGTCACGATCAGCATCATGCTTCAACATAAGGAGAAAACATTATCCGGGGAAGATGTATCAGCACTAGTGGGCAAAGTGTCCGATAAGGTCACCAAAGCAACTGGCGGGAAGGTAAAATAACTAGTCCCGCTAACTTATAGTATGGTTTCAGGAATCATAACAATGATCAATCGCTTGTAGCTGATGAAAAAACAACATATGATCGGAGCATATACACGCTATAAGTTAGCGGGACTAGTTAACCCTTATAGTAATCTCTGAAACAATAATCGTAGTACCGCTGACAGAGCGAGCAGTTACAGTATACTCCCCATCTCCAGCGCCAATATCGTTCCAGTTAACGCTCCAACCACCGTTAGAGCTGTTGTCAGTATAGGTTCTTGTGTAATCAACATCTACCCCCTGAATTACAAATGTCACACTCAACGGTGTGAAGCCAGAGGCTGTAACCTCTAAGGCATGAGGTATCGAGATAGTCTGATTGTTGGTTGGGGTGACCCAGTTCAACGATCCAGCATTGCCTG
Source organism: Candidatus Dojkabacteria bacterium (assembly GCA_030583845.1). Taxonomy (NCBI): domain Bacteria; species Candidatus Dojkabacteria bacterium. The sequence continues at coordinate 99,860 of CP129478.1, forward strand.
TGACAGTCACATTGATGCTAGTTGTACCTATTCGACCTGCGCTATCTACAGCACGTGCTGTGACTAGCATATTTCCAGCTACCCGGCCCGATGGTACTGTGTACCTCAGCTGATATGGTGAGCTATCGTCTTCAATATCTACAGGTGAGCCATCGATCAGAAGCTCTACATAGTTTAGCGACCCTGTGAATCGGACGTCTACATCAACCACGAGCTGCTCGCCAGCATCGATTGATGAGCCGGTGGCAGGAGAAGTGATTGTTGGGACAGGCTCGCCATTTGGACCTAGCGGTAGGTCACAGTTTGCTGACTCAGGCTGATTGAATACGAACATTCTTCGTCCATCGGTCTCAAGGTTGTCAAAGAATGCAGCAATAGTGCCCAGCTGTGCTCCGTTTTCTGGTGTGAAATTCAACCAGGTCTTGTCTTCTAGTATGTCGGGGAACTGTGAGGCTTGGTTGTAGTTTGATGCTATCTTGCCGTTTGAGCGGCATATATGAGCAGTTTCCCGTTTATCCTCTCCAGGCTTGCGGGAATTCACATAAACTGTTTTCTCCTTCGAACAAGGAGTACTGTCGGAAGCCAGCCTTCCGGTATCTCTACACACCTGGCCCTCGCTGACATTGGCCGGGCGTGAGTATAACTGTGAGGGATACTTACTTGAGACCCTCTCCATAAATGAGTGAGCAATAGGCAATGGCACAGTAGTGCTCCATGCACCAGGAACTTCTTCACCGTTGTTATTGCCGGCCCATACGCCGACTACCAGATTTTTATGATACTGCATAGATACAAGGTCCTTTGGACCGTTGGTTGTACCGGTCTTACCACAGATTGCTGGCTTACCACCGATATTATAGTAATACTGTGGTGCGCTACGCATGATCTGATCGCTGTGTGCACCAAGATCGCATAATGTCCAGTTCAATAGGTAGATATCCTCTTCCGAGAAGATTCTTTCACTCTTTTCCTCATACTCCTTTAACACCTCACCCTTTGAGTTTTCGACTTTTAGAAACGGCGTCACATCGCGCTTAATACCACCGGTGGCAAATATAGAGTATGCACCGGCATGCTCAAGAAGCGACATCTCAGCAGTTCCCAATGTGAAGCTAAGGCCATAGTTGCTTGGATCTCCGAGAGTTGTGATACCCATCTTCTCCATGTTAGCCATGACATTTTCCAGCCCGACAGCTTGCAATGTGTAAACCGCCGGTCGGTTTCTTGATTTCACAAGTGCTTCACGAGCAGTCATGATTCCCAAGGTCTTGGTATCCCAGTTTGGTGGGTTATAGTTACCGAAGCTCATCTCTGCAATGTCAGGGGCGGACATCCATGGGCCCCATCGCTGGAAAGCAGTAAAGTATGTGTATGACTTTACCGAAGAGCCTTGCTGCCTCAGAGCAGTTGTAACATTTACATTTCCGTCGATCCTCGGATCATCGGTGATTGTCGGGTCGACCGAGCCGACCATGGCAAGTATCTGGCCGGTGTTTGGGTCAATCGCGACCAATGCACCGTTGTAGACGCCCCATTTATTTCCATACTGCTTTATACCGTTCCTGATCTCCTCTTCGGCGACAATCTGGGTCGACATATCAAGTGTAGTTGTAACTTTCAGTCCTCCACGAGTTAGCATCTCATGGCCGAATTCCTGCTCGAGCTGCTGCTGTACATAGAATACGAAATGATAAGCTGGAATATCGTTGGTCAAAGTCTTGTAAACGATCTCTTCTTCAGCAGCTGCCTGGAGCTCTTCCTCGGATACTCCGGTCAGCTTCTTATGCTTCGACATCTGATCGAGTACATATGCCTGTCTTACCTTTGCGCCTTCCTGCTCAACACCATAGATTGGTGCATAGTAGGTAGGGCTCTGGATCATCCCTGCGAGCATTGCGCTTTCAGCAAGTGTAAGATCACGGATATCCTTGCCGAAGTAGGCCTTCGAGGCAGACTGGAAGCCATAGTTTACGCTTCCCATAAACACCTCGTTCATGTAAAGCTGGAGGATTTCATCTTTTGTGAATGTCTGCTCAACCTGCATGGTCAGTAGCATCTCTTTAAGCTTTCGCCTTGCAGCTTTTAGGAAATTGCTTCTCTCATAACACTCATCTCCGAATGCTTCATAACAGAGCGTGTTTCTTACCAACTGCTGGGAGATCGTGCTAGCACCACACACATCACCCGAGCCGGTGAGATACGATCTAGTGCTTTTAATACCACAACTTGTTATACCCTTCCAGTCGAGACCCTTATGCTCGTAGAATTCCACATCCTCAGCGGCAAGCAGTGCCCATTTTGTGTGCTCTGGAATATCCTCCAGATCAACAAACTCGCGATTTTCTTCGGAGTAAACCTTAAAGAGCTCTTTCTTGCCGGTTCTATCATAAATTATCGTGCTTCCGGCTACATCTCTCTCAATCAGCTTATCCGGATCAGGTAGCGATTGCTGCAGACCTTTCAAATATATGCCTAAAGCTATAAATGCAATTGCGGTTGTGACAAACGCAAATCCAAACATATATGCAAACAGCCTCTTGAAAAATAGCTTTCTATTCTTGGCTCCTGCTGATGGGCGTCCGCTACTTTTCGGCTTCTTGCCCACAAATCCGTTCCAAAGCTGGCCAATATTGGTCATGCTATTAAAGCGCCTCATGGTGGAGCGACCACTGGTGCGGCTTGCTGAGTGGCTGATATTTCCTGGCGATTTGTAGTTATGGGCGGATGAACGCTTATGCGCGGCGACAGAAGAGGCCCGAATCCTTCTCGGTGATGGCCTTCTCATGCGTCTACTTGCGTGTGCGCCAGTTGGGTTGTGGTCTGTAAATCCCATGTTGTATTTCATCGTGTATGATTATACGCAACATTAAATGAATAGTCACTCCGACAACCTAACGTTTAAAAATAGTTGCGAGCAAATTGTTTTTAAGCGTTAGGTTGTCGGAGGGCGCACGTACTTTGAGTCTGGAGTTGAGAGTTTTCCCAAGCCTGCATATCCGTTGTACAACGCCTTAAATTTCTCTAAATTTTTAGATACTGTCAACCATAGCCACACACCAAGCGCCAAAACTACAGCTCCAAAAAAGAAGTTGAGGGCGCTATTGACTACATCGGGCATGATTGGGTACAAGAACAGCCTTATCAAGAGATAAATTACAAAAATCACTACAAAAGCAAGAATGGTTTTCTGGTTAAATCGGGTAAAGTTGCCATCGACCATCTCCTGGAGCATCCCCTCCGAGCTCTGGTTGCGCTGGTAATTCTTAATCATGCGCGTCATTGCCCATACCTGATATGCTTTCTGTACCTCAAACCCTTTGCGCAACGTAAAATCCTTAGGTACCTGATTTGGCTCCGTTACTGCCATTCTGGGCAATTCCTCAAAGGCACGCATCTTGTCGAGGTCCTCGCGCTTATCTGCAAAATAGTAGAATTTCCCCTCAAGAAACTGCTGCACGATGCTAAATTTCGGGACCTCGCCTAGATACTCAATGTCAAGCTCGCCAAAGTTATAGATCTCTAGAATCTCGTCGTAGCTTACAATAAAGTGGCTCTGGGTGAGATATAGGGTAGGGGTGACAAAATCGATCACATTGGTGTCTAGCGGGACAATTTCGAATTTGGTAATAATAGCTTCACCGCGGGCGGCCTTGCTAACGTTTGCTTCTTTTGTCTCAAGCGGGTCGAGTCGGACAGATATCATGCTTTATCTTACCCCGCTAACTTATAGAACACAACATATTAACCCTAGAAGCCGCAAATATAGCCCAAACTTTCCATTTCATGAAAATATAATTAAATAATATGCTAAAATCGTTAATTCCCAGCTAAATATTTAATCTTCAGCGCATTATAAGTTAGCGGCATGAGATACAGGCACGAAACATTAAAAAATGGATTGAGGGTGCTGGCAATCGGCACACCACAATTTAAATCGATCAACGTCCAGGTAAAGCTGCACGGCGGCCCATCGCTTGAGACCAAGAAAAACAATGGTATAAGCCATTTCGTAGAGCACATGGTGCTTGAAGGTGGCAAGCTGCACCCAGATAAGAACAAGTTTGACGAAGAGATCGAGCTGCTAGGAGGCGACTACAATGGCTACACCTCTCACTATTCAGTTGGATTTACAATCTCAGTGCCGGATACCCACCTGCACTATGCGGTGGAGTACATGTACGATGTTTGCTTCCAGCCCACATTTCCAGAGGAGAGGCTCGAGAAGGAGCGCACAGCAATACTCGACGAGATTCACAATTATGAGAGCCGCCCAAACAGGAAATACTCAGATTTCTACAGGAAGACTCGCTACCTAAACAACAGCGCACCGCTCCCGATTGTGGGCAAAGCGTCGCATGTCTCCAAAATGAGCCGCACAGCCTTGATGGAGTGGCATAAAAAGCTGTTCGTTCCAGATAACATGACGATCTGCATAGTCGGCAATATCGACCCAGACGAGGCTGTGAGATATGTGGAGGAGGCATTTGGTGTAGAAAAAGCCTCAGGCCTAGATTTCCAGAAGGAGACGGCAACTTCGGAGCTATCGGGAAGGAGCATCAAGACCCAAGTTGATACGAATGAGACAAAGTCGATTGGCGCTATCACATTGCCAAGCTTAGAGCTACGACTGGATAATTTCAAAGAAAGACTGACTCTGTCGATGATTGCAGCTATATTTGCCAACTATAGAAGCAGCGTGCTATTTAAGAAGCTCCGAAAGGAGACAGGCATGATCTACTCGATCGGGGGAAGCTTCTCATCGGCGCTGAACGAGCCCGGCTATTTCGATATCGATTTCACCACCTCAGACGACAAGATAATCACAGTGTACGAGATGGTATTTGAAGAGATTAAAAGATTGCTCAGAGATGGGTTCACAGAGAGAGAGCTGCAGATCGGGATCGAGGGGAGCATCAATAGCCTCAAGATGGGGTGTAGCTCAATATCTGACTTCACCGACTGGTATATGCCTGGTATCTTCTGGTTTAACCGCTTCATGACCATAGAAGAGGAGATAAAGATGAAGGAGAGCATCACACTCGACGAGACAAATGCACTGTTCAGAGAGACTTTTAAGTGGGATAGGGTGAACATCATAAGCAGGGTAAATAGCCCTTCGGTACGGACGAAATTGAACAGAAAGCTCGAGGAAGTCGTGCGCTAGCAGCGCTACAAACACACCCTACGAGGAAATCGACACTTTGTGCCGCCCAATGTTTAATTAACCCCTTCAGTAAGCCGGATCATTGACATCGTCATGCGTTGACAATATAATTATAGATCATGAATAAGCGAAAAACGCATGAATCTGTCCGGAAACTTTACCAAGCTTTCCTAACAATACAGAGCGAAGAGGAGTGTAGATCTTTTCTCCGTGATTTGATGACCGAGCAGGAGATCGAGACTTTTGCGTCGAGACTTTACGCCGCTGAGCACCTATTAAAAGACGATATGTCATACAGAGATATAAGCAAAGAAACAGGAATAAGCACGACTACAATCACCAGGATCAATTACTGGCTAGAGCATGGCATGGGTGCATTTGAAGTTGTTCTCAATCGGCTCAACTCATCCGCCAAGGGTAAGCATCACCGCTAAGGCAAAACTTATACGGCTATACTTTACATAGCCACTTTTCACTTTAATTCATTCACCCGACCACTTAGCGTCGATAAAAAAACAATCGGATCAACACAGCAAGCTCGAGAGATGGCTAACACAGCTTTTCCTATCTATCGGAGCTAAGTGGTCGGGTGATATACTAAACCAATATGAAAACTACAATATCAAATGAGCCCTACAAGGGCACTGCCGACTGGACGCCAAGCGAATTTAAGATTCGCAAGTATATCTTTGATAGCTGGCGCTCAGTATGTACAAAATTTGGATACCAAGAATATCTGACTCCGCTGCTTGAGTTTGCCGATCTATATCGCGCAAAATCAGGCGAAGACCTTGGCGGCAAAGAGCTGATGATAGTGATCGACCGCTCAGGTCGTGAATTAGCTATCCGCCCAGAGATGACTCCATCGGTAACTCGCATGGTGAGCAGGAGCTATGAAGGGGAGGCCAAGCCGATCAAGCTATTCTCGATCGCCAACTTTATGCGCGGTGAGAAGCCACAGCGTGGCCGTAACCGCGAGTTCTGGCAGCTCAACTTCGACATCTTCGGCGAGAATTCAATCAACGCCGACATCGAGATCTTGCAGGTGGCACTTGAGATTATGCTTAGCTTCAACCCACCTGACGGGGCATTCACACTATTCGTAAACAACAGAAAATTAATTGACGCAGTGCTCAATCGCTTTGCGCAGGTGACTCCAGAGCAGCGAGGCGAGGTAGTGCGCATCCTCGACAAGTGGGAGAAAGAGGAGCAGAGCAGCTTGATTGAGAGACTGACACAGATCGGACTAAATGAAGCGCAGATCGCAGCATTAAGAGCCTTCATGGATAGCAAATCAGAGCAAGAGCTACTTACAAATATCCCACAGATCGATAGCGAAGAGGGATATCTGGAGATGCGCCAGATTATTGGCAAATTGACCGCACTTGGATATGAGAAGTGGGTGAAATTCCAGCCAAATGTAATCCGTGGATTCGACTACTATGATGGCATGGTATTTGAGGTGTTCGACAATAACCCTGAGAATAACCGCTCAATGTTTGGCGGCGGTCGATATAATGGTCTAGCCGAGCTATTTGGTGTGAATTCATTCCCGGCAACTGGGTGCGCACCAGGCGATGAGACTACTAAGCTATTCCTGGAGAGCTGGGGGTTGCTTGGAAATATCCAATTCGATGACCCGACCGATCGATACTATGTGCCGCTTCTTGATGAGAAGTTTTACGACGAAGTAAATCGCATTGCAGCCAAATTACGAAGCGAGGGCAAAGTGGTAGAGACTGGCTTCGAGGTCGAGGGGGTAGGGAAGGCGTTGAAATATGGCAACAGTAAGAATTTTGGCAATGTCGTGATCTATGGTGACTTCGAGGCGGAGAAGGGCGTATATAAGGTGAAGGATATGGCGAGCGGCGAGGAGAGAGAGGTGTCGCTTGCCGAGTAAATCAAGCAAGTATAAAGTTCCTATCAAATGGAGAATGACCATCAGCTAAAAGATATATTTGTAAGGCCAGCAAGGCAGATTGGGATTGTGGTCTTGGTCTGTGTAGTGCTGTTTGTTCTGCTTGCAATCCTCTCTTCGGCGAAGAATGCCCTGCTTGGGGACAGATCAACTGACAACGACCAGAACGAGCAATCAGACGAGCCTGCAGAGCCAGGCTTTGCAGGCCAGACACTTACAACAGAGAGATTCTCACTTAAAGTGCCATTTGAAGATGGTAAGCTCAATTCATATCAGAGCAGCCTCCCAGTCGACGGTCACGATGAGCCGTACAGCTACTACGAGGTCGCTTCTCAGGCTGATCCCACTGCAAAAGTAATAGCTGTAGAGCATGAGAGCGATAAAGATCAAAGAACAGAGATAATCGAGCGAGGTGAAATGCTTTTCCCAAGCCTGGTGCAGGGCATGCCAGCTGTAACCGAACTCACAATCAATGAAGTGAAATATACGAAGGTCACATATGACCAGTGTAGCGAGGTAGACTGCATACAGGCGATGGAACGAAGCTACTACTACATGCGGCTTTACGAGGATACCGTCCTATACATGTATCTCGGAGAGTATGATACTGAGGTGCTTTCGACATTCCAGTTGAGCAACTAGTCCGGGCTACAGCTCCCTTGATTACTGCTGAGAGTTATAGTAGTTGAGCCACCTCTTGTTAACACTTTCAAGTAGCTCTTCGTTTGTCATCCCTTTATGTATAGGATGCGGACAGACAGTACCATATTCCAATGCACACTGGTCATTCCAGTACTCGACTTCATACTCCATACGGTGCTCATACTCTTGACGACTCTCTAGATCGTCTGGTTCGTTGCCGAAGATAAAGTACTTCTCTGTCGTGTCGAATGATCCGATCAGGGCCGCAATCTTGTCTGACTCTCCCACCAAGGTCTCTTCAGTCGCTCTGATCGTATGTCTGAATTTCTGACCGTACTGATCTTCAATTGCATAGTCGATGACATATACGGTCTCTTCATCCGGCACGCCATCATCATCCAGCATCTCTAGATAGATATATAGTTTCTCAAATTTAGAATCCTCAACATTAATCACGCCGAGCATATAGAAATCATTGCTTTCCCCCCATATCTTATTGGCTCTAGTCTGGATAAGTGATTGCTCGGTTACCCACTCTAAACTACGACCATAAAACGCATGGTATTTAAAGTATGTAATCTGAAAAGGTGGAGTCTCGGTAGAACCGGTTACTCCAAGGTCGGTGCGATACTGTACGAAGTTGTGATACTTGTTCATGTTGTTCTCGCATAGCTGACAGAAATACTCACTGCGCGCTATAACGCTTCCGAATGGTGCAGGTGCCATGCTCTTATCTACTAGATAGCTCATCCCATGCAGATTATAGTTCTCCTCAAGTCCATGATTTTCCGGGTAGGGTGCATCAAACAGATATACTGTCGGATATTTAAATCCGTATATCTCCTCAATATCTTCTACAGACTCTATCTCCGGTATGTCGAACTGATAATCCTTAAGAACCTCGTCCACATTGCTGAAATTAAGGAGTACGGGCTCGAGTACAGCGGATTCTATCGGAGACTTCTCCTCTATAGGTGGCTCTTCCTCAACTGCCGGAGGTGGATCAACCTCTTCTAGTTGTGTCTCACTATTTAAGATATATATAGATGTTGCGGCTGAGGCACAGCAGCAGAGCATTAAGACCAGAAACAGTGCCGCGACCAGTGCTGGGATGAAGTACTTGTGCTGAGTAATGTTTTTCGTTGGTTCCATGGGGAATTATATCACTACAGATTCGTACCGCAATACAATAATTAGTGAAAGCTACTTCTTCTTCAGCAACAAAACTGCCCCAATGCCCACCAATATCACTGGCCAGATATCGCCGAAGTCAAACCATCCGAGTAATCCCATATTCTCAAGCCAGAAATAGCATCCCAGGAATACAGCGATGAGACCGAAAACAGTTCGTGCATTGCCCTGCTTGCTACCCTCTTTGACTGATTCCCAGATATCGTTGCCTTTGCTTACAACATCTGCGGTATTCTTGCGGATCGATTCTTCATTGATCATCTCTGAGCTAGATACACCAGCGACACCATCATCTTCAGGGATCAAGATCCAGAGCGCGATATAGAGGAATACACCTGCGCCACCTGCCATTGTGAGTGCGATGAAGGCGAGTCGTACCAGGATAGGGTCGACCTCGATATACTCGGCTATACCTGCACAAACACCGCCAATGATTGAATCGGAGCTGCGGTGGAGGCGCTTGGTCGAGGTAAATTGGACCTTGGGAATGCCTTCTTCTTTGGTCGGTCGCTCGGGCTTAGGGGCTGGCTCGGACTTGGGAGCTGGGTCGGCTGCGGGCTGCTGTGGAATCTCCGTTACGGTCGCCGCTACATTCTCGGCTGCTTTAACATTCTTGGCTGCATTCTCAACGCCTGATTTTGCTTTTGAAGGTTTGATTTTACCTTTGCTTTTCTTAGAGGTAGTTGCCATATCTGTTTAATATTTGCAGGTTAGCTAATAGGTGGGGCTATTTCTTGCCGTTGTCACCCTTAAGACCCTTCTCAACACCCTTCATCACCTCGTTGGCTTTCTCTGCCATCTCGTTTGCACCTGTGGAAACTGTGTCACTGCCTGACTTAGCTGTATCAAGAGGGAGGATTAGCCAGAGGATGAGGTAGATCCAGAAGGTAGCACCCATGAAGAATGCTGCAACGATGAATAGTACTCGTACAAGCATTGGATCGAGTCCGAAGTATGCTCCTAGTCCGCCGCAGACGCCTGCGATTACTTTATCTGATGAGGAGCGTGTAAGTCTTTTCTCTGCCATTTTGTGATGGTAATAATTTATGTATATGTATGGTATATGTTAGCACAGTGGGGGAGGTTTGAGTACTGGCTTAAGTTGACGCTGCTTTAATGGAGCGTTTGAGTTCCTGCCATCCTGAAAGCTGACTCAAAGTGATCTCCAAATGGAAAAATCTTGACGCTGATTAGACCCATTCTCGACCTTGTCAGATCTTCAACTATTCCCTCTGGCTTTGAAAGGTTAGCCTTGGAGATAAAGTGTAGTGCCTGTTTGGTGTTAAACAGATGCATAAAGAGTCTGCGGGTCATAGCAATGTACAGCTCTTCTTCGGCCTCCTCTTCTTCTCCGATAAACTCCCATGCTATATTGTAACGAGAAAGTTTGACTGAGGCCGTCTTTAACAGTCGTCTCTGAGCCTCCTGCGCTGTCATACACTCACCTCGCGATTTCGCCTTATCTTTAGCATTAATGTAGCCATGAACAAGTGCTCCATCTACGAGTTCATAGCACTCCTCATAAAAGCAGCTCAGAGTAGCTCTAAACTGGTCAAATAGATCAAAAGGGGTACGTTCTTCAATACCTGTCTGACGCAAATTATCGTGATCAATAAAATCTCTAACAAACTTTGCCATACCAATTATACGATTAGATTCTCCTGCGTACTCCATACTTCCATAGGATTCTTGGATAATAAGCCCCAACAGTCCCATCGATGCCGCGAGGCTCATTCCTGGCTTCTCTGTTTGCTCTTGTCTGTGTTCTAGCCAGCCCACTAGGGTGGGAGAGATTGTTTTTAGTTCAGGTTTCGTAAGCGTTTTATCCATGCGGGATTATACCGCTAGTAATAACATAACGCTATAGGGTTGCGACATATTAAGAAGTAAATGAGGCAACGCTGATGTTTCCGTTTAACTGGCGTAGAAGGCTATACCCAGCTGGCCTCAGTCTCCAGAAAGATTATAGAGCAACTCAAGTTGAAAGATTTCACCGCTGGGTATAATATATCACTAAATTGAAACCGTTATGTATTTATCACAGAAATTACAACAAGAGAGAGAATTTAAAGGTCTAACTCAAAGAGAGCTTGCCGACTTATCTGGGGTAAATTACTCAACAATTACCAAGCTTGAGAGCGGTGTGTATCAAAATCCTACTCTCGATACCATTATGAAAATAAGTAGCGCCCTTGAGATAAAGATTGAAAGTCTCTTACAACCGCGGAAAGAATTTGGAATGCCTTCTAACACAATGATTGAATCCCACGCTGAAGTCAAAGGTGTAAAATTTACCTTTATTGACCTCTTCGCAGGTATTGGAGGAATTAGAATTGCCTTTGAGAGGCAAGGCGGGCGCTCTTTGTTTTCTTCTGAAATTGATAAGTATGCGGTTAAAACCTACCAAGCTAACTACGGTGAGACGCCTGCTGGCGATATTACCCAAATTGATGCCACAAATATACCTGATCACGATATTTTACTAGCAGGATTTCCATGCCAACCTTTTTCAATCGCTGGAGTTTCAAAAAGGCAGAGTTTGGGCAGGGGTCACGGTTTCTTTGATGAAACAAAGGGAACATTATTTTTCGACATCGCAAGAATTATTGAAGTGAAGAGGCCTAAAATCGTGTTTCTCGAAAATGTGAAGAACCTTATGTCACATGATAAAGGAAGGACTTTCGAAGTAATAATCAACACACTAAAAGAGCTTGATTACATACCATACTATAAAGTTAATGACGGACAGCATTTTGTCCCACAGCACAGGGAAAGAACAATTATTGTAGCTTTTGATAATAAAGTATTTAAAGGCAAAGAGAATTTTGAATTTCCAGAGCTACCTAAAAAAGAAGTGAGGCTCTCAGATATTCTTGAAAAAGAGGTTGACCCTAAATATACACTTACTGATAAACTGTGGGAGTATCTTCAAAACTATGCGAAAAAACATAAAGAAAAGGGTAATGGATTTGGTTATGGGCTTGCTGATTTTAATGGAATCACTAGAACCTTAAGTGCTAGGTATTACAAAGATGGATCAGAGATTCTTATCCCTCAGGAAGGTAAAAACCCAAGAAGGCTTACCCCAAGAGAATGTGCAAGACTTCAAGGTTTCCCTGAGGATTTCATAATTCCTGTTTCCGATACACAAGCATATAAGCAGTTCGGAAATGCTGTAGTTGTTCCTTTAATGGAGTACTTAGCTAATTCAGTTGTTAAATCATTAGGATATGTTAGAAAATAATTTTGCAGGTCAGGCAATTGAGGCTGTTAAAAGAGGTTCTGTAGCTTTCTCGAAATTTATAACTTCAAACGATGCTGGAGTAACTGGAGGTCATCAAAGTGGATTCCATCTACATAAGAACTCATACCCTCTTTTTTTTGAGACTCAAGGAGTCAAAGGTGAAAATAGTGAAAAATTTGCAAAGATAAAATGGCAGGGAGATTTTGAAACAGACAGCAGGTTTATCTACTATGGGGTCGGTACAAGAGATGAATACAGACTTACAAGGTTCGGCAAAGGATTTCCGTTTTTAACAGAGGAAAGCGTTGGAAACCTTCTTATTCTTACTAAACAGACAGATGAGTACTACGAGGCGTTTGTACTTTCAAGTGATGATGAGATAGAAACCTTCTTCAGTGCATTCGGCATAAGTCCACAGGAAACAAATAAAATCATTCCTAAAACAAATACTGTAAGTGTTGAAGATCAGCTTATGAAGATGTTTGAGGCTTACATAGGTACTATCAGCGTTGATTTCCCTCTTACAACCGAGATTGCAGATAATGCTAGGAAAATAATTATGCAGGTTTCTGGAATATCTACAATTGATGTCAAATCTAATCCAGATAAGGAGCTTTTGAGATGGCTTGATACAGAGTATAAGTTATTTAAAACTATTGAGAATAATAGATATTCAAACATCATAGGGCAACCTTTTAAGGATGTAGATTCTTTCATACAAACAGCGAACAGCATTTTAAATAGAAGAAAAAGTAGAGCTGGAAAGTCACTTGAGCATCACCTTTCAAATATGTTTACAACTTTTGATTTGAAATTCAGTGAGCAGACTGTAACAGAAGAGCACAAAAAGCCTGATTTCATCTTCCCAAGCCCGGAAGCATATCACAATTTTTTATTTGATCAGAATAAGCTTGTTTTTCTTGCAGCGAAAACAACATGCAAAGACAGATGGAGACAGATCTTGAATGAAGCTGACAGAATCAAAGTAAAACATTTATTTACATTACAGCAGGGAATATCTTCCAATCAGATGAAAGAAATGACGCGCTACAATGTTAAACTTGTTGTTCCAAAAGAATATATAAACACTTATCCTAAGGAGTACAGAGAAGGAATTTATTCGCTTGGTCAGTTTGTAAGATACGTCGATGCAACTCAAAAATAGTGACAGACAACTAACAAAGAGCCTAGAATATGTCTAGAGACACCTCGGTAAGACAGATTCTTGAAAATAAAGAATGGAAAGTGATCTATATATGGGAATGTAAAATGAGAACCGGACATAATATTTTCAAAATTTTACGAATACAAGATCTTGCTGATAGCAAGCTAATCAGGTGGCTCTTGGATATGTGCTTGAAAATAGATTATCTCGTTGACCAAGTTTTTCTGCGTATACTTCATTTCTTGGTATTTGTAGTAATCATTGAAGTACCCACTTAGGCTTGCGAGTTGCCTGCTGAATCTTCCAAGAAATGCTGTTACGCCTTCTAAAGTGAAATCAACAGAGTCAATGCCATCACCTAGGTCATCTAACATCTTTCTGCAAACAAAGTATCGACCAAAATCCGTACTATTACCACGCAGCTTCGGTTTTGTTATTAAAAGTGGTTCATAGATGGGCTTGTAGATGTCGAGTTCCATTTCTTCGCTCATGTTCTGCGTAGCTTGGTGCAACCTTATTGCCCTTGTAATCGTATCATTTGATCTTGGCTCCAATACTAAAAGCTGGCTATAGGCATATTTTATTACTGAAGAGACGACGGTCCCACTATACTTCTTCAAAGGCATATCTTTATCTTTTTTCCAATCTAGAAGTGTTGATAACACTACGCCCCAAAATATATAACGACCATATTCACACTGTAGGCAACTGTTGGGTGTTTCTGATAAAACTTCTTTCGAGATTACAAAGAGATAGAAAGAAACAACTTCAGACATGAGTGCTCCTTGTGAGATATCATGCAGTAACTCTCTATCACATTCTGCTACATTCCTTATACAGTTCGTTGCAATGCTTTGTGCGATACTCTTGCTGTTGTCTTCAAGTTTTCGTGGTCTTTCATAATCATTAACCCAAGTAAGATCGAGCCACTTTGATAAACAGATAAAACCGTTAAGAAGATGATTTATACCTTTAGTATTACCATGTACAACCACCTCATATAAAGACTCCGTGATTTTATCCATTCTACCTCGCCTAGAGTTAATCCAAATTTCCAACGGGGACAATCTGACGCCAAACGGCACTAAGGCATTATACACAAGCAAGTTAGTTGCGATATCAAAGGTGTATGGGCCACCTGCATTAATTTCGTGAGAACGTATTTCACATAGGTAGCTATGAGGCATCCTTTTCAATACTCTACCAATAACAGAGACATACAATGAAAAATCTTTGAGGGTTAATAGTTGCGGCGTGTCAGCATTACCAAAAAAGCTATCTATTAATCGATTCGCCAGAAAATAATCCCCTTCCAACTCAGTTTCGCCCACAAGTGCAAGGGTAATTATTCGCCAATTCTCACATTCAGCGTCTAAAACTGCCAAGGATACTTCTTAGCCATCAATATTCTTAAAAACCTTCTAGGATTTAACAATTTCCTTCTTGTTTGCGGATACAACAAAAAACCCTCAATGTATGAACTGTGCATACTTGTAAATCTGCAAAGTTAAATCAGTACATTACATCATTAAGCCAAGTGCTCGTCAACCCTCCCCCTCCTAAATCTCCTACCAATCCACCCAAACCACCCCCTACGCACCATCAAGAACACACTAAACACCAATCCCACCGCACTCAGCCCCAAGAGTACAGTCCATAGCCTTACATTTACCTCGCTACCATTCACCACCTTCAAGTCATCAGTCTCTAGCCCCTTATTCGTTACCTCATCCTCATCTACCTCATCACCCTCATCAGTTATCACTCCACCCAAGTCTGCAGGGTCTATCCCTTCAGGGATCTCTTCCTCTTCGACAGTAGGCTCATCCCGGGTCGCAGCTGGAGCGGCAGGAGTATCAGCCTGACCAAGCATGGCAGCTGTTACAGCGACAGAGGCGTCACCTGTGCTTTTCACCTCGGCATGGCCGAAAGCATCTTCTGTGACTACCATCAGGGCATATGTGCCAACGGTAAGGCTGGCATCACTTACGTCGAGCGTCTTGCTACATGTACCGCTGCGGGTTGCATCTGCTGTCCCTGCACTAATCCACTGGTTGTTGGCGAAATATCTAAATGAGCAAACCCGGTCTTCCAGATAGTTGGCATTGCTCGGCTCAGTTACTGTACCTGTCATCTGGATCTTCCAATCGGGGTTGTCGGCACCGTTGGCATTGGTGATCTGGGCGGTCAGAGTGCTGCGGGGTGCCTCACCATCTACGGTGATTGTGTTGAGTGTCTGGCCATTGATGAGCGGGGAGCTTGTTGGGTCATATACCCAGAACCTGACACTGTATGTAGCAACAGGGTCGAGTAGTGTGCGGTTAATATTGTTGGTACAGGAGTAGCTCAGCATGGTTGGGTCATCTTCATCTGGGACACCCGCGGAAAGTGTGCCGTTGTACTGTCCTGTCTCACCGCTTCCCCAGTTAAATGACACCTTGCATGTGGCAATGGTTGCATCACTCTCAAATGTGATAACCGAGGTGAAGACATCGTTTACATACATTGTGGAGCCGTCAACCTTGTTTGGCGTGTATGCAGAGGTCTTAACTGTCGTGGCGGCATATGCGGGGCTGCTGGAGACGAAAGAGAGTATGGCTACGATAACTATGGCGAGGAAGGGGATGAGTAGGTGTCTTTTGCGTCCGACCACTTGTCGGCGATACGGTAGAAGGAAAGGCTTTTGCTTTGAGCCAACTGGTCGGACTGGATTCTCAATGTCTCGACGTTGTGGCTCTTTATCTGTATGAGTTGTTTTCATTGCAGATATAATATAGCAGAGGCGGGGTGGGTTGTGAAATGGGCTATCTTGATCCTCTTTGGTTTTGTATATGCTCGAGAAGCATCTCGTTCATTATTGTTTGAATCTGGAAAGGCGTGAGGTCGATCATTTGAGGATTGCACAGTACACGCTCGACTTTGCTTCCCATCGCGTAAATGATCACATACAACTCATCCTGTTGTGCGTTCAGTACTCTATATAGCCTTACAGCAGATAGAGAAGAGTCGTTCTCGTACTGTGGCATCATTTCGGCATTGTCTGGCCTAAGCGTATATCTTGTCCATCCAAATGTGTCTGGTCCAATAGCAAACCCACCCCAGCTATCTGGCCTTTCTGTTTTTAGTATTGTATGTATGCCTTCGTACTGAGCTTCTCTATCACGGAAATGCTCGTCAACGTGTCCGTAAAGTTCTTCAGTACTCATCTGGCCATAACTATTTATCATGGCTTGATTTATACTATAAGTCTATTGCAGATTCAACCACGTACACCTCGCCATCTCGGATCATCACCGTTTCGTCGCATACCCTGTGCATACTCAAACATTAGCCTGTGGCACACTCGAACAACCGTTTGATTAGCGAGATAGTGAGAAGAGAAGCTCAAGATTACTTCCCACCTACGATCCAACGCGCCAGCAGTTACGTACGCCAGCTCTTTGCCCACTTCTTGATACAGCAAGAAATAGCCCATGCTTTCGCGTCGATCAAACTCCCTGAGAACCTCCGGTACCTCCCAAGTGAGACCCATGTTATCGGGCTCAATCTCTTCACAATAATATATGCGGTATCGCTCTGTCCGACCGCCCAGTTCCAAGTCTTTGTATGATAGCTGATATATCTCGGTTGAGGCATAATTCCAAGGCAGCTCGCGCTCTCCCACTCTGAGTGGAAATTGCATTTCCGATCTATCACCGTAGTAGCGATGGCTCCCGTTTTCGCCCATGCTTATATTGTATGTAGTGAAGGATTATGGTTGAGTAAAGTGAAATCTAGAACTGTATCTCATCAAAACTTAGATACTGGATAGCTTCATGATGCTTGAGAGCTGATGCATATGCATATTGGGAACGTTGTCTGAATTCATCAGACAGGGGGGCCGTTATACTATGCCCATCAAGTCCACAGCCGGACAAGTTCGGGACAAATATGTCGAGTAATCTAACCTTACCGTTATCAAGTAGAAGATGCACATATACCTTATTACAACCTTCGTACAGATATGGCGATAACTCATCTATCCCAACCGTATCGCCATTGAGCGACGTATAACAAGCGAGAACACACCCTTCGCCTTCATGTACAATCTCGGTTTCACATCCATCTCTTTCTAGCCCTTTAGTTGTATCGCCACCAAACTCCGACATCATTTGTCACTAGGAATAATTTAACTATTTGCATACCCCATAGTCTCTATCTGTAAATAATCGGAGATGTTCCATCTCCATTACATACCCATTACACGCTCAAAATATCAATCCTGTATAATTTACCGAGTATGAAACTAAACTACACCCTCAAACGAGAAAAACGCCGCTCCCTTACTATCCGCATCACCGAAAACGCCGACGTCATTGTCAAAGCACCTCACCGCCTCCCACAGCAGCAGATCGACCAATTCCTAGAGGAGAAATCCGGCTGGATAAGCAAGAAGCTTGCTCTACAGCAGCGCCGCAGCGGAGAACGCCCTGCGCACAGATTTAATGAGGGTGAAAAATTCGAGTATCTCGGCGAGACTTACAGCCTGCAAATAATCCCTCCAAGCGCAGTCACCAAATATGGGCTCACACTAAGAGAGCCGCTAGACCTGCACCAAGACTTCATCCTCCATGCCGAGAAGCAGCCGAAAGCGCGCGAGGCATTCACAAAATGGTACAAGAGTGAAGCACGTACAATTCTGGCCGATAGAGTAGGGCATTTCTGCGACCTAGCCGGGCTTAGGCACCAATCGATCAAGCTCTCAAATGCCAAGACTCGCTGGGGCTCATGCAGCAGCAAGGGCAATCTAAACTTCAACTGGCGTATCATAATGGCTCCGATGGAGGTAGTAGACTATCTGGTCGCCCACGAGGTAGCGCATCTAAGGCATCAGAATCATTCGAAGAGCTTCTGGAATTTGGTGGGGGAGATCTATCCGGATTATAAGCAGCATCGGAGGTGGCTGAAGGAGAATGGGCATAGGCTGGAGATCTAATCGCCTAACAGTAGCCCTTAATGGCTGGGTGAAGAATACTATACCAATTGGTTTCTCCAGTTCCCCTCTGTTTTGAGCTTCCACGAGGTACTCTCCCTCTAAAGTTCAAACCCTGAATAGGGTGCCCCACAGGAGTAACTGCAGCTGTGCTCAAAGTTCCATGTCCGTAGTTCATGCCACTGACCAGCTCTTCTAGCGTAGCGACAGCATCTACTACATCAGGATTAAAGTATCTTATGCCAGGCATACCCTTACACGCATATACATAGGCCCGCTTCTGGCCTTTGGATCTAGGTAATTCAACCACATGAAATGCCTCGGCAGAACAAAGACCAAAGGCATTTGGGGCTATAAAATAGATGCACTCTCGGTAATCAATCTCGGTATAGAGTACCGGTGGAATTGTATACCTATCATTATGATAAAAGTCCCACTCAATTTCATATGCATTTCGCTGTGTCAACAATGCTAATAGAGTGGTAGATTCATCCATCCCTTTTTGGAATAGTGGTAGGGACTTCTCGATTACCCCCTTATACTCATAACTGATTACAGTTCGTATATTCGGCTTTGGATTGTGTGTGTGTTCCAGGTCGGTGCTCATACTCGTTTAGCAGGATGGAGACAATTGGACTTCCATAACCCACTACCTTAAGACTATTTCATATTGCGAAGCAAAGTGGGCAGCCTAGAGTTTATACATATAGGGATTATACACTACTTGTAGTTTGCATTAGATGCAACGAAATTACATTGAGAACATTACTCCGCTTCAACAGGCCAGTTCAATTTCATAAACCAGCTATTAAATATCTCTTTCGAGACAATTAGCCTACTGTTGTACTCCCCGAAGTCGAAGATCCTGCCAGTAAACCGACTTGGCTTGAGGTTCCCAGCGAGTATTTCTATACCCTCGTCACTTGCGACGCTTTCATACAATTTACCGAAGCTAGCCACAGGATCTACATCGATAGATGACAGTAACACTGGTGCTCTGAATTCATAATTCCGATACAGCAGGAAGTAGCCTTGATCAGTAACAACCAGCATCGCCATATTCCTATTTGTGTCCATTACTCCGTAGCATGCATTCTGAGCTGTACCGAACTTCCCATCCTGTTCAAGCCCTGTAAACCCAGTAAAGATTATAACCCTTGATTTTTCAATCATCTCAAGAGATTCATTTCCATTTTCATACTCCATAATCATCT
The DNA here is from genome assembly GCA_030583845.1 of Candidatus Dojkabacteria bacterium. Lineage (NCBI taxonomy): Bacteria > Candidatus Dojkabacteria bacterium. Next base: position 119,370 of record CP129478.1, read on the forward strand.
CCTCCATCAAGGGAACAACTGCCGAGTAGTATGCTGTTTCTCCATCATTATGCTTGACCCATGGTGCACGATTGAATTCTTCCATGTACAGCTCGAGGGGAAATCGCTCACTCTTCTCTCCGTACTCAACTGCCAGGTTTTCTAATCTCTCACTACTTGGTCCACCCATCACTCAAACCTCCTCTTCAACTCCACCAGCTTATTCAGCGCCTCCACCGGCGTCATCCCATCTAGATCCAGCCCTTTCAACTCATTAATAAGCTCCGACTCCTGCGCAGAGAAGAATGATAATTGATCAATGCTAGCTGCTTTGCTCGATTTCCCCTTAGTCGCTGCTGCTATCTGCTCATCATCAGACTCGCCCTTGCCATTTGATAGAGTAGAGAGGATCTCATTCGCTCGCGTTACCACCTCCTCAGGCAATCCAGCCAGCTGCGCTACATAGATGCCGTAGCTCCGATCAGTACCACCCTCGACGATCTTCCGCATGAAAGTTACTTCGCCTTTCTCCTCATCCTCGCTCACCATCACATTGTAGTTGCGGACAAATTCAGGGTGCTCGGCTGCCAGCTTCAGCAGCTCGTGATAATGGGTAGCAAACAGTGTGCGAGCCTTGACTCGACTCACAAGATACTCGGAGAGAGCCCATGCAATGCTTACACCATCGTAGGTGCTTGTACCTCGACCCACCTCATCCAGTATCACCAGGCTGTTTTCGGTCGCATTATTCAATATATTTGCCGCTTCCTCCATCTCCACCATAAATGTGCTCCGTCCCTGGCTCAGATTGTCTGAAGCACCTACTCGTGAGAACACACGATCGACCAGCGAGATCTCAGCATCATTTGCTGGCACGAATGAGCCGATCTGCGCCATCAAGACGATAAGTGCGATCTGACGGATATAGGTTGATTTACCCGACATATTGGGGCCGGTGATGATGGCCATGCGATTGCCCATGATTGTCACATCGACATCGTTTGATACAAACTCATCATCTGAGATCTTCTCGACTACAGGGTGGCGGCCACCTGCTATCTTTAAAACTCCGTCGCGCACACCAAAATCATGCATGATAGGCTTGATGTAAAGATTTGACCGCGCAATATTTGCAAACCCGGCCAGGACATCAAGCTTGCCAGTCTCATGAGATAGCTGCTTGATCGCTGTGAGGTAGGGGAGCAGCTCTTCCCGCAGCTCTTGGAAGATATTGTACTCGAGCTTGAAAAGCCTCTCCTCAGCGCCAAGGATCACCTCTTCTTTCTTCTTCAGCTCATCGGTAATGAAGCGCTCGCAATTTACCAAAGTCTGCTTGCGGATATAGTAGCCGGGGACTTTATCAATATGCGCATTAGTGACTTCTATGTAGTAGCCAAAAACCTTGTTGAATCCGATCTTGAGCGATGGGATGCCGGTCTTCGCTTTCTCGACCTCAACCATCTCTTGGACCCACTCGTTTTTCTGGCCTGAGTTGCTGCTGCCAGCCAGTGATCTTAATTCATCTACCTCTGGGCTGTAACCGGCTTTGACAATTCCACCCTCACTTATCGTAGTAGGTGGTGAATCCGAGATTGTAGAGTCAAGGCGGGTGATCAGGCTATTTATTGGGAGTTTTTCGTCGGAGAAGAGCTGGGCGAATTTAAATTTCTCAAGCAGCTCGCTATGCTCTGCTAATCTATCAGATATTTGCAGCATATTTTGCAATGAAAGCTGCAACCCTTTCAAGTCGCGCGCTGAGGCTCTGTTTAGACCGACTTTGCCGACAATTCGCTCTGTGTCGCTTACTTCAGATAGAAGCTTGCGGATTTCATTAAGTAGCTCAAAGTCATTGTGAAAATACTCGACAACTTCATGCCTTTCATTAATTTCATGAAGATTAAGCAGCGGATTAATTACCCAAGAGTAGAGCATACGCCTGCCCATGACAGTACGAGTGTCATCGAGCACCTCAAGCAGTGTGTCGTGAGATTGCCCAGTGTAGGAGTTCTGCACCAGGTCGAGGTTGCGGATTGTCGCTCGATCAAGAACCATCGTGCCCTGAGTCGAGAAGTATTGCGGTCTGCTGATATGCTCTGGGTTCATTTTCTGCGTATCCAAGATATAGCTGATAAGCATGGAAGCAGCTCTGGCCGCTAACTTATAGTCCGCTATAAAAAGCGAATCCAAGCTTTTCGCTTTATAGAATTCTTTGAGCGTCTTCTCAGCGGCGGCTGGCTTGCTCTCTGCAGCGCTGATAAGCTGCACAGGGATTTCATTAAATTTTAATGAAGTCTCGGAGTCCGGAAGCAAAATCTCTACAGGGTCGTGCGCCGCAATTAATGAATTTAATGAATCCCGACTCAGCGGAATCTCAGTAATCTTAAATTCACCAGTTGAGAGATCTGCAAATGCAACGCCGATCTTTTCCTTATCCTGCACGACAGCCATCACATATGGATTTTTGCGCGAATCGGCCAGATCGCCATCAAGCGTACCTGGCGTGACTACTCGAGTGACACCTCTTTTAACTACTCCCTTGGCCAGCTTAGGATCCTCAAGCTGATCAACAACAACAGCGCTGTGGCCTGATTTGATGATCTTGGGCAGATATTGATCAAGCGCATGGTGTGGGAAACCGGCAAGTGGGGTAGGGTCGGTAGCTTTGTCGCGGGTAGTTAATGTGATATTTAATACTTTAGAGGCCAGCTTGGCATCATCGCCAAATGTCTCATAGAAATCACCCATCCGAAACAGCACAATCTTGTCAGGATATTGCCTCTTGACGCCTAAATATTGTTCCATCATGGGGGTCTTTTTCATGTTTGGAGTATAACATATGGGCTGCCGCAGTGGCTTCGTTGGGGTACACGGATGTAATTATTTGCACACAAGAGTATGCCTCATCTAAAATTACAAGTGGGGCAAGAAGCTATCGTGATAATCAAGGGAAGTATGGTTTCTATCCAGAGCATGAAGATGATGTCTACTCGTATGCAGTTACAGCATTTGAGCTGATACTCGGAAGGCTACCTATGAATCTGGATCCTGACTCAGATAGATTTGAAGTCATGATGCACTATCAAAATGCCGAAGCGCGGCTATCTGTAATTGATAGGCTTGGGTTGAGCCCGGCAGTAGCTAGTCGTGTTCGTGAAGTATTCATGCGAGCGTTTGAGAATTTTGGATATTCATCGGCTGGCGCATTTCTTCAAGACTTCAAGCTGGCATATTCCCACAACTAGACTGAACGTTTATGAGCCGTAGACTGTTTACAGCTCTACGATAGACCAAACAGCGGATCACCAGAGTAATCCTTTTTGAGATTTCCCTCCAACTGTTCCAGATCCAGACGATTAGGATAGAACAATCTTGCGACTCTAGCTCCTTTTGGTACGAAATTGATGCCTACGTCCATGACATTATGCTGCGGCACTATACCTTTGTAATCAGTACCCTTAAGAGCAAGTCCAAATTGATCTCTTTCATACACAACCTGTATTTGTGTGAGCTCGTCAAGAGCCTCAACTACAACTACTTTGTAGATGTCATACGGGTAAAAGTATAAACGGCATTCCTGCATACTCGGCGTATCGTGTTCGCCCCTGAATAGGGTAAGCTCTGTGTGCTGATTACCGCCCGCCTCCATAGTAGCCATCTGTAATCCCCAATCGTCTGCTATATGTAACTCATTCTCTCGAGTCACCAGAGACTCACCATTGTAGATCAGAATTTCTGTGTATACGATTGTTGCCATATTTACTCCTCTGCGCAATTGATTAATTCTACGTTTAGAGCACGACCATATTATACTATGGGTTCTGCAACAATTCCATGACAAAAACAACCTTTTACGGCATTAATTTTACTCCAATCTTTGATGACCACACTTTGGACAACCACTCTAACAAAGTCGAAGCCTACATCTTCATCACCATTCTTGCTTCGGTCTCCGCGACCACTCGCTTTGCTTCCATGTAAGCCTCTGGCTTTACCATCACTCCGTAGACACCCCATTCCACAGCCTTCTTGATCAGGGCTGGATCATCCTCGGCGATTATATAGACACGCTGCTTAGAGCCGCGGGTCTGTGCCAGTATGCTCTCCAATATTTTGGCGACGCTGCCAACACTTAGGTCATAGCGGACATTTTTCTCATGGACTGAGAAGCCTTGCATCTGTCGAGCCAGCCATGGGGTATTGATAATTACACCATCAACGCCAGCTGCCAATATGTCGTCGACAAGTATCACTTCAGATGGGCGGTCGATCACTGCATATATCATAAGTGTGGTTGTGCGTCGCAATCCGGCTGCCGACATCTCTTTCTTGATATCTTTCAATAGGCTGCCATTAACTGGCGAGTGAAGGGCGATAGAGACGTTGCGGCTCTTGTACACGTTGCGAACTCGCTTCAGTGTAAGCATTACTTTCTCAAAGAGTCGAGTATTCTGCATATAGCGGGCGACACCATTCATCTCGTCGGGGAGATCTTTCCCTTCCATCGATGTACCCTTAACTAGCTCGCGGAACATGCCTACTGTGCCTGAGCCTAGTGATACAATAACCTCATTGCCTTTGGCTACATCAGAGAACTCATCGATCATTACTTCAATATCTTTTGAATATTCACGGTATTTCTTCTCCTCGGCATAGGCGAGTGGGTGACGACCTTTTTCTACCATCACCATATCAAGATCGAGTAGGCCGTAGCCATCGGTCACATCTTTCAGGTCGTTATATTTCTCAACCCTTGCGCCATACTCTGGTGTTAACATTACCTTGGTAGCGGTTGCCATCTTGACAACCTGATCAGGTTTCGACGGTGTTGATTGAGCGTTATCTACAGCTCCCGTTTGTGCAATAGCATTCTGCAGCTGGTCTTCTGGCTTCTCGCGAAGGACTCGGTAGACGCTTCCAACAGTACCATCAATCTTTACCACTTCACCCTCAGTTATCAATGTCGTGGCAAGGCCTGTGCCGACTACTGCTGGGACTTCAAGCTCGCGACAAAGTATGGCCACGTCGCTTGTCAATCCACCCTCATCCATCAATACACCGCCAGCTTCAGAGATATATTTCTCCATGTCTGGTGAGAACTTCTTGAGCAGCAGGATTGTCCCTTTTGTCACAATCAGCTTATCTGGCACCTTGTCGCCGATTACTTTGACCTCACCAGTAACTGCACCGGCACTCGCTCCGATTCCTGTTAGTAGGAACTCCATATTGTCTTTCACAGACTTCACACCTAGGTCAAGAAGCTTACCAACCTGTTTCTTTTCTACTTTCTCTTTGGCCTTCTCATTCTTCTGGGCTGCTCGCTCGCTCATCTGGCGGAATTTCTCGCTCAGCTTCTCCAATGTCTTCACATCTTTCTCTCGCTCCTTATACTCCTCGACAGCCTCTTTCTTTGGCATCTGCTCGACCTCTTCCTTCAGCTCGGCTGTCTCGCGATCTAGTCGAGTCTCTTCGACGGTGTACAGATCATCAACCTTTGCACCGACTGCCTTCTTCTTGGCTTCTTCTACATCTTTTTTGGCGAGCTTCCTATCTTCTGCGGCTTCTTCAGCCATCTTCGAGGCAACTACTGTACCAATTATGGCTTTCTCTTTAAGCTTCTCCTCTTTGACTATGTCGACTGCTACATCGAATACTGTGTCTGGAGCCTTTTCTTCTGTTTTAGGCGCTTGAGTGCTGTCACTGGTCTCGAGCGGATCTTTGATAACTGGCTCTGCAGGAACCTCAGTGGCAGACGCAGCCTGCATCTGAGCTTTAGCCTCTTTCTCTTCACTCTTTGGAGCTGGCTCGATGATTGGCTTCGATTGGAGTACCCAAACAGTGCCGCTTTCCCAGAGCCACTCAATAATCTGTGGTGATCCTACGCGATCTTCAGCGATTAAAGCTACTTTGGCTACAAACTCTACATTCTTATCTTCAAGCTTCTGCTGGTGACTCCAAGCCTGCGAGATCTGGATCCTGTGGTGATCAACCTTCTGGCCAGGCTTACGATCCTGTGAGAGATTGCGAATCTTCATCCAGTCCTGAGGGGAGATATGCTTCTCGAGAATTTCAAGGTTCTTCTTGTTCAGCAGGTACTGGTCTGGGGTAATTGTACCGTCAGCGATTACATCTCCAAGTCCGAATACTGCTTCGATGCTGACTTTCTTACTATCGTTTGTGATTGGGTCAACAGTGTATGCCACTCCAGATACCTCCGGCTGGATCATTTTCTGTACTACGACCGCCATCTGTACCTCGGTAAGGTCGACAGAGTGGTTGGCTGCATATGCGACGACACTATCTCGGAAAAGTGATAGGTAGACATGCTTGACCGATTCGACCAGCGCGTTGATATTGCGGACATTTAATTCAGTCGCAAATACACCCGAGAATGATACGCCAGGATCTTTCGGATATACGACGGAGGAGCGAACTGCTACCCAGGCATTTGAGAATCCAGAGAGTCGTGAATATGCACGCAGCAATTCTTCGTAGAAATCTCTGTCAAACTCAGCCTCGAGTATAAGTTTCTCGAGCTTGCTTATATCGGGCTCCTTCGCATTCTTGATTACATTTTCTAGCTTATGGTCAAATGCTTTGAGCAAGAATTTCTTGTAAACTTCTGGAGAGATAACGAAGAACCCTGGGGTAGGGATGTCCATGCTTCTGAGCTGAAAGAGGCTTCGACCTTTGCGGCCAACTAATGCTTCATTTACATCTTTAAAGGCGTAATCCTCATGGAAGAAGATCGACTGATCTTGCGTGTCTTCAGACTTTTTAGCGAAACCGAACATGTCTAGGCAGTAATATAAGTTAGAATCATACTGAAATTATTGTAGCACCCATATCGAGATAAATCTACAATCCGCGATATACAGGCCTATATAGCACTCAACCAACTGCTTTGCAAGCAGTCGGGTGGCGTAAAACGCCGGCACCATGTATAATCCAGCACTTCATGAAATTCGATTCAACAATGAACAATAAAGTTGAATCTGCCCTTAAGACAATTTACAAAGTAGCGTTAGGCGGTGGAGTAATCCTCGCTCTCTCATTCCTGCTGAAAGTTCAGGCGTTTGCCTGTTAAATCTTCCCTTCGGCCTTCAATTTCTGATAGTTCACGTAGAAGTCGTATCCGATCTTTATAAGCACCATTGCCGGGACAGCCATGATTGCTCCGGTTATACCACCGATACTCAATCCTACTAGCAATCCTACAAATACAACAATCGGCTTAACACCAATCACATTCCCCATGATTTTTGGCACAAGAATTGCATTCTCAATCTGGTAGAACACAATATATGCACCAGCAACCATCAAGGCATTGGCGACACCGTTGCTAACCAAAGCTACAACAACCGCAGGTATAAATGAGATCACTGCTCCACCACTAGGAATCAGCTCTGCCATAGCTGCAAGCAGCGCGAGCGGAAGCGCAAATGGTACACCAAAAACAGTAAGTATTAGCCATACTGACACACCAACAATGAGCGAGAGTGCTCCTTGTCCTAGTAGCCAGCGACCAAGCTTATCCTCAACATCACGCAGCATTCCTTTCGCCAGCGTGCGTTTATTTTCGTCCATAATCCTCAGGAATACGATATCCAAGAATGTATCGTGCTCGGAGATAATGTAGATAGATAAAATAACAGAGAGGAAGAGTGAGCCTAGCACAGCACCAAAGTCAGAGATCGTCCTGAATGTCTCGGCAGCTCGATCGCCACCTGAGTTAAGGATCAATTCACCTCTAATTAGACGGCCACCATACTCGTTTAGCGCCGCGGCCACCTGCTCTGGATCTACGTCGGCCACAGCAGCAATGATGTGCGAGACATCATTGATAAGCTGCTCCTTCATTGAAGGGAAAGAGTGTGAGATCGCAGATATTTCTTGCGCGAGCGGAGCGAGCACCATAATAAGCAGAGCAATAACTATTACCGCAAGCCCGAGATATGTGATCGCAATCGCCCAGAATTTGCCAATGCCTCTGCGCATTAATTTCCTTACAGGTGGGAGCAGCACAGCTGAGAACACGAAGCCTAAGAAGAAGACCGACAATAGGCTCAGAAGCCGCATCCCGAGATAGAGCGCACCTAAGGTGATAAGCACCATTGCGATGCTTTTCCATGTGATCTCGATCTTATGGACAACGGTTGTCGGATCGACCTCGTGCCCTTTAGTTACATAATTAATGAAATTGTTCACGCCTTCTGCGCTATTTTTCGACTTCTGTGATTTGCGGCTTCGACTCGAGGCTTTCGCGCCATCTCTCTTATAATCGATCTTCCCGTTGTTGTTTACCATGCTAAGATTTTTCATTTCCTGACCCGTTTTTCTCTAATTTGGAATCTTCTCCATTATTATACAGCATCTCCAGGCTATCAAGCAGAACCGGAATTATAATCATCGCAAACCCAATCCCGAAAAGTGCGCCTGTAACAATTCGCTTAGGGATATTGTCGTAATAAGCCTCCGGTAGCTGTCCGACTAGGAAAAACTCTGTCGCATACTGAAATACCCCATCGACCGCCATAGGCATCATAAAGAGCAGTATCATCCACCACGGAAATTTCTTCACCCTCTTCTTCTTGCGCGCTATTGCCAAGTAGATCCACCCAAAGATCAGGAATGCTAAATAGAGTGGCACATCTCTCATGCAGAGGGGCATCTTATACCCCATCTCCGAATTTCCCACATATGGATAGCCGAAGAATCGCTCATCAAACGGCTCCGGAATCTCCGGGTTTTCAAGCGGAATCACGCCGGCTTCTTGCAGCTCATCACGTGTGTAGAAATTTATTATCCCTTCCTCACCAAATAGAAATGCCGACCTCTCCACCCTCTGGTGGCAGAAAATTCTATATATCGAGTGTATCCCCATGCCAGCATCTGTGAAGCCAAGCCTCAGCAAAGTTGGCGCAGCAAATGCCAACAGTACATATATGGATACAAATATTAGAAGGATCTCGGGTAATCTTCTCATAAGTGTGGCGTCTCAGAAATTATATTTTGGTCAATTAGAACAACCTTTAGCTGATAGTAGCTCTCAGGGATCAGGTCACTTATCAGGCTCGATTCTGCAGCAGTAGTGGTCCACATTTTATAGATCTCCGCGATATCGCTGTTTCGCACCCGTGACTGGGTCAGCATGAGAAAATCCGGCTCAGACTTAATATCAAGCATTGACCCTAGAGCCAAGACACGATCGCCATCTTTCGAGCTACCAATCGCAATTAGCGGTAAGATCTCTAGCCACTCAAGTAGCAGTCTCGAGCATTCCCGCCCAAGCAGTGTGGCAATTATGCTTAGCCTGTACTTCGCTGTAGCCTGATTATCTTTCATCCACTCGCGAAGCTCTTTTGCCAACTCTAGCTCCTCTTTGGAGGCGACAAGTATGAGCGGCTTCACCTCAAGAGTGATCAAGCTACATAGTAACTCAATCTGCTTATCCAGCATCTCTAGCAAGTCTGTAGCCACTGGCAGCCTCTCCCTATCGATCTCCCAGTTGGGTGAAAGCTCTTGGTCTGGCTGCTGCTCGAGCTTACTGTTTACATAATCATCAAATATCCCTCCTAGCATCACCAGCTTGGCGTTGCCCTTGCTTAGCGAGGCAATGCCGTGCTCGTAATACTCGCTTTTATCCCTCAATTCTGCCTGCATCGAGACATCGGTAGAGACCAGCCTTGAGACATGACGTATCGATGTTGGATCATCCTTGTCGGCAAGTTCGTTGTAGGGCAGCGGCTCCTGCCTCTTGCGGCTGCTTTTATCAAGCACATCTTGTAGATCTGCCAGGTATAGCTCTCGACCAAGCTCGGAGACAATATCGGGTAGCTGTGCAAGAGTTCGCTTCGTAGCGACTTCGGTCTTTCCAGCCGTGTCAAATCTCACCGTAGCCTTATCCATCCCGTGAGCTTTGTAAAATTGCACGAGCTTGAGCAGCTTGTCATTTAGCGACATGCGTACCTTTGATAGTTGATTCATCATGAAGAGCCACTCTTTTTCTGAGATCTCGTAATGCTGGGCTAATTGCATAGGAGAAGACTTTGGAAGTCGCGCCATATATGCCAAAACCTCATCTAGCAATGACTCAATATACTTGCTTTGGTCGTTATCTTGCTCAGGTAGCTTTAGATCTGGCATCAATACGTTGAGGAATTCTAGCAGCCTGGATAAGCCATCCTCAGATAGTGAGAGCATAGCTTCGTCGTTTATAACTCCGAGGTCGCGCAATGTTCTCGCCAGTGTGCCTCGATCAGCTGGGTAGCTATTGGCATACATTATTAATGCCAAGCGAAGGGTAGGGGAGTCCTGCTTGGAAAAATAGCGATTTCTTCTAAAGAGTGCGCCAAGCTTATATTTGTTATCTAGAAGTAGGATCGCTCTAAATATTGGCTCGAAATCCGCTATCCGATCTGAGTTGTGCGGCTTTGTAACTATTTCTTGCATAGGCTGAGCAACAGGGGGAGCAACTGATTGTGGCGCCGACACTTCGCGCTCGGGTTGAGCTACAGGTATATTTTCAGACATGCCGCCGGTAGTAGGATGGTCACTTGCGTCGCTCATCTCTGCCTCTTTCAGCTTTTTCGGGTCGATCCGGTCTATAAGATCTTGATATTTACTACTCATACCGTAAGTATATCGCATTGGAGCGACAAAGGTATATGCGAAGCTGGTTACAAGCCACTTGCCTGAGCTCCCGGGGTAACAATATCACTCACAAGTTGGTAGAAGTACTCACAAGCCTCCTCAAAACCAGTCCTATATATTGCATCAAGCGGGAACTGCGCATTGTGCAGATAGAAGTGTGCCGTTGATTCTGATTGTCGCAACATCTCAACGGAATCAACAAACCGCTGCTTCAAATTGTCACGCACAGCTCCTGAGCTATCGATCCTATGGAATGAATCAGACCATGAGTCGGGCATAACAAAAACCACAGCGATATTAAATAGCCCTTTCAGCTTGCGACGCAGTTCAAGCACAGCGTCCGGCTCATTCACGATTAGGGGGGTGCGGCCTGCTGCTAACGCCTCATCTAGACTGCTTTTGGGCAACCCATAAAGGTTGCCATGGGTTGTACTGCTTTCAATTAGCTCGTACTCGTTTATCAGATTCTCATGATACTGCTCAATGCTTTCATCACCTTTGCGTAGTCGCATAAACTTAAATGCAAATCCATCTTCACCGTGCCGCCTCAGCCTGGTGGTAGCAGTCTTAACCCTAGTGACCAGCCCACGCTCTTCTAATTGAGCGGCCAGGCTTGATTTACCTGAGCCTACGATTCCATTGACCATTATGAGCCATGGTAACCCCGGCTCATTAAGAAGCTCAACCTCCTCGTTGCGATATACGCGAGGAATCGTCTTATACGGAATATGCTCTCTCAAGTACTTGGAAAGTGGATATGTACTATCCAGCTCCTGTACAAACTGATCTACCGGTTGGTCTGTGCTGATTTTTGGCGTACTCATGAGGGCGGGCAGGGTAGAGATTAATTAGAAATTGGATTAATATCAAAGGAGCATTGATCGCACTCCTTAAGAATAATTACAATAATTGTAGCATCAATATGAACTCAAAAGCACCAAAAAATAGCGACCGCCTTAAGAATGCATTTTTTGTGTGGATTTTGCCGGTATTTCTTGCATTGCTCTATTTCATCATTGCCTCGACAGCAATCCATGGCAAGAGCATGACACAAGATGAGAAATATCACATCACCCGAGGCATAATACTGCTTGAGACAGGCGATCTAAGGCTCAATATCCACCATCCATATATTGCAAATGTATTAAATGCTTTGCCGCTATATCTGTTTGAGGATGTAGAGCTACCTAGCGAAAATTCTCTCGCATGGCAGGAGGGGAATAAAGATCTCTTCACCGACGAATTGATGCAGGCAAATGGAGGAGAGCTCGAGTTTGCATCACAATATATATTCCAGGCTCGTCTTGTATCCATCTTTATCACCTCGATATTCATATTTTTCTTCTATACATTTATCAGGAGGTGCTGGGGGATAACAGAGGCCGTAATCTCGACGATACTGCTGGCATTTAGCCCGACATTCCTTGCCCATGGTGCATTGGCGACCACTGATATATTTTCAGCTATCACGATCTTCATGGCCACAGCTGCATTATGGAGGTATATGGTGACCGACCTAGATGAGAAGGTTAGCCGCAGGTGGGCATTAGCCCTATTCATTTTGGCCTCTTTCCTTGCCTTAATGAGCAAATATAGTGCGGTCCCGTTGGCGCTGCTCTGGCTACTGATCTTATGGCTCGACGGTATCAAAAGGTATGCAGCAAGCTTTGGGACATATGCAAAGACTAATAATACGAGATGGCGCACCTTCATCCATTCGGTTGCCCAATCTAGCTTTATTGTGTTGCTGGTAGCTGTCTCATGGGTCGGGTTGATGTTTATGGCCTACAGGCTAGAGTTTGGGACAATGCAGCAGACTGTGTTGTATCAGGACAATAGCAGCTTTGACACAAACTATCAGGTTGATAAAGATAGTCTGATATTTGCGGATCAGCTCCAGTATATCTTTGAAGAGGTCCAGCTTCCGTTCCCACATTATTTCCGTGGATTCATGGAGAATGTGATCCTTCACAATGTTAATCAGCACGAGACATTTTTTATTGGCCAGTATAAAGATATCCCACCGACATATCATCTAGGCGCCTTTCTGCTGAAAGAGCCTGTTATCACCGTAGCTTTTTCAATTTTTTCGATCACGATACTTGGGTACTACGGTGTGTTGTCAGCTCTGAATCATATAAATGCCCGCAAAGAGAGTGTAGTTAGACACCGAATCCCTGTAGCCTTTCCTATCCTCTTTGCGCTTGTGCCCGCTTTCATATTTATAACTATCTCCTTTAGTAGCATCAAACTGGGGATCAGGCATATCGCACCGGTACTCCCATTTATCTACATGGCGAGCGGGGTAGTGGTGGCCTACTATTTTAGGAGGCAAATTGTGGCTAGGGTACTGGTAATTGTAGCACTCGCATTGATCGCGTTGGACATACTATTTGCATACCCGGAGTATGTGAACTATTTCAGTACAGCCATTGGTGGAGATCGAAACGGCTATAAGTATCTGCACGACAGCAACTTGGATTGGGGGCAGAATGAGTTTATGGTCGAAGAATACATTGACGAGCATCCAGCATATGACGCGCAGTACAGGCCAGGCACAATAGAGCGGGGGAGATATTATGTAATCTCCGTCTCGGAGCTTTTCGGTGATCCGTTATATGTGCCAAGATATGCCCTGGAGCTTCATGAAATGTATGATTCGGGTGAGCTGAAATTGGTGGATTGGATTTCGAACACGCATTGGGTAGTATATACTGAGTAACCAGCACACACTATACTTACTCATTAATTATAGTTAATGAGTCGTGAAATGCTACGCATTATAGGTTAGCGGAGAGAAAATAATGGCCTTCCAATTCTTAAAAAATATCTTTAGTAGCAACAGTGCAAATGTCATGACTTTTTACCAGCTCTACCAGAAGATGAGGGCCTGGAACAAGAGCGGCACCTTCCCATATGAATTTGAGCTACCGGATGTCATCAGCTTTCCCGAAGATTTCTGGAAAAAGGTGATCGAGCTTTACAAATTAACCAAATCGGACGGCAACGAGCGTGCAATCTCAGTCTTCTGGGCTGACGGCGAGCTAGTACTATCATCAGTAGTCCGCGGCGACAGTCGATCGGTCAAACCAAACAACAAGATCCGTGTCTCATATGTCCAAAGCAAGCACCAAGGATATTTAACAAAAGAGGTATATGTCGACGAGAAGAAGTATATGAGCAAGGATGTCTACCATAAGCGCGCACCAAAGGAGATTGAGATTAAATATCTCTTCAATATGCACACTCACCCACCTCATAATATGCAGGACGGCAGCACCTTCTACTCATTTTTCTCTTTGCAAGACCTGCGCTCGCTACTTGGGTCAAATGCTGTAATCACAGGCATGATAGGGGATAAGCTATGGCTCTTGTTCAGGACGGTCAAAACACCTCAGCTTCCAGCAGACTTTGAGGAGCGTGAGATAAGTGTGGAGACATTGGGGAGTAGATTGGAGCTAGGGGTGTATTCGGGGGATTTCAACGGAAAGCTGTATCGCCACAAGCCAGCCGGCATGGCTGACTCGCAGCAATAGCTCAATAACTAATTCTTCTTCAATTTCACTGCCACCAGCCCTGCATTCAATCCAAAGATTGCCAAGGCCAAGATTCCAAATAGCAACATCAACTTATTACCGAAGAGGAAGTCCATTGCCGCCTCCAATTCTCCGGCTGCTTCTGGCAAGTCTGCACCTGTGTCTGAGTCTGGAATTCCGTCGCCATCTGTGTCTACGCCGATATCACGGATTCCATCACCATCAAGGTCACCACCTGGCACATACTCTACGACAACTTCCTGATCAACTTCTGTCCTGTTGCCAGCCTCATCCTCAAGCGCTACAGAGATGCTGTTCTCACCCTCACTAAGGATAATCCCCTTGATCTCGAAGTCTCCATTTTCATCTGACATGGTGGTGTACTCTTTTCCGTCAATTTCTACAATTACCTTAGTATTAGGATCTGTATTGCCCCTGATTGTCATTTCATTTCCGCTGACCACCTTCTCATAGTCGAGCTTCGCATCAGACGATGGAGGAGTTCTATCAACGATTACTCGCTCTACATCACTTTTCTCGCTGCGCTGCTTCAGTGGGAAACCACGTACATATGCGGCTTGAATTTCATACTCCCTCTCATCTTCTGCTTCAATTTCAATCTCGAAATCACCATCGTCATCAGCCTCTGCAAGTTCAGTATAGACATTCCCGTCAACCCAGAACATTACAGTTCCGTTGTCGACAGTCTCGCCTGTGACCCTTATCTGATCTCGATTTGTGATAGCCGGAGCCTGAATGCTCGGTACTGGAAGATCTCCATTCACTGAGGCTGGTCTTCGCGAGAGAGCGACAACCAATATTGCTAGCAATACAAACAGAATGCCGAGCACAATCAGCGCGGTCCCGATAAATCTGGCCAGGAAGCTATCTTCACGTGGCGTCATCTTATCGTTTACCTTGTCGATCATTGCCTTCTCTTCGGTTTTTGTAGTAGTTGTAGTTTGGACAGTTTGATTTTTTGGAGGTTGAGCCTTTTTGGCTGCGCTACCGTTATTATTTGGCTTGTTATTAGCCATTAGAATCAAACTTATAAATTATTTATCTATGCCATTTTATATTAGCCTATTGGCCATTGCAACCGCTAACTTATAGTACGATGCTTTTCAAGCAAGTAATGACGGCCAATAAAGGAAAAGCGGTCAAAGATTAAATATATACAAACAGTAGCTCAGCTACATCAATTTGATGATGTTATCACTAGCTTAACTTATGGTACCGGCTATAGGTTAGCTGCATGGTATAATTTCGACGAAATGAAGCTACTTCTGAAACTATTCTCAATATTCATGCTACTACTGTTCGCCGGAGCGGTTGGTTTTTTAATTGCCTATCCAAACTATGGCGACCTCACACTGTATAAGTCGCAGCTGGACAGCTACAACATTACCCACAATTTCACTCTACAACTATTTACAAAGCTTTCACCATTAACATTTGACGCCTATCAAGCCGATTATCGAGAATCATCCTCAGTAGAGTATGCTGACCCGGCACTCTTGATCAAGTATCTCAACGAAGGCAAAGTGAAGCTTGATCTCGAAAAGAAAAATACTACTATCCGAGTAGACTCAGTAAACATTGGTGGCTCAATACATGATGGTGAAAACCCTGACACTATGCTGGATGGACCTTGGCGATTCCCTCTATCTTCTGGCCCTGGCGAGCGCGGCAACATGGTGATCTTCGGCCATAGGTATGCAGAATTACCGCCAAGTACAAATACCTTCTTTAACCTAGACAAGATAAGGGTCGGGGACAAGATCGTAGTGGAGCAGGAGGGCGATATTGCCTATACCTATACGGTAGTGAGCACACAGGTTGTCGAGAAAAATGACCGAACGGTGCTGCAGTCATATGGCGATCATCGAATTACCTTAATTACCTGTACACCACTTTGGACATCGCAGAAGCGTCTCGCAATTGTCGGAATACTGGACAGAGGCTACAGGAGGATTTAGGCCGCTAACCTATAATGCGTAGCATTTCACGGCTTATTTGGCATAATTAATGAGCAAGTATAGTGTGTGAAGCCACTCCTTATATGAAGTAATTTTAATGAAATTATCGAGATCGGCTATCACCGTGCAATTGCATAGCGTACTATAAGTTAGCGGGGTGGGCAAAAGGGCGACACGGATGTATAATTAACCGTTTTCCAATCGAATTTAATATAAACCTGACATTTTGATATGGACAAATTTTACGAAAGAGAAGATGTTGCAAACGGCGAAGTAAAACTGAAAGTTACACTCCCAGCAGATGCCTTTACCCAATCCTATCAGCAGCTTTTGAAAGACCGGCTTAGCAATATGCAGCTCAAGGGCTTTAGAAAAGGAAATATTCCAGCAGAGATGGTTGATTCCAACATGAAAGGCGCAATCCTGGCTGAGACATTCGAGAAGATCGCCCCGTACTATGTAAATGCCGCAATCATCAAAGAGAATCTTGACCCAGTGGCACCACCAGCATACACAGATCTGGAGAAACTCGAGGAGAACAAACCGGTAAAATTTTCGGTGGTTGTGACCGTAATGCCTGAGTTCAAAGTTGGTGATCTTAAGAAGATCAAGATTAAGCAAGAGAAACTGGATGCTACAGAAGAAGAGGTTGAGAACACATTGAAGTCGATGTGGGAGAATGCACGTGCAATCAAGAATGCCGGCAAAGAGGCCAAAGAAGATAAGGCGCAGTATGACCGCAAGTTACTCACGGACGCTTGGGCCAAAGAGGTAGCAGACCTTTACCATGCACACGAGGTTACAAGCATGAAAGAGTTAGTGGAGTTCATAAAGGAAGCAATCATGAAGCAGAAGAAGAATATTGCAAGACAGCACGATGCTTCAGAGGCGGTCCGCGAGGCAGTCAAAGTCTCAAAAATTACCGTGCCACAGCCTGCAGTTGAGTATGAGGCGCAGCAGCGCGAAGATGCATTCAAAGAAGACCTGAAGAGGGTTAAGACCAGCATTGCAGAATTTTGTAAAGCACAAGGGGTAAAATATTCAGATCTGCAGGAGAAGTGGAAAGCAGATGCACTTGAGGCACTCGAGAACGACATCTTGTTCAAGCAGTATGCAAAGGAGCACGAGCTAGAGATTGACGACGATGAGCTTCTCGTTGAAATTGAGAAGATAAAGCTCTCCAATAGGCAGTATGCGCAGCGTGAGCAGGAGATCGATGAATCGATCTATGAGAATCCGCAGTGGAAAGCCTATATCAAAACTGTGCTCGTGAAGCAGAAGGCATATCAGGAGATAGTGAAGCAGATACTTGGCGCAGACTTCTTCGATGTAGAGGAGGAGGAAGAGCACGACCATCACCATCACGACCATGAGGACGAGGTGAAAGCTGCTAAGAAAGCAAAGCCTAAGAAGAAGGCAAAGAGCAAGTAAACAGGAAGCCCGCTAACTTATAGTTCGAAGCTTTAGCGAAGAATTATAAGTTAGCGGACAAAGCGGTGGGACATAACTTATTAAAGCACTTAAATGTCAGTACTAATTCCTACGGTTATCGAAAAAGAAAGATATGGTGAGAGGGCATACGATATCTACTCACGCCTGCTTAAGGATCGCATCCTCTTCGTAAGCGACGAGATCGAGACACATATGGCAAATACTGTCATTGCACAGCTACTTTTTTTAGAGAAAGAGAACCCTAAGGCCGACATCCAGATGTTTATTAACTCACCCGGTGGCAGCGTTATTGACGGACTAGCAATTCTCGACACAATGAACCATATACAGTGTGATGTATCAACAATCGCAGTTGGACATGCGGCATCGATGGGTTCGCTGCTACTTGCAGGTGGTAAGAAAGGGAAGCGATATGCATTACCACACAGCAGGATATTGATCCATCAACCTCTAGTTGGGGGGATTGGTGGGCAGGCGAGCGACGTTGAGATTCACACAAATCAGTTGCTAAAAACCAAAGCTGAAATCACCAGGATGCTTTCAGAGTTTACAGGGCAGACCGAAGCACAGATTGAGAAAGACTCTGACCGTGATCGATATTTCACGCCGGAAGAGGCTGTTAAGTATGGCCTGATCGACGAAGTGATCGGAAAAAGAAAAAGCGCCACGAAGAAGTAACCCGACCACCCCGCTAACCTATAGTGGGTGGGAGAGGCGCTTACCAATAACCTATTTAGCATCCTGATATGAAATTGAACGATAAGTGTGTATGGATAACTCACTATAGGTTAGCGGGGTGGTCGGGTTGACTATTGCTTCTCGCACCGCTACAATTCGGGAGCCTATATAAATGGGCGATTAGCTCAGCTGGCTAGAGCGCCACAATGACACTGTGGAGGTCATAGGTTCAAGCCCTGTATCGCCCACCATCGAAATACTTTACTAGTTGTTACTACATGTCCAGAGCAAGGATCAAACGACAAAATGGTGAAGTATACCCTCAACAACTTTTTACCCTGATTGTGAGTTATGCAGAAAGATATTCAATGATTACTAAAGTACCGCTTCTAGAGGCGATTCTTACCGTAACACCAATATATTTTTTCATAGGGAACTACTCATGGGAAATTGACACACATTCCACATTCTTACAAGAATATAAAGAACGGATCGAAAATGGCGAGGATGCAGGTGAAGTCGCCTATTCAATGCACTTAAGAAACAACAAGCTTCTCAGAAAAGAGAGTGAATGGTTTGGGTGCTTTAGGTACAAATATGTAGAGACGGAGAATACTATTAAGATACATTTCAGGAATATTGACCGCACAACGCATGGCCCACTCTCTATTAATAATAAAAGCTTCAGACTAACTGAGTTAAAGAAGATGTTCACCCATATTAAAGAGCAGCACCCAGAAGCTAGGTATGTCCAGGGAAACAGCTGGTTGTACAATTATGAGAGCTACAGAAGACTGTTTCCCGCTTCGTACACTAAGGATATGAAGGTTTCACCAACTAACACACAATATATGGTTATATGGGGGCAATTCCTGGATTCCGAGTGGCAGCTTAAAAGAAGTCTTGCGAATGAATTCTCCTTAAAAATTGACGCTGCGAATTCAGTCGATGAGCTAAAAAGTAGCTTCAATTTTCAGAATCTTGCTCCAAGAGGTCGTATCAAGGATTTCTACGATTTTTATGAAATCCAATTGTAACTTGAGTGCATTAATTGTTCTTATCGCTTCCAGAAGTACTCTTGCAAGTTTAATACATGGTGGTACAATACCAAGCCATTATGTCAGTAGACCCAATTGCTAAGTCCGAGGTTAGTCGTGGGGATGAACTCCTGGAAAAGCTAGAAAAAACAGTCACGGAAATAGAGAAGGTAGCCATCAGTACTCACACTGAGTTTAATAACTATTTTTTAAGCAAGGATGGAGTTAATCCGGATCTTGGCTCATACCACAACCAGCACCACATTCTAGGAACTGTACGCTCGATTGAGCCTATCTCAGAGGCAATGTCTGAGCACCTTATCTCTGAGCTAGACAGATATAACAAGCTGTACGGGACAGATATAAAACTAGCTCATCTGCCATCGTTGCTGAAGATTGCAGCATATCTACACGACCAGGGTAATATATTTCAAATTTCAATAGACGATAGCCAGCTTCCTCAATACATCAGACTATCCAATAGCAACCCAGATGCGATAGAGTGCCAACTGAGAAATGACTTTTCATTAGAAATACCGACGTACCAGACGATTTATAGAGCAGCAAATGCCGAAGATAGAGGCGCACTCCTGGCATGGAAAAGGTTGAAGGAGCTTGATTTGACTGACGAACATGCGATGTTTGTTCAGCGAATGATTATGAATACG
Source organism: Candidatus Dojkabacteria bacterium (assembly GCA_030583845.1). Classification (NCBI taxonomy): domain Bacteria; species Candidatus Dojkabacteria bacterium. The sequence goes on from CP129478.1 coordinate 139,349, forward strand.
AAATTCCCTTTCCTTAGCCAGTTATGCGAGCAGGATGGGGTAAAAGGTGAATTTCCTGAGTCGATCAATAAGACGGCTCCTTTTGAAATTTTCATGAAATTAATCGACCAGATAGGAGCAGGGTGGTTCACAGAAAATAGCTTTAATAATTTGCTAGGTCTTGTTCAAGAAGGAGCAATTGAGAAGGGCCTGGACGCAACTCTACCTGTCTTCTTCGAGTATAGTTTCATCGAATTTTTGGATAAACAGTTTAGAAAGATATTAGAGCCGCTCCAACTAGGTCATGCTGCACTAGAAGAGCTAGTAAGCAGAATTGAAGATTCTCTTGCTAACAAAGGTGGTATTAAAGGGAATATACAGGTTAAGCGGTTCTTTGAGAGTGCCACAAGTATCAAAGATCAGATGACAAGAGCGAAGACTTACGGCGAAGCCATCAAGGTTGTGACAGCGATTTTCAACCACAACGCTTTCCCAGAGGTTAGGGCTTAGATCTCAGCACCTTTTGCAACAGTTGAAAGCTCTTCAACTGTTTTGCACTTCATCATCTCATCTCGTAATTCAGCCGCGCCATCAAAGCCCTTTACATACATTTTCACAAATTTTTTCATGATGTTGAAATCCTTTTCATCTCCCCATACTTCATTAAAAAGATTTAAATGCTCACTTAGCAGGTTTAATCTATCTCTTGGAGTTTTCTGACTCTCGTCCACACCAGGATTAAATATCCAAGGATTCTGAAATATTCCACGCCCGATCATTATCCCGTCAACGCCATATGTTTGGGCATAAGATATTGCTTGCGGGTAGCTTAGGATATCGCCATTGCCAAGTAGCACCGTCTCCGGAGCAATCTTATCTCGCAGCGTCACAACTTTAGCGACCTCATCCCAGTTAGCTGGAAATTTTGACAGCTCTTTGGCTAGCCTACCATGAACCGTAAGCGCAGCCACTCCCTGCTCGAGGAGAAATCCACACCACTCCTCAGTTGCAATTTCATTAAATCCTATCCGAGTTTTGACGCTCACCGGAAGCTCTCCAGCACCTTCTTTGGTTGCTTTTATAATCTCGCCGGCCAGGCTTGGATTCTTTATCAGGGCAGAACATGCACCCTGCTTGATTATCTTCTCAACAGGACAACCAAAATTGAGATCTATGCCGTCAAAGCCCATGCCCACTATCATTTTGGCAGATTTAAAGTAGGCTTCAGGTGTAGTTCCCCAGATCTGGGCGATCAACGGCTTCTCGATCTCTGTATATCTAAGCCTCAGGCCTACCTCGTTGCTTCCTTTGGAAAGCAACCCTTCTGCCGATGTAAACTCGGTGAAATATAGATCAGGCGCTCCACATCTGCCCACAATCTGTCTAAACACCGTATCGGTGACATCCTCCATCGGTGCAAGCACCAGGAATGGCTGCTTCTTTGCTTTTAGTTCTGCCCAGATATTTGCCATTTACTTTAGGAAATAACTTCATTCAGCTTAGCCAGTGTAATCTTGAACACCGACTTCGCACTTCCAGCTGCTGCCACTAGGTCGATTGCCGGGTCAAAGCCCTCTTCGATATAGGTAGTAATCTGTGTGGCATGACCAAAGGGAGGCACACCACCAATCGAATAGCCCGTATTCTGCTTTACTTCATCTGCATTAGCCATCCTAAGCGTTGTTGCACCAAGTCTTTCTTTCCACTTCTCAATATCAAGGCGAACATCGCCGGGAGTTAGCACAAGATAGAACTGCTTCTCGTCGGCACAAAGTAGAAGTGACTTTACAATGTTTGAAACCGGCACTCCATGCACATCTGCTGCTTGCTGTGCTGTGTGGGTATCTTCGCTTGTTTCAATTATTTCGACATCGATGTCGTTTGCTTCCAGATACTGCTTAAATGTTGTGACCGCCATCTGCTTCATGAAATTTAATTAAGTATCTCCGGATGATACATCAGAATACAGCACCAGGCCATCCCGCTAACTTATAGTGCGAGCCGCGCTATAAGTTAGCGGGATGGCTTTTCCTATGCTAAAATATTTCAAACTTAACAACTGCCCGAACATGAGAAGAAAAGCTGAAATTACCAACCCGGTTTTCACCGACGCTGCAATACCGAGCGACAATATTTTTGTCGTAATTAGCTTTACTGTTAGGGATTTCCTTGATTGGTGGTTTGTGCAGATGCCGGTGGTGTATATCGGGTTTCTCCGAAGACTGAGCAGTGTCATCAACGACCAGCTTTCAATCACACTCCTGCTTAAGACATTTTTTACGCCGTGGCATAGAGATAAGAGCTTTGTTGGCTACTTTATAGGTATAGCGGTGAGATTGATATACCTCCCTATTGCCTTACTTATCTACTTCTCGGTCATCATCCTCTCGACTCTTGGCGTATTCCTCTGGATTGCGATGCCGATGATTGCCATTATTTTAATTGTATTGACGCCGTTGATCAGATAGAGAAAGCCGCACAGATGTTCGATAAGCAGAAAAACAACACAACTTTAATTGGCTATCACGACAAATCCTCAAACAGGTATAGCATTACCGAGGGCAATCTCCCTGTGCTGACAGATGAAAAGTACGCACCATTCCTGATAACGGCTACTCACCATTACAGCATCTCCACAAAGGACATTGTCAAACTAATTAACAATTACCGCGCGATTCACTCGTTCGCGAGGCTGAAGAATCTTGTAGCACAGCTCCTTGTGTTGCCAGGATTGGTCATATCAGCCCTCTTCCTACTACAGGCTAGCGGCCTGGTGGGTGAGAACGTGGTACTAGATTCAATACTAACAAACAAGATTACCAATATTACTTTCTGGGTAGCAGTCCTTGGCGTAATCATCCTGTGGCATGACTACTATCGAACACGCAGCCACCCAATCCGTATCCCAGCGGCCAAGAAGATGGAAGAGAAGCTATTGGCAAATATACGCAATACAGGGATCCAATTCAGCAAGTACACACTCTTTAAGATGATCTACTTCCTCAACGATGAGACACAGGAGATGCTTGTCGCCCACATAAACAAGAATGGCATCAACACATATAAATTCTTCCTCGACATACTGGAAGACAGCGATGTGCAAAACCTAATTAAACGCGCCGGTCTAGAGCTGGATAAAGAGCTGCTTGGCAAATACAACATTACCTCTCAGACCATGCCTTACTACCATCTGCCAGCCCTGCGAAGCATCATCACATATGCCCTCGACGAGGCAATCCTCTCAGAGTCACCGAATATCCGACCTGAGCATATGCTGCTGGCATACATCAAAGTATTTCCTGTGCTTCACCAATATATCCAAGCGGAAAATAGCTCACTCACAATTCTACGATCAGTGATACGGTATGAGGTGGTGCGAGAAGAGAAAATCCGCTCTTCAAACAGGCTCAACATTAATTATCCGTACTACAGAACAGGCGGCATCGCCAAGTCATGGGTCTTTGGCTACACCTTCGTATTGAACAAATTCACCCGTGACCTAAATCAGGAGATCTCCTACGACCGCGACAGGTACGGCATCGGCCATGAAAGCGAGCTCGAGGAGCTGGTCTCGGTCCTAGGAAGGCTCTCGAAGAACAATGCACTGCTTATCGGTGAGCCAGGAGTAGGGAAGTCTAGCCTGATCAAAGGAGTAGCCCAGAAGATCAATTGGGGCAATGTGCCACATCAGCTTGACCGTAAGCGCATATTGCAGCTCGACATCAACTCCCTCATCGCGATGGGCTCAGGCAGCAAGTTAGAAACACTTGTACAAAAAGCGATGTCAGAGATTGAGAGAGCCGGAAATGCGATCTTGTACATCGACGAGATCCAGGAGATCATCCCTACGAGGGCAGAGGAGTCAGGCCACTCATTAGCCGGGATACTGATGCCTTACATACTTGAAGGGAACTTCCCTGTGGTCGGCAGCATCAACTACTCTGACTATAAGAAATATTTCTACTCTAGCGAGTCACTGCGCAATAGCTTTGAAAATATCGAAGTTAAAGAGCTGACACCTGAAGCCACACTGCGCATTCTTGAGACCAAGATCGACAACCTAGAAAGTAATTATGGCCTCTACATCACTTTCCCAGCACTTACAGCTGCAATTGAGCTATCGCAAAGATATGTAACCAATAGGAAGTTGCCCGATAGCGCCGTAGACACGATCGAAACCGCCTGCTCATGGGCACAAACCAAAGGCATAAAGCAGCTCGAGAGCGACCATGTAGCTCAAGCAGTGTCAGTCCAGACCGACATCCCAGTAGAAAATATCACCGCAGAGGAAGCAACCAAGCTGATGACCCTCGAAGAGGAGCTCAACGACCTAGTAATCGGCCAAGAGCCGGCAGTCCACTCAGTGGTTGAGGCATTGAAGCGATCACGCACAGATATCCGAGATCCACACAAACCAATTGGAGTATTCCTCTTCCTGGGTCCAACTGGTACTGGTAAGACTCACCTGTCCAAGATATTGGCAGATAAATATTTCGGTACTAAGTCGCAGATGATCAAGGTAGACATGTCTGAGTATCAAGAGGTCTCAAGCATCAACAAGATCCTCGGAAGTATGAACTCTGACTATGGACAAACCAGTACCACTTTGCTCGACCGAGTTAAATCGAATCCTTTCTCAGTAGTCGTATTTGACGAAATCGAGAAAGCAAACCCGCAGGTGCTGGATCTATTCCTGCAATTGTTCGACGAGGGTAGGCTAACAAGCAACAACGGCGAAACGATAGATTTCACCAACTCGATCATCATCTGCACAAGTAATATCGGTAGTCGCAACTTGATCGTGGCTCTCGAACGCGATAAGTCGCTGTGGGAAGAGGCAAAGCAGGCGGCACTGCTCGAATTGCGCGGGGCTCTCCGCCCAGAGCTGCTCAATCGTTTTGACAGCATAGTTGTATTCTCGCCGCACGACATTAACAATCTGGTGAAAATCACATCGCTACTACTCAATCAGTTGGCGAAGCGGGTGGGGGAGAAGGGCATAACTTTGGAGTGGAGCAAGACGATACCTATGCTAATTGCCAACGCTGCCCAAGAGCCAGGAATGGGAGCACGCCCGATAAAGCGGTTCATTCAGGATAAGATCGAGACAAAGCTGGCGGATGAGATTTTGGAGAAGGGGTTGAAGCCTGGGGATGTGGTGGATGTGAAAGAGGGGTGGTTGATGGGGTAGGATGACTAAAATAACACCGCTTCTTGGAATGCAAACGCTTCTGTTAGTCGGGTGATGAAATCTGTCATGCTATCAGAGTAGGATGAAGTCCCTACCTGCTCTACCTCGATGACGTAGCGAGATTTGCCATCTACACATACTTGCCTTACAGCTATTTCAACAAATCCATCTTCAGTGACTTTTACCTCCTCTAAGAATCCAGGACAGGTTGCCGACAGGGTGTCACGGGTCGGATAAGAACTACCAAGCCTCATGGTAGCATGGACAACTTGCGGTTTCTCTTCCCAAACGCGTGTTCGTGAGAAAGTATAAATGGCTAACTCCTTAAAGCTATTGAGTGCCTGATGGCCAGTCAGCTGAAGGATTACCAATTTCTGGTGCTCAGTCATGCAAGCAGGTCCAGATGGAGACCAGTCAGCCTGTGCAGAAGAATAAATTACTTTATACAATGCTTCCCCTGAGGCATCACCGCTGACGATGGGAAACTCCTCACGGACTCTCATTTTATAGTCAGGGAACCCTTCCGCTCTGCTGTAGATAACAGCTCTATCACTCTCAGGATCGTCTGGATATAGCTCGATACCTGGGCGAGCCATTAAGATCATTTCCCTTCGCTGTACAAAATCCCATCCTAGCAGCTCATTGATGACACCACACTCAATGGCCAATGTCTCTACTTCCCTCAATACAGACGAAAAGTCAGAATATGGTGTTTCTACTTCAATTTTACTCTCCCGACACTCTATTGCAGCCCTAAGCCGAATATCCTGTGGGCGCGGTTGAAAGGCATTAACATTACCAAGAAGACCATGGTATACATTCATCGCACCTTCTACAGTAATGTGATGCTTTCCACTTTCATGTTTTGGCCGGCTATCATTGGTTTGCATATAGTTACCCTCTTGAATCCGTACGGCGTCTACCGCCGTTACTATACAAAGTATTATAACTCATATCTCAAGCGCTGACAACCTATAGTATGCAGTGCTAACTCCGACCACTCCTTGCAAATATCCCAACAATTCCATATAATTGCCAAGAATTTATGCACAATTAAGTTAGCGAGCAATCCCAATGGGTGCACAACCAAAGAGAAGAATTTCAAAAGCAAGAAAAGGGAGACGAAGAGCGCATAACGCCTTGTCAGAGCCTACAACTGTAAAGTGCCCAAAGTGTGGCAAGATGAAGAGAGCACATTTCGCATGTGAATTCTGTGGTCACTACGGACCAGCTCCAAAAGCTGAGAAGAAGGCAAAGCCAGCTACTACTAAGAAAGCCACGGCCAAGCCTGCTAAGAAGGCTAAGAAATAGGCAAAATTCAGCTGAGGAACCTCTGCTAATTATTTAACAGGGTAGAATAAGCCAGATGAAGAACCCAAAAGATCCAAGACACGCAGCCAGAATGATTGCACTTCAGCAGCTATTTCTGAAAGATTTTCGAGTCAGTGAAAGCGTAACCACAGAGGAGATTGAGGTTGATGAGTTCCAGATGATTGATGAAATTGAGGATTTCAATGAGGAGTTGAGACAGCAGATTGTCGAGGGAGTAGGCGAGAAGCAAGATGAGATTGATAAATATATCAAGGACTTCGCACCACAATGGCCAATAGAGCAGATAAAGAAGGTTGACTTGCAGATATTGAGGATGGCCATCTTTGAAGGGTTCGTAGGCAAGATTACACCACCTAAGGTGGCGATAGATGAGGCGATCGAGTTGGCAAAGGAGTTTGGCGGAAGTGCGAGTGATAAGTTTGTGAACGGTGTCTTAGGCGCCCTATACGAGAAGTATAAGGCTACTGAAGAGAAATAAAGTGTTACGTTAACCGGAAGCATTTTATTAATAAATCATCGAAGTTCGTTTTTTCTCAGGATAAGAGAGATTACGAGTTGACGATGATACTAATTTAAGTATCAATAAATATGAGAGAGAAAGAGCTTCTCGAGTTTTCCGCGAAGATTGGGGTAACTTTTAATGATTTGGCGCTGCTAAATGAGGCGCTTACCCACAGATCGTTCCTAAATGAGAATCGAAGCGGCCCGCAATCCAACAATGAGCGAATGGAGTTTCTTGGCGACGCAGTTCTTGAGCTGATCGTATCCGAGCATCTATTCCATGCCTACACAGATCACCCAGAGGGTGATCTCACCAGCTTCCGTGCAGCTACGGTCAAGACAGAAAGTCTCGCCGAAGAGTCACGCAAGATAGAGGCAGGGAAATATCTTCAGATGTCGAAAGGCGAAGAGGCAACAGGAGGAAAAGATAAAGATTATCTACTTGCCAATGTTTACGAGTCTATTTTAGGTGCGATCTACATGGACCAGGGCTATGAAGCATGCAAGAAATTTGTCGAGGCTACATTACTTCCTAAGATCACTAACATTGTTGAGAATAGACTCGACATCGACTCGAAGACCAAGTTCCAGGAAGTAGCACAGCGAATGTATAGAATCACGCCTACATATAAGCTTATAACAGCAGAGGGACCTGACCACGAGAAGCAGTTTACAATGGCTGTGATGGTCGGCAAGCATGAGATGGGGCAAGGTACCGGCCCAAGCAAGCAGAAAGCTGAAGAGAGCGCTGCGACTGAGGCTCTTAATAAGCTAGACAAGATGGATAAGACTACCAAGATCGCATAAAGGTCGCTTTTATCAAGAATTACATTCTATCTCAAATGCAACTACCCCGCTAACTTACAGTGCGCGTCGCACTATAAGTTAGCGGGGTAGACGGTTAGCAGTTACCAAACTGATTACATATCGTCGTCGGAGAGCATATCCTCAACATCTGAGTCGCTCTGCTCTGGCTCGTTTGATGGAGCATGCTCGGCTGGCGCCTCATCTCTCATTCCTGAATCCATTCCTCTATCCATGCCTCGGTCACCACCATCTCGGTCCTCTTTTACAAGCACCTTGATTTTGCGGTCGTTTCTGATCGCGCTAATAGTCATGATGTCGCGGATAGCGTTAATTGTTCGACCACGTCGGCCGATCAAGATACCCTTGTCAGCATCTGCAACTGTTATCTCGAGAATGGTAAGGCCTGGGAAATCTACGCTCTCACGCTCAACTACCGAAACCTCATCCGGGTTATTTACAATCCCTCTTACAATTTTTTCTAGTAGCTCTTGCATTCTAGGTATATAAATAATTTTATATCTAAATTAAACCTTCTTATTAGGCGTTCTCTGCGGCTTTGGCCTCTTTCTTTGGAGGTCTCTGTGCTGCAAGTTTTGATCCTCTCTTCAAGCCCTTAAGCAATCCTTCCTTCACGAACATCTGAGCCATGGTATCGGTTGGCTGTGCGCCATTGTCTAGCCAATATTTGGCTGCTTCCTTATCCAATGTCAATGTTGAAGGCTTGGTTCTAGGGTTGTAATAACCAATCTCTGCGACAGGCTTGCTGTCTCGAGGTCTGGTTGACTCGATTACTACGATTCTGTAGTGAGGCTCACCTTTCTTACCGGTTCTCTTCAATCTGATTTTGAGCATTACAGGTATTTGAATTAAATAATTTCAGGTTCAACAAGTAGTGGGTGACTATCAAACCTAGTATACCCCTTGTTACAACTACCGTGATTTTAACAGATGCATGAAGCTCTTTCAAGCTTTCCGGCTGTACCAAGGGGATTTCTTAAGCTTATGGTAACCCACCCCGCTAACCTATAGCATAGAAGTTATAAATTTTATAGATAAGGCCAATAGCTAAGATTTAATGATTGCAACAAAATCGTACAGGTATGGGGAGAGATTAAACACTATAAGTTAGCGGCCTACTGCTCCAAGCGATTATCTTCGCTTTCTTGGATCTTTGTAGATTTTTCTTCAAATACGGCGACCACATCTTGATAGTTAGTATATGGAATGAAGCCAGCGTAAATATCGATAGTCAGGTCTCTTTCTTGCTGTGCGATGTAGTATCCAGTGATATCCATCTCAATTGCCCAGTCGCCCTCGACATTCTCATCACCCTCTGGGAGAGCAGCCAGCTCCTCTTCAGTAAGGGCATTGTTGCGCCTCAGCCTGATTGAGCTAGCTTCAACGATAAATGGCGACTCGGCCTGCAGCTGATCCAGAAAATTTACAATATTCTCATAGCTTCCACGGTATTCGATTGGGCCGCTAACACCACGCACATTGGCACCAAATTCTGACTCACCTTCAAATCCGATCCTGCTTACCTCGATATTTCCTGAGGAGATCTCTTGAAATCGTAGGTTATTCCCTTGTGCAATCTGGTCGACGTAGTAAGTGAAATCTGCGACATCGAGTATGTAAGGGATAACATCTCTGGCCACCTTCAGATCTTCCTGAACTACTGCCTTATCGTCTACAAGTGGCTTCATCGTTAAGAGCTTTTCATCGAGCTGCTCCTGCTTATTCTGGGCCTCTTTGATATTGTCGCGGAGGTCTAGCGCCTCAAGAGTCATTGGGATAAACACAAAGCCAGTAAGAAGCAGAAGGATCAACAAGCTCAAGAGAGGCACCACCATATCTCCGAAGGTCAATGTCTTGACCGAATCTTGACCTGTCCTTTCCGATATTGTTTTCCTAGATTGCTGTAAGGCCATTACTGATTGGCTTTCTCTGATATAAAGTAATCTGCGTTGAGGTCACCCTCGAAGTTATACGACACGACTCCATCCTCGCCTTTGCTTACAGACTCCAAGTTGATATTCGTAACCCTCTCATCAATGCTAAGCTTATGCCATAAGATAGCTACATCATTTAGTGAATTTGATGTACCACGGAAAGTAAATTTCACACCGCCCTTCATCTCGACCTCTTGTATCTGGCCGTAGTCAGCCGTGAGCTCCTGCCAGTAGAGCAGAATTTCGCGAGGGGAGAGGGTGCTTTCCTGTACATTCTTGTAGAGGCTTATTCTATCGAGCAGCTCGTTGTTAGAGCGAACTACATCACCACGATCTAATATCTGTGCTTCAAGCTCTTTTGTCTGATCACGCTCTCTGTTAAGTTGAAACTTCGTAATGATGTTAAATCCTACAACCGCAATCGAGACGATTACTAGCAATAGAATGAAGAATGCAGCAGCGAAATTAAATCTGCTTTTTTTCTCTATTACCTGTTTCTCACCTTTCGAGAGAGTAGGGACTAGGTTAATTCCTCCTCCACTGTTAATTTTCTCTATATGGTCTTTCTCAGCCTGTTCCTCTTTTGTAGGTGCTGCATCTGCACTAGGTTTAGCCGTCTCAACATCACCTGCAGCCGATGGCGCGACCTCAGTCGCGGGAACAGCTGGCTGCAATGCTGCATCAGCTACAGTACCTTCTGGAGCTGCGCTTGCTGCTCCAATACCTGCACCAACTGAATCAGCTACAGCAGTTGTAGCTGCATCGCCCGACAGATTTGGTGACAGTAAGTCTGTAGACCCTGTCATTGCGCCATTTGCTCCTCCGGCTGATGAGTTATTGATATTGTTACTGCTACTTTGATCCATTTACTCAGACTTTAATGCTAATCCTATCGCCACCGAGAAGGATGGCTTATTTTTCTCAATAACATCCTTGAATTTCCTTGGGATATCGACGTTTTTCCATGGATCTGAAATTTCAGCGCTTACGCCAAGGTTGCTTGTAATATAATCACTCAAGCCAGGAAGTAGGGCACCATCACCATTTAACAGATATTTATCTGGTGCAGTGAGGAGTGTCTTGCTCTTATAAAATTCCACACCACGGCGGACTTCGGTCAGGATCGAGTCAACAATTGGCTTCAGTGCTGCGGCGACTTTCCCTTCCAAAGCATTCTCCTGCACTCCATAGTTGCGCTTATACTCTTCGGCTTGAACATAGTCGAAGTTGAACTGGTTTACGATTGCCTGAGTCAGAGCGTCAGAACCGATCGATATGCTCTGTGAGAACACCAGGAAGCCATCGCTCATCACGCTCATATCAGTCGTCTGCGCACCAAAATCAAGCATCACCATATGTCTGTACTCTGTGGCACGATACATCGCTCGTCCCATCGCGATAGACTCGGTCTCAATCGCAACTGGCTCGAGGTCAGCCTGTTGAGCCACATTAAGGTATATCTCAACAATTTTCTTAGGCGCGGCTACCAACAGAATGCGGTGAGCATTTTTATCTTGGTTGAAACCTATCTTGATGAAACTCATCTGTACTTCTTCAATAGGGATCGGGATATACTGCTTAGCCTCATAGAAGACAGCACTCTGGATCTCCTCTTCCTTGATCCCTGGAAATTCCATAAATCTAGTGAATACTGCTGATTCTGGGATGGCAAGCACTACTTGCCTCGTCTTTATCCTTGAGGCCTCATACAGCTCTTTCAGGGCATTCGCTAGCTGCTTCTGATGCTCTGCATCGGGACTGTTGATTACACCAGTTGGCGTTGGTTGGCTACCAAAATTCACCAAGGATGGGGTAGTGGATGAGGTATTTTTCAGTTCTACGGCTTTGACGGTATGATTTCCGAAATCTATACCAACATGATTGGGCAGTACAGCCATGTCTCTAAGTGCTTAAGTTTATTTCTAGTTAGTTCTACTATTCATTCTTATCTATTCAGCGGCAGGAGCATCGGATGCAGGGTTATCAGTCGCAGGTGTATCAGTTGTAGGCGCACTTGGCGCATCAGTTCCAGGGTTACCTGTCGCAGCTCCACCAGTTCCGTTCTCAAATTTCTTCACCTCGCGCAGCAGATCTTCAGCTTCTAGCTCGGACTTAATGAGGTAAGAGTTTGCTCCGATCATGAATGCCTCTTTGATGACTCGCTCGCTTGTCATGTTTGTCAGTACTACTACCGGAGGATTGCCATACTTTGCAGCATCTGCCTTAATTTTCCTCAAAACTTCAAGGCCATCCATGCCTGGCATCATTAGGTCAAGAATCATTACTGCGACTTGATCTTTGTTCTGCTCAAGCAGCTCAAGACCTTTATATCCGTTATCGGCCTTCAACACAGTATAGCTTTGGCCTGTCAGGATTTCTGCGTATGTCTCTAGTAAAGGGACCTCATCTTCAACAATCAATACTGTGTAGCCTTTTGTATCAGCCATATTAGTTTGTAATTAAATTAATATTTATCATAATTTGTAGTTCGTAGCTTCAGCGAAGAACTACTCATCATAGGTCCTCAACTCGCCCTCACCATTGAAAAGCACATAGTCGAAGATCTGTGGAGCCCACTCCTGATCAGAGACTACAAGCTCTTTTCCACGAGAGTTATCACCACAGTTCACTATAGCAGAAATTTTCATATATGTACCGATGTTCACGCACTCGTTGGGGTCTGCGATCGCACTAACAGCAACTGTGCTATTTACTGCCCGCATCCTGATTTCATTTATATAATATGTCTGACCACCAGAAGCCATGCTCGCGGGTACAACGATACTCGGAGTCCCAGTTGCGGGAGTCCAGTATTGCGGGCCACAACCAGCTGTGAAGCAGTACCCTTTAACGTCGTCATAAGCGTATTCTTTATAGCTTGAGATCAGTCCAGCACCATCACGCTGGGCATATATATTTGCCACGATCAATCTACCATCGGGACTACCGACAGGCGAAGCATTTATCTCTACCTGACAGCCTGCGGGAGCAGGTATAGCCCCTGGTACAAATGCAAACATCGTATCTTTGCCAATCTCGAACTCTTCTTCAGCATTTGCCGGCTCAAACATAATTCTGAAGCCTGATGTCTCTTCATGACACTGATTTGAGAGATCGCTAAAGATTGTCGAGAAAATAGCCTCAAGATCATATCCATCGCCAAAATAGTCGATTAGCACATCAATATCTTCTGAGCTTATCTCACAGCCATGCTCGTAGAAGTCATAGTTTGGGATAGTACCACCAGGATTGCATATGCCAGCTTCAACTCCAGCCGTTTCAGCAAATAGGGCAAACTCTTCCAGTGTAATATCCTTAAGCGCGTCTAGGGTCGTGTCTGCAATCTCGACTGATTCCGCAGATTCCTGCTCATCAACTACACGTCTACTATCCTTCAATGTCCTCGACAAGATTGCCAAGGCAATAATAACAGCCACAACCAGAACTATCAGTATGATTGCCAATGCTTGCCCCTGGTAACGCTCACCTTTCAGCTTATGCACTATATGAACTTTGCTTGCGATTTAATTACATTAAATGTAGCAAAAAGGGTTATGCGGGTCAACTTTACACGTTTCTGCAAACAGTTTTGGAATGTCCCAACATCGAACCGAGCAGCTGGATTTTAGTAGATAATTTTGTCCGTAGATACGACTAACTGATCCTGATAGAGCGGCTTAAACTCAGAGCTCTCACCGCCGACCCAATTTACAGGCTCTATTCCGAGGTCAATCAGAAAGGTGTAATTTTCCGATTGAGACTGGAAGTAGCTCACCTCAAAGATTTCAACATCAATTTCTCGTGAGTTCAGAAAAACAAGCTCGTTCTCCAACGTGAGATTCTCAGCAGGATCAAAGCAATCTTTATGGTTTGCAAGCGAGTCGGAGGTAGCCTTGAGGAGATACCCTATGCTCTCATCTCCATTAGATGGGGTAGTGACATCTGGAGCAAACCCGCTGCCAAGGTCGGTAGCACCGATATCACCTGGATAAAAAGCAATGCAAATCCAGTTATTTGACCCAACCGGGCGGACATGAATCTCGCTGCCAATGCCAGATGCTTGCTCCACTGGCTCTTCAAAGCTAGCTGCAACTTGCTGTGGGTTTGAAACACTTATAGAGCCATCCTCGTCAATATATCTCCCAGACACATTGTAAACCAGGATCTCCTCTGGATCAGCGTTTTCAATGTATCTCTCGAGGAGGTCAAACATAAATTCCTTCTCATTTCGCGAAAGAGTTCTCGCCGATGATATAGCCGAGGCCTTGATCAGTGCAGTAAGTGTCGCCCCGACGAGAATCATCACAAAACCCATGATCAACAATGTAAGCAGCATCTCAACCATACTGAAGGCTTCATACTTTTTTTGTGCTTTTAGGCTTCTCACTCTTTGCATCATATCTATAGCGAAATTATTCATTCTCTATTGTCTGCACAGTAGAGTAGGCTGAAGTGTATCCATAAATAATGCACTCTGATGCCTCTTGATCGTTACTTCCAACAACCGACTGGTATCCACCTTCATTTCTACACTCAGGCTCGAACCCGGTAAAGAATCTAACAACCAAGGTTCTCTCTGTTGATTCAGGGTGAATACACATTACACGAAATATATCGCCTTGCTCGTCAGGATTGACAATTGCCTCATCAGTATCAAGACATTCAGAAGGGATGATTCCTCCCTGCAATAGGTTGTAGTTACAAAGGGCAGTATCTTTGGAAGTCAGCTCGGCATCGGTAAGTCCACCAGAGATTGCTACGCACTTACCAGCATCCAACAGAGTGCCATTCGCCGAAAAGTTAAGTGGGAGAAAGTTTCCTAGCCCGGAAGGTGGCTCATGAACTACATACCCATCGACGAGAAATTTCATCATTTCACCGCCCTGAATCGCGCTGACAGTCAGTTCATCGTGTATCTCGTTTCGATTCATCTGAGAGATTGTCTTTGAGGCAACAAGCATCAACACTACACATGCTATTCCAGCCACCAGGATGGCGATTAAGGCCTCTATAAAGCCCTGTGCCGAATAAGTCCGCAATCGTTTCTGTGAACTTGAATTTATCATTGAGACGGCTGACATAATTAAATATTAGGGATAATTATCTCTCCACTACCACCATCGTCATCTTCAGACGGCTTATCCTCTTCTTCCGACGAATTATCATCATTTGGTGGCGGAATTATTGGCGGAGTCTCATTATCAGATGATGAGTCATCGTTTGGGGGTCTTTCGTCATTTGGAGGGATATCGTCGCTCGGAGGATTTTCATCATTTGGAGGCTCTTGCCCACCGCCCTGATTGGCTGGATCCGCTGGGAAGACCCATTTTCCGAGGTCTTCTGTGCTTACCTTGTCGAGCTCTATCTTTCCAGACGAATATCTTATCCTAAGCATCCGATTATGATCCCTATCAACAGTTGCTAGCACGACCTCAAAATCAAATGCGTCTGACTCGAGGTCACCATCTCCATCGTAATTTAGTATTCTCCCATTATTATCGTAGAAAAATGCTCGGCCTGTTGTCGACTCAAATACCACATATGCTGGGAACGCTGGTGCTCCACCTTGCCCAGTGAGCTCCTGATTGACACCAATCATGATTGGATATTCTATTGGCACAATACCTGTCCCGCTCATTTCTACTAGTGATGTGCTATTTGACGAAAATGTACTTCCACCTCGCGTACAGCTTTCAACATAATTGCCTTGCGGGAAGTTCCCGTTAGTGGCACTCCCAAGGTCACCGACCGCAGGATCGTAGTTTGGGAAATCCGATGTCGTTTTAGGATCACCAAAATCATCGAACTGTGAGCACCATTTGAAAACTCTATATTCACCAGTTTGGGGGAAATCGCTAAAATCTATACCTATACCATAAAGCCACTTCTCATCTTTACCCCTCGAGAGGAGTAAAGCATCTCTCTGAGCATTCCTGATGTCCTGCTCTAGATTCTTAACCGCCTCATTGAGGGCAATAGTTGAGCGCAAGCCCGAGAAAGCTGAAATTGACATCGCGAAGAGGATCATAAAGATTACGATCACGATTATCATCTCCATCAGAGTAAATCCTTTGTATTTATCAGCAGTTTTCATACCACAATCTACCATAGCAAAAAAATATAATCAAAGAAGGACACGCCTTTCTGCGCTAGTAGAAGTGCAGCAAGATAACCAACAGCAAGAAATGGGATAAATGGGATATACCCCTTTCTCTTCACCAAGCCTGCCAACAGTGCCACAAGGGCAAATATACCGCTGATAAGAAATGCTGCGACAATTGTGGTGACAAACATCTCTGTCGTTGAAATCGTGGCAATGTAAATTAGCGTCAGCGAATCCCCACGACCAAATACCATTTTTCGCTTATTGAGCAGCTCAACCGCAGCAAATATCATCAGCGCAATAACTGTGGGGTAGAGGAGGGTAACATCTTGCGTCTGAACCAACCTTACACCAAGCCATACCACACCAAGTAATAGATAGAGATGCATTATGCTCTTGGGCACACCTTTATATAGAGCATCATAGATTGCAAGGAAGCCTAATGTAGCAGCCCAAACATATACAATCGGATGGACACCATAAAGGTATAGAAGTAGTGTTGTGGTACCAAATATCAGCTCAGCACCAAAGTACACCGGATTTATCTTTGCCCCACACTTTCTGCACTTACCCTTGCTAAATAGAAATGACAACACAGGAACGAGCTCATACCACCTCAATTCCTTTCCACATTTCTCACAGTGAGAGCCTTTCGTAAGGAGATCCCGATATTTCATCTCGCTCTCGATGCGATAGCATAGAGCACAGAAAAAGCTCGCAAATGAAGCACCAAGAAGGAAGATTAAAATATGCAGTAATACCATTATCCTAAGCTTAACCCCGCTAACTTATAGTGCGTGTCGCACTATAAGTTAGCGGGGTTAATGATCAAATACTAACGCGACTCGATTGATGCGCCTGATCCCCAAGCTGACCCATCCCAATCTTGAGATACAGGGAAGCTAGTGACCTGCGCTGCACCAGCATCATCTGGCCCAACATCTTTGGTCGTTACGCTATCTGCACCAGCATCGCTCTCGCCCCATGCGTTACCCGAGCAGTAGAAGCCTTCTTCAAGTTCATCATCAATACCACCAATGGAAACACACACTAAGAATGACTGTGAGATGCTATCTGATGTGTAGTAGTATGTTGCTTCTGAGCCTCCATCCCAGCCACCTTCTACGAAGCTACCAAGACAGTTGGTTTCATCAGTCATAAGTGTAGACATGCTTGCGCACTCAGTGTCACTTGGATACTTTCTATTAACTGTGTAGTAGGCCTGCATTGCTTGATCAATCTGGTCAACAGCACCCTGGTGAGCAATTCTGTTTGCACGCTGGATAGCGAATCTACCAACGGTAATACCTAAAACCATAAGAATTGCGAGGATACCCATAACGATCAGCATCTCGACTAGTGTGAAGCCCTTATATTTTCTATTCATGGACAGTAATAGTTAATTAAAATAGTGCTACCTAAAATTTATCCCATACTCATGGTGATGTCAATTACTAACCGATAACCTCAACAAGCGAGAACATCGGCATATAAACACCAAGAGCTATGAACGCTATCACACCACCCATAACTATCAAAATCAGTGGTTCTAACAATGTCGTCAGGTTATTCGTAATGACTTCAACTTCAGAATTGTAGTACTCAGCCATCTTCTCAAGAACCATATCGATCTGCCCAGACTCCTCACCAACCGCTATCATCTGACTCACAATCAGCGGAAATACCTGACTTCTTGCAATTGGTGTAGCCATCGGCGTGCCTTTCTCGACCTCTTTCTTCGCCTCAAGCACAGCTTCTTTAAATAGGGTGTTGCTCAGCGAGTTAGAAGTCAGCTGTAGCGCCTCCACTATTGATAGACCGCTCTTGAGAAGGAGCGATAACACACGGGTAAACTGTGTTATCTGAATTTTCTTAATCAAATTCCCAAAAACAGGGAGTCGAAGCATAGCTTTGTCCTTAAATTTGCGACCCTTCGGTGTATCGAAGTAGTACTTGGACAAAATACCAATTGTCGCGACAGCTACGATTATTAGCCACCAGAAATTGATCACAAAATTGCTCATCGCAACAAGCGCCTGAGTTACCCATGGAAGCTCGGCATCGAACTCGCTATATATATCTTCCATCGCCGGCACAAGCACCAACAGCATGATTGCGATAACTGCAATGATGACTACAACAATAACAGCGGGGTAGGTGAATGCTGACTTCACTTTATCCTTTAGCTTCTTCTGATTCTCGAGCTCAGTTGCAAGTCTTTTCAAAATCTCTTCTAGGTGCCCCGACTCCTCACCGGCCTCGATCAAGCTTACAGTGATATCGTCAAACACATCTGCGCTCTTCCTAAAGGCTACTGCTAACGCAGTACCACCTTTAACATCGGCAGTAACATCAGCCAGCACTTTCTTAAATTTCGGATTGCCCGCCTGCGCCTCAAGTATCTCAAGCGCCTGCGAAAGCGGAAGGCCTGCTGAAATCATGGTCGACAGCTGCCTCATGAAGACAACCTTATCGGCCATCGGCACACCACCGATATTTATCTCATTTAGTCGCTCGAGGTTCACACCAACATCTTCCTTGATATCAACAACAATAAGCCCTTTGGCCTGCAATGAATCAGCTACATCGTTTTCACTACTTGCTTTTAACTTCCCCTTGATGACAGCACCTTCTTTGTTTCTGGCCGAGTACTTATACTGGTTCACTTCCTGCTATTTCATTAAATTTAATATTCAACAACTATCAACTCCGCCTTCGCGAAGTGCGACTTCATTAAGTCCGACTTCGCAAGTGCGACTAGGCCGCACCCTTCATCAATCGAATCACCTCTTCAGGATGTACAGCATTTTCTTGAGCCCTCTCCATTGTAATTATGCCATCACGCACAAGCTTCACTAACGAGTGCTCGAGCGAGATCATACCAATGTCTGCACTTGTCCTAATTACATTATCCAACTGATGAGTCTTGGCCTCGCGGATCAAGTTACGCACCGCAGGGGTAGCGATCATTATCTCTGATACTGCTGTACGACCGCCCTTATCGACGGGAATCAACCTCTGAGCCACAACTGCCTCAATTACATTCGACAGCTGCGAACGCACCTGCGACTGCTGGTGCTCCGGGAACACATCAATAATACGATCAACTGTCTGAGCAGCGCTATTGGTGTGGAGCGTTGCAAATACCAGGTGTCCGGTCTCAGCTAATGTGATCGCCGATGAGATTGTCTCAAAGTCACGCATCTCACCTACAAGCATTACATCTGGATCTTGTCGAAGTGCGCTTTTAAGTGCAATTTCCCATGAGTGGGTATCATCGTGAAGCTCACGCTGATCCACCATAGCTTTCGCCTTCGGGAACACATACTCGATAGGATCCTCAATAGTGATAATATGATCGGGACGTGTATTATTGATCTCATTTAAAATTGCGGCAAGTGTAGTGCTCTTACCCGACCCGGTAGGTCCTGTTACGAGCACAAGCCCCTGCCTCAATTTGGCGATCTGGTGGTATATCTGTGGCAGCTTAAGATCATCAATAGAGCGGATCTCGTTCGGAATCAGACGGAATGCCGCAGCCAAAGATTGCTGCTGGTAGTAAGCATTGATTCTGAATCGAGCATTAGTCTTATGAGAGTGGGCAAGGTCAACTTCACGGTTTACTTCTAGCAGCTCTTTCTTCTGCTCTGGCAATATCGAGAGGATTAGGTCTTGCGCTTGTTGCTCTGTAACAATAGCTGGGTTTACCTCTACCAACGAACCGTCGATGCGGAGCATTACTGGATAATCAACTGTAATATGGAGATCCGATGCATCCCTCTCAAACACTAGATCAAGTAGCTGTTCCATCGTGTACGGATATCTTCCTCCCGATGCTGATGGTGCTGCTACCGAACTACTCTTTGAACTATCTGCAGAATTAGCGTGTGTCGGGATGACTGGTGACGGGGGAGTGACTGCTACTTCCTTCGCTGGCATGGCGGCTTGACTTTCCTTTGCCGGAGCATCTGTGGCTTTAACACTCTCCATTGGTGACGCCGAGACAGACCCACCCATACCCATGCTTAGATCGCCACCGAGCGGGCTACTCGGTATTGCGCTATCGGTCACACTGCTTAATTTACCAGGCGTAATTGGATCAGCGGCTGGAGTATTTAGACTGCCAGGGCCGGTTATAGGATCAACCATACCAGCCAAGCCACCCATAGGAGCTGGAGAAACCGTTGGCGTCGAATTATTTACCACCGAAGTCATATCCGTTCCTTTATCCATATTGCTATCGCCAGTCAAAGGATCAAGTGTGCTCATAGTACTGGTAAGACCAGGACCTGTGAGTGGATCAGAACTATCTTCATTGGTGACCATCGGCGTTAAATTGGCAGGAGCGAGAGGGTCGGCAGTCGAAACTGTGGTTGGGGCAGGTGATGGCGTAGGTGCTAGTGGTGGAGAGATCGGCGCAGATAATACTGTTGGGGCAGCTGTGCTGCTCAGGGATGCTGGGTTGAAATCTTCTGGCATATCGCTGCTATTCACGACAGGAAGTGAAGGGGATGTGTTGGTTTGATCCATCTTGTTTGGTTCTAATGAGTTATCTAATTCTTTTTCATCTTCTGTATCTGAATTGGCATATGGGGATGGTGCTTCAGGTATTACCGGTGGGACAAGTGGATTATTAGAAACTGGATCTTTGGATTGATGTGAGGGTAGAGCAGTTGAGTTACTTTCACTGTCGACTTCTTCAACAAATTCATCTTTTAAGCCAGATAGCTTCTTAGCAAGAGCTTTCAATGGACTCTCACCTGACGTGGTCGATTCTGTGTCAGTTGAGAAATTCGCTGGCTCTGCGCTCTTTGTGGAGCCTTCGTCACTATCTTCAACTGGCTGAAAATCCATCGAGTTGGTTGCACTTTTCAGCATGTCCAAGGCCTCTTTTTTCGATTCATCGTCTTTGAATGGAGGCGGGGAGCTGGCCGGCATCGGTGTATCTAGACCCTGTGCTGATGCATCTGCATTATCAGCCATATCGCTCGAGATAGGTGAGTTAAGAGACACAGCAGGCTGATTTGCAGAAAGCTGAGAAGCTGTTGGAGTAGCTGCGGGTTGAGCAACGGAACTGCCACCTGGAGTGGCAACGGTCGGGTAGGTAAAGTCTAAACCAGTACTATTTTGTGATTGTGGGCTCGCGTTGCCTTGAGCGTTCGTCAGATCCATCTTGGGCAGTTAGTTATTTTTAATCTCTAAACCGTCTTAAATACAATATAGATGAACTATTTAAACAATTCAACCAGATCGGGACAGAATTACTCCCTCGAGACTCTGAGTACCTCCTCTGGAGTCGTTATCCCCTCGAGTGCCTTCAGATACCCATCCTGAATCATTGTAATCATGCCTTTTTCAACAGCCGCCTTCTGAATCGCTGCGTCCGATGGATCGTTCTTGATAATCTCAGAGATCTCACCATCTACTGTCATTACTTCGAAGATAGCAATACGCCCTTTATAGCCGGAACCTCCACACTTGCTGCAACCTTTACCGCGATACAGGTAAAATTGCGGGGCACCATTTGCATCTACATCAGGAGCCTTCAGCTTGGCAAGGTGCTCAGGCTGACCAGGCTGTCCCGCACTGGCTGCAAGCTTCTTCAGATACTCATAAACATCAAAACCTTTTATGCTGCCGAATACCTCTTTAATGTTCGCAACATCTGCCTCAGAAGCAGGGTATGCCTCCATACAATCATTGCAGATACGCCTTGGAAGACGCTGTGCCGCTGCGATTCTCAGAGCTGAAGCTAGCAAATAGTCTTGAATACCCATATCAATCAATCGAGGGATAGCAGCTGCAGCGCTATTTGTGTGCAAAGTTGCTAAAACCAGGTGGCCAGTCAACGAAGCCTCAACCGCCAACTCTGCAGTCTCCTGATCACGGATCTCACCAACCATTACGATATCTGGGTCCTGACGCAAGATAGATCGAAGACCAACAGCAAAGGTGAGGCCAACCTGTTTGTTAACCTGGATCTGGGTGATGCCAGGAATACGGATCTCGACAGGATCTTCAAGAGTAATGATATTTACCTCAGTAGTATTTAGCTTATCTAGCGCACCCGCCAAAGTACGCGTCTTACCAGAGCCGGTCGGGCCAGTGATAAGAATAATTCCGTTTGTCAATTTCAAGCCGTCGAGAATCTGCTGATATGCTCCGCCGCGAAGCCCGGATGTCTCCAATGCCGGCACACCTTGCGACCCATCAAGCAGACGCATAACCACCTTCTCACCATGAATTGAGGGCATCGTGGAGACACGAACGTCAAACCTCTTCCCATTCGACTTCACCTGGAGGCGCTGGTCTTGAGGAACGCGCTTCTCGTCAATCTTCATGTTGGACATAATCTTAATACGAGCAACGACAGAATCTTTCATATTTCGGGGCAAAGTAAGCTTCTCAATCATCACGCCGTGGATTCTAAAACGAACACGAAGGCTAGATTCAAGCGGCTCAATATGGACATCTGAGGCTTCAGATTTGATTGCGTACTGCAAGATTGAGTTTACAATCCTTGCTACAGGAGCATTTTTCAGATCGCCTGACTCAAGTGCGCCGGCATCTTCATCTTTCAATTCCGTGACTTCGCCACCCTCAAAATCCTCAAGTGCTTCTGACACCTCAGTCGAGATCAGACCACCAATATGACTGTCAAGAACAAAATCAACTGAATCTTGAGTCGCAATATGAACTAGAATTCTCCCTCCACCTTTTGTCATCAGCACCTGGGTCAAAGCTTGAGTGGCCTGCACATCAAACGGATCCGACATTGCCACTTTAATAACGTGACCAGACTGCTCAAACGGTACTGCGTTATATCTCTTTAGCTTCTCAATATCGAAAGCGGAGAACACGCTATCTTGAATATTTATAGCGCGGAGATCAACATATGGTATGTTAAACATCTCTGACTTAGCCTTTGCGACATCTTCTACTGTGACTAGATTTCGCTCTAATAAGGCAGCCTCCTCAGTTTTAGATGACTGAGTCAGCTCTACGCGAACCTCATCAGCTTGCTCCTTGGTGATTTTTTGATTTTGCTGAAAATGGTCGACTAAGCGAGTGTTATCTCATTTGGGCAGCTATTAATTTCTGAACGTGGGCAGGCCATGGCAACACCAGACCAACCTGCCAATATATTATCATTTATTTCGAGTGAGTACAGCCTAACCACCCAGCTAACCTATAATACTTTAGTATTTCACGACTCATTAACTATAATTTATGAGTAAGTATAGTGCGACATGCATACGCTGAGACAAGAGCAATTATTGCGGATTTCATTAAGTGCAGTTCGGATTCGAGGAGATGCTACGCACTATGAGTTAGCGGGGTGGTATGGTTAAAGAATGTCATCTGCAGATCTGTGCTACAATGGACTGCCGCAAGCGGTAGGGGTATTTAGCTTGTGGCGTAAACGAGTCAGGTACGCCTAAACTCGACAGGGGTCCTATAATTTTATGTAAGTGCGAACTTATTAACATTTTAGCGCGGATAGTTGGGGACAGCCGAATGCGCAAAGGGACCAGTTGGCCTCTAACATTTTCATTTTTCGAGTTCGGACAATTTACCAAAGGTCTGAAATTTTTAGCCCTATGACACATCTACTAATTAACCAAAACGTGAACCTCCGCCGCGAATACCTTATCGGGAAGATAAACGAATATCTTGGCACAAGCTTTGAGAAATTCGCCCAATTACACGGTAACCCTGATATACATATTATTGAGTTCACCGAGGGTGAGTCTATAAAGATAGAAGATGTAAAACAGCTCCAGAAGGAGCTGATTTTTCAGCCATTTAAAGAGAAGTACCAGCTGGGAATTATCTGTTATGCCCACAATATGACGGCTCGAGGCACAGAACGCGATGTTGAAAGCGCTAGAGGAGCAGGGTGAGCGGACTTTGTATTTTTTGTTGGTGGATAGTGAGAGTGGGGTGTTGGATACGATTGTTTCGAGGTGTGTCAGGCATTATGTGAAGAGCGAAAATTTTGATGTATCTCTTGCAAATAATAAACAAATTGCAGACATAGATGTAAGAAATGCCTCTATTGCTTCTCTATTTGCCTTAATAAGTGAATTATCAGATGAGCAGCCTATCCCGCAAAATCTGATAAAACAGATGACTGACAAAGCGTTGGCTGAATGTCTAGAAGAAGAAGACTGGGAGGCTAAAGGAAAGTATACACAACTCATAGTATTACTAGGCGAATCGCTCAAACGACTAGAATCGAATAGTAGCCCCAGACTTTTACTGGAGAACTGTGTGCTGAAATACAAGAAATCTTCCCCATAGTGTAGTATAATCCACCATGAAAAATGAGATCACTCAGATACCAATGATAATAGAACAGCAAACAGCTTTGGGAACAAATGCTCTCTTGAACCCAGGAAAATATAATGGATTTATGGGAATAAGCATTCAACACAAATTTTTCGCTCCAAAGAGAATGCAGTACTATATCGAATGGGGAAGCAAGGTCTTTAAGAATTTTGCCATAGTTCTAATGGACGACCCTGATAGGTACAACTTTGAAGTCTTTAATTCTCTTAATGCAGATGAAGCGCTGACCAAGGCTAGAAATATATCTGATGAGAAGAAGCGAAGCTACGAGAAGTTAATTACAGCCCTCCAAACAGATAATGTCAGAATTCTGCAATTCCGTGACTTCGCCGATAATGAAGAGTATAAAAATATCCTTCGCCAACTGAAGGAGTTCTCTGTTTCAGACCAGTCATTCCACGGTGACTTGAGAAACTTAATGAGGATGGGCATTGGTGGAAAACTCAAGGAGATGCAAGAATCACGAAACATCCCGGACAGTGAGATGAGAGATACGATAGAAGTACTTCTAAACTATGCGATTGAAGAACTGGCGTCTATAATATACTTCACAGAGTACGGATATCCAATCGAGGTTGACCCAACAATAGAGTTTACAACTAAAACATATCTATACGATAATAACTTCCCAAGGATTTCTCAGTCGCTAGCCCTAACGAATAGAGGGCACATATACGCACATCCGGAGTGTGCGAAGAAAGACACTTACTAGGATCTACTAGTCCATAATGTCCCACAAATACTTGTGGAGCATTTTTATACTTCCTGCGATGTGTGGCGACTCAATTACAGTTGCTCTAGGAATCTTATCTCCCAAGTCGATAATCGCAACCTTTTGATCAAAAACTATAATATCTGCGAAGTAGATTCCGTCATCTTTCTTAGCTGAAGGCAAAAGTTTGACATGATACCTATCAATCGCCTGTGATGTAGTCACCTCTTTATCTTTTGAGGATCCGACGAGAATATCCCAGTACTCTCTCCGTTTGTTTTCATCAAAAGCCTTTACCCACAGATCCATGCTGTCTGGGTATACTTCATAATACCTTGATAGGTCAGCAAAAGAATAAACTGTGTCTGCCTTCAATATCTCATCGTAAACTGGCCATACCTCTCTCTTACCTTCAAAATATTTAATCACAACATTCGAATCGGTTGCCTGACCTGGTATAAACTCATAGAGTGCATTAACAAACCCCTCAAACTTATTCTCCAAATCATCCAAATTCCTCTGCTGATTCTCCAGATCCAACTTCCTATCCATCAAAAGCAGTTTCGCTTTATTTGGCTCCTCGGCTACAAGCTTCTTGCGAGCGCCTTTGAAGGTCTGACTCACCAAGCCTTTCTGGATTAGTCGCTCAACATTCTCACGAACAGTCGTACGAGGGATCGTTGATTTGCGGGTCAATTCGGCGATAGAGGAGGGGCCTAATTCGAGAAGGTCCACGTACAACTGGGCCTCAGTATCGGAAATACCGAGCTTTCCTAAAAAGTCTGTTACTGCTTTTTCCATTTGGAGATCTATTAAAAGTTACCCTACCTAATGAACCGACTGACTCGCCCGCCTACTTAACGCACCTTGAAAACGGCGTACCTATACGACGTCATTTCTCAAGAGTGACTTGTAGTGTAGCTAGCGCCAACTCATTAAGTCCTCTTTATTCTACTACAACGGGATAATTAGTGTCAACATGGTGCGCCACTAAGCAAAATGGGCCGATTGAGGCGCCAGTCTAGACTTTTGATTCCAACTCATCCTCGAGCTTGGAAAGTTTGGCTTCTAACGATGCCACTTTCGCCTCGAGTCGGGCAGCATCTGTAGCACCGCTCATGCCGTAACTTACATACACAACCAGCACAACCAGAACCATAGACATGATTAATGCAATAAGCCGCAAAAAGCCGGCAAGGATGTCCACAAAAATAGGGTATAGGTTCTCGGTAAAGTAGCCTTCGCTCTCAGACTCAGTAGCTTCATCCTCCTGACTGCTGGCATCGTCATCGCTATCAGAGTCTCGTAAATTGTTAAGGAAATCGGACAGTCGATCTGTAATATCGTCAACATTGCCCACAGAATCCTTCACGATATTTAGAAAAACGAATTGCTCATCCAGTTCTACAATTCTGTCGTGTACACCAGATGCCTGGAGCAGTTTATCGGAGGTCCATGTATATATTTGTGGTAGTAGCAAGGCTGTAACAACACCTATAATTCCTAAGGCATAAAGCACTTTTAGCCCAACCGACATCACCGAGAAAAGTTTTTTCCGCATGAAAAGCGCTGCGGAGAGGAGAAAGAGTATTGCCAATATTATGACGGTAAAGATCGTATAGATCTGCATCTTGGGTTAATTATTAATTTTACTTAATGAATTATAACATCGGAGATTAATTGCTCACATCGGAGATTAATTGCTCAGACCCGATCGGGTCTGAGCAATTCAGGGCAGACCCAACAAGGGCGTCCCAGTTCTGGGACGCCCCATTCTATATCCACCTCCCCTTGAATTCCGACGCCCTCTAGTCTAAGATACCTAGCGTTATGCCAAAGACACCAAAACCAACAAACAACGAAAAATACGACGCCTCCAAGATTGAGGTGCTCCAAGGATTAGAGGCTGTCCGCAAGCGACCGGCTATGTACATCGGTTCTACAGACAAAGCTGGCTTACACCATATCTTCAAAGAAGTCATTGACAACACCGTAGACGAAGCGATTGCCGGATTCTGTAATCACGTAATTGTGACGGTTCAGAAGGATGGCGGTATGGAAGTATCTGACAACGGACGAGGTATGCCTGTCGACTTCCACCAGCAGACCAAAGTATCAGCCCTTGAGACTATCATGACTAACCTGCATGCTGGCGGTAAGTTCGGTGGTGGTGCATATAAAGTATCGGGTGGTTTGCACGGTGTGGGTATCAAGTGTACCAATGCGCTATCTAGCAAGATGGTCACTACTGTTTATAAGGATGGCAAGATTTACGCACAAGAGTATTCACAAGGAAAGAAGAAAACCGAGGTTAAAGAACTAGGCAAGACAGATAAGTCAGGAACCACACATCTGTTTTATCCTGACGAGACGATCTTTGACACTGTCGAGTGGGATAACAATATGATTACCAAGATCTGCCGTGAATTTGCATATCTGACGGCTGGACTTAGATTCACACTGATTGACCAGCGAGTAGAGGAGGGTCAGCCACCAAAGATCTTCGAGCTATATTTCGAAAATGGTGTTGAGTCATTCGTTCAGTTCATGAATATGGATGAGAAGGCAGTGGGTGAAGTATTCTATGCAAAAGGGGAGGATCAAAATGTACTTGTCGAGACCGCAATCCAGTACAACAACTCACTCGACGAGAATGTAAAATGCTACGCCAACAACATTATCAACCCTGAGGGTGGTACACACCTGGCAGGCTTCCGTGCCGCACTTACGAAGGCAATCAATGATTATGCCGGAGCAAACGAAATGCTCAAGGGCATGAACGGCACTTTGACCGGTGACGACGTGCGCGAGGGATTGACCGCAGTTATCTCAGTAAAAGTAAGCGACCCACAATTTGAAGGCCAGACCAAGATCAAGCTGAACAACCCAGAAGTGAAGCCTGTCGTGCAAAAAGTGGTAAAAGATGCCTTAACGACTTACTTTAACGAGCACCCAGCGGAAGCGAAAGCCATAATCGGCAAGGCTATTTTGTCTAACAAGGCCCGCGCAGCAGCAAAAGCCGCCCGCGATGCAGTCGTGCGAAAAGGCGCGCTTGAGGGTGGAGGCTTGCCAGGTAAGCTGGCGGATTGCTCGAGTAAGAACCCTGAGGAGTGCGAACTGTTCCTGGTCGAGGGTGACTCGGCTGGTGGATCTGCAAAGCAGGGCCGCGACCGTGGTACTCAGGCGGTATTGCCATTGAGAGGTAAGGTGATAAATACCCAGAAGTATAGATTGGATAGGGTTTTGGCCAACAACGAAATCAAAGATATTATCACAGCACTTGGAATTGGAATTGGTGAGACTTTGGATGTCAGCAAGTTGAGATATCATAAGCTGATATTGATGACTGACGCTGATGTAGATGGCCAGCACATCACCACACTTATACTCACAGTGCTATTTAGATTCTTCAGACCGTTGATCGAGCAGGGATATGTGTACGTAGCACAGCCACCACTGTTCAAAGTTGAGGTTGGGAAACAAAAGTACTACTTCATTAACGATGCTGAAAAAGATAAGTTCGTAGCCAAAGCAAAAGCGGCTGGCAAAACACCAGTGATCAACCGCTTTAAAGGGCTAGGTGAGATGAATCCAGACCAGCTTGCCGAAACCACAATGAATAAAGAAACCAGAGTATTAAAGAGAGTTAGCATCGAGGACATGGAAGAGGCAGAGAAGGTGTTCGAAGTGCTGATGGGCGACGAGGTTCCACCTCGACGCCGATTCATTCAGACAAATGCTCGCATGGCTACATTGGACGTGTAGTTTCAGACTCTTAATCAATTTCGAAATTACTTTTCCCTTTAGTTAAAGGCTTTATCATTGTCGCTCAGACCCGGTCGGGTCTGAGCACTTCGGGTCTGACCGTGTTATAATCAGCCAATTCATTTATTACCATTACACACATGATGAAATTCGATGTGGTCGAAGTTTTTAAATACCCAACGCTCGACAAAGAATGGGTGAGGAAGCTAGTGATGATCACTGCACCATTGGCGGTCGTTTATCTAATCAGCAGCCTGATCAGGTTTAGCTCAAATATACTAGATGTATTATCTGAATTCAGTGATACAGCCGACGATTTTACATATTTACTAATCTACATGGGGCTAATCGGAGTCGCACTGCTGTTTTCGCTGGCATCATTACCATTAATGCTGTACATCAGCGGTTATACACTTGAAGCTACTAGAAGTGTAATGGCAGGCAACAGAGATACACTTCCAGAGCATGTAGAGATCGGTCATAAAATGCTCGATGGGCTTAAGCTATGGCTTGCGAGATTGCCTTACTATATAGGGCTAACATTGGCCTGGGTAATTGCATTGGCAATCTTCTTTTTTGGTGCAGTAGTCTCATTTACAGATGGCGGCAGCATTCCTATTGGAGTAGTGATGATGATTTTCGCTGGACTACTTGTGCTTGCAATGATCGCGGTATCATTCGTGCTTACATTTTTTGTAATGCCAACAACAACTTACCAATATCTGAAATATAACTCCGTTACCGCCGCTTGGGATCTGAAGAAGGTGTATCGAATATCAAAGCTTAACTGGAAGAACTTCGGCTTATCAGAGCTGATCACGTATGTGGCCTCAATAATCACAGGCATTGTGAGTTTCGTGCTTACTTTCTGTCTTATTGGATGGATCGCACAAGCGGCTGGCTTTGTATGGCTTGGACTAGTAAGGGCTAGGCTTCTGGGTCAGGCGTTTGCAGAGGCTGAAGAGTAGCGGAATGTAGCCGAATTAACTGCTCGGATCAAGCTGACTTCTCCGAATAGGGCAGCTTAAGTATTTCTACGAAAACACTAAACACATCAGCTGCCCTAAGAAGAATCCGATAAACAGGTTCATTTTCTTTTACAGCAGACATATTAAAATTTTCTGTAATTATTGATGTTACCATGTCTATTACAAGGTCTTCCTCCTTGTTCGGTACTCCTATTGGATAGACATCAGGCCTGATGTGCATTGTGTAGGCATTGGCCTTTGACCCAAAATCAACATATGCGCGGTACATAAGATTCATTATACTTGGTACACCAGTGATAATTGCGGCAGCATAAAATGAGAATAGTTGGCTCGGCTCGACATCGCTTGAATTAAGTACTTCAACGGAAGGCCTTAGCTCTGCAGGGAGTGTACCTATAAACCCATCTAAAAATGTGCTTGTAATATTAAATTCCGCTCCCGGCGCTGACACGAAATCACTTTGAGCGGCCCTAACTACCTTAATCACATACTGCATAGATTCGCTATACTGGTTTGCCAGCTCTCTCGTGAATTGCTCAAAACTTCCGCTTACATAAGTAACAAACGATTCTTGATAAGTAGGTAGGGCGTAGTGGTCTGGAATTTCTATACGCAAGGAGTTTTTACCCACGGCCAGTCTAGACAAAACAGACTGGCCATCATCATTCGTCCCACACCAATACATAGGTACGAAGACTCCATCAGGGAGTTCCTTCATCAGATTCTGAGAGTGCGTTATTAGAGTAGATAGGTAGCCTGGGGCTTTCTCATGAAGAACCAATCCAAGTTCCTGATAATATTCGGGAAGAGTTTTCAAGAGGTTAACTTGATCAGCACTATCAGATCTGGTGGTTATAATTTCAACAGTTGGCATTGCTTTTACCTAATCAATCGAAGCCTATAAGGTGATTCTACATTTCCGGAAGCACTTCTGCAACAGATTTCACAAGCCCATAAATTTATAGTATGATAGACCTCGACCAGACAAAAACCATTTAGATAAAGCAAAAACCTCATTTTATACAGCAAAACATGGCAGAGAAGAAAGAGAAAAAAACAGCAACACCAAAGCCCGAAAAGAAGAGTCTAGAAAAGGATACAGTGAAGGACGAGTTGTTAAAACGAGCCGAAGAAACCGCCACCGAGGCAGCCGATAACAGCCAGACCGAAGATGTAGCAGACCAGCAGGTTAACCCAGATGGCGACCCATTAGAGCCTACAATTGGAGGCGGTGGAGATGAGGATCTCGATTTCACACCTACATTCAACCCAGGTGAGGTAGTCCAGCAATCAATCGTCCGCGAGATGAAGAACAACTATCTCGACTACTCAATGTCGGTCATAGTTGCGCGTGCGCTCCCTGAATCAAAAGATGGCTTGAAGCCATCACAGAGAAGAGTGCTCGTAGCCATGAACGACCTTAACCTCACACCGACAGCACATTACAGGAAGTCTGCAAAGATCGCCGGTGATACTTCAGGTAACTACCACCCACACGGTGAGTCGATCGTATACCCAACGATGGTGAAGCTTGCGCAAGACTTTAGTACTAGATATCCGCTAGTAGATGGACAGGGTAACTTCGGCTCGGTAGACGGAGATCCACCAGCTGCTATGCGTTACACAGAGGCCAGGATGTCGAAGATTACCGGCATGATGCTGCAGGATCTCGATAAAGGCACGGTTACATTCATCCCGAACTATGATGGTACTAAGCTTGAACCAACAGTACTTCCAACAGTTTTCCCGAACCTGCTATGCAATGGTAGCGATGGTATCGCTGTCGGTATGGCAACTAAGATCCCTCCACACAACCTGACAGAGGTAGTGGCAGCATTGAGAGAGATGATCAAGCAGGGAAGCACATGGGAGGGTAAGGCAATCTACAATGAGCTGAGACTAAACCGCGAGAAGCAGGAGAGCATCCCGAAGACATTGAATTCAAAGCCGGCAAGCTATATAGAGAACTATGTACTCGAGCATGAGCTCAACTATGAAGAGAAGGTAGCCGAGATTGAGGCGCAGCTCAACGAGACACCTTCAAACGGTGATCAGCAGGTAACTCTTTACCCTAAATTTGAATCAGAGATCACTCCAGATCAGCTTATCGAAATCATCCCAGGGCCTGACTTCCCACTCGGAGGCACCATCTATGACCAGAAAGAGATCCTGAGCGCTTACTCTACTGGGCGAGGTCGAGTATTGATGAGAGCGGCAGCCAAGATCGAGGATGGCAAGAAGGGAAAGATGGAGATTATCATTACAGAGATCCCATATCAGGTAAATAAGGCAATGTTGATCACCAAGATCGCAGATCTGGTGAAAGAGAAGAAGATAACCGGTATCTCGGACATTCGCGACGAGACCACAACCGAGGGTATGCGTATCGTCATCATCCTGAAGAAAGATGCACAGCCAAAGACAGTCTTGAACAAGCTTTACAAATATACCCAGATGCAGATGGCTTTCAATGCCAATATGATCTCGCTGGTAGAGCAGGAGCCACAGACGCTCTCGTTGAAGAGGATGTTGGAATTGTTCTTAGACTTCAGACTCACTGTAACTATTCGTCGATATGAATTCGACTTGGCTCAAGCACGATATCGAGGGCATATATTGGAAGGGTTGCTGAAGGCTTTAGACATACTGGATGAAATTATCTCAACGATACGTGAATCTAAGGAGCAAGAAGAGGCCAAGACCAACTTGATCGAGAAATTTGAATTCACCGATGTGCAAGCTCAAGCGATCCTGGACATGCAGCTAAAGAAATTGGCTGCACTCGAGCGCGAGAAGCTGCAGGACGAATTTAAAACCCTCTCAGAGAAGATTAAAGAGTACAACAAGATATTGTCATCTGAGGATGAGGTACTGAAGGTAATCGACAGCGACCTCAAAGAGCTAGTTGAGAAATATGGTGACGATCGCCGAACCAAAGTGGTAAAAGGAAAAGCGGGAGAATTCTCAGAGGAGGATCTAGTCGCCAACGAAGAATCGTTTGTAACAATTAGCCATGAGGGCTATATCAAGCGACTTCGCCCAGACACATACCGCACTCAGAAGCGAGGAGGCAAGGGTGTCGCAGGCGCCTCAGTCAAAGAGGGCGACTATATTAAGCATGCATTCTCATGTATGGCTCACGACGACCTGCTGTTATTTACCAACAAAGGTAAAGTATTCCAGACGAAAGTACATGAAGTACCGGAATTTAGCCGCACAGCCAAAGGTCTACCATTGGTAAACCTAGTAGCTTTGGACCAAGGCGAATTGGTAACCAGCGTATTGACCAAAGGCAAGGGTGGCGTGATGGGCGAGGACGAGATCCAGGAGGATCAAGACGAGAAGAAGGTAGTGACCCCAAGAGAGTTCAAATATCTATTCATGGCCACCAAGAAGGGTGTAGTGAAGAAGACTGAGATATCCGATTTCGACAAGATCCGCACCAATGGATTGATCTCGATCAACCTCGACGGCGACGACGAGCTCGAATGGGTCAAAGCAACTACAGGTGACGAGCATATCATCTTGGTAACTCGCGAGGGGCGATCAATTCGCTTCCATGAGGAGGATGTGAGACCGACTGGACGTGCCACACGAGGTGTTACAGGAATCCGCTTCAAATCAGGAGAAGACGAGATCGTCTCTATGAACGCAGTACGTGATGACGAGAACCAGCTATTTACACTTTCTGAGTATGGCTATGGCAAGATGACCAAGCTTAGTGATTATCCGTTGCAGGGTAGGGGAGGCTCTGGTGTCTTTACATTCAGAGTGACCAATAAGACTGGTCGTGTTGCTGTTGCTCGCGTTATGGACCATCCGAATCGCGAGATCGTGATCATCTCGGAGAGCGGTGTTGTTATTCGCTCCTCGATTGAGAGCATCCCAACGCTGGGTCGTCAGACTTCGGGCGTGAAGGTGATGAGCATGAAGGGTGACGATATGGTTGCGGCGATGGCGATTCTGTAGCCATCAGTTCTTACTTGCTGTGAGCAGTTTGAGGCGGGCAATGTTGAGCATGGTTTTATACTTTAGGTGATAAGTATTCAGATAAGAAATCTGCACAGCTATCTCCCACGGTAAGCACCACGGTCCGGTCTATGATTTCTCCAATTATTATGCGTATACGGCGGAGGTCGATGACCATACCTTGCATGATTAGCCCTATTTCTACCAGTATAGGCATACACTCCGCTTTGTTTGTTGCTACCATTAACTTTAATGCCTTTGTAGAGAAGATAATCATTCGTAGCCCCACGGAACAAGCTGTCCCTAGCAGGGTCTACACCATACTGAAAAGGTACCTGATCAGGCGTTCCGTATATTTCAGTAAATTTACCACACAGATTCTGGAGTCCTCCATTTGGATCACTGTAATAAAGCATCTCGTAGAATTCGCCAAAGCCTGGGTCAAGATCCTTAGAGATACTGACAAGTCTGCAAGTGCTAAACCAAGCAGGTGCTTCTATATCACTCTGTGTAATCATCGTATCGATTGAGCGGATAATATCTGCAATCTCTTGGTCGCTGTATCCCTGGTCAAATAGATACATAAAGATATTAATAAACTGTCTCACATGAACCGACTCGTGATCGGCAATTATGCCAGCTACTGCCCCAGAGTAGTTAAAATCTAGATTAACCATAACTACAAATTCGCCATTCAGCCCGATCGCAGGGAAGGTTTTTCCTTGCACAGTGCCACGCCTCTCAATATCGCTTATGTATTGAATAATAAATTTATCATTCAAAGCTCTTGTGACAACAGAATTGGTTTGTGGCGGTACAGCTGCGGGGTCATATTCGACAAGTCCGCCCGATACATATAGATTTCGGATATCTGTAGCTGCAGTTGCAGCTGCGAAGTTTGCGTCTTCATTGGTAGCATCATTTATTAAAGATATTGCCACTTCACAAGTAAATGGTACTCTTTCCTCAATGTTTCCAGGTATAACTATGTAGCCTTCATTCTCAGGTATTGACGAAGTGGGCACTTGGGTAGCTTGTGCTGGTGTTTGGTTTTCATTACAGGCAACAAGTGAAGCAACTGCTGCTCCCGCTGTTAAGATTCTTGCTATTTTCATAGAGATTTAAACGCGTGAAGCAAGTAAAAGTAACATGTGACTGCGGAATACGACGTCGCAAGCAACTGCGACGACTATTACGTCGCCACAAAGCGTTACAAAACCCTTGAATATAACACTTCTTTCGGCCTATAATTATGCCGCGATTAATTAATCGACAATAGCTATGGATATATCCAATATATTTAGAGGCTTAGGCCTCGATGAAGAGCATGCAAAAATTTATGTAGCCAGCTTAGAGTGGGGCGAGACGTCGATCACCAACCTAGCTGAAAGAGCCGGTATACCGAGGACTACAGCCTATCCATTTGTGGAGGAGCTTGTAGCCTTGGGGATTCTAAAAAAATCATTAAAACATGGGAAAAAGAACTATGTGCCGGCTGAACCTGAATTTCTAGGTGAGCTTCTGGAAAGGAAGTCGAAAGAGATTCAGAACTTAAGTTCAGAATTAAATGAAAAAATGGACAGCATTCAATTATTTATGCGCAAAGGCGAAAATAAGCCACGCCTGACCTACCTGGAAGGTGCAGATGGGATCAAGCAGGCATATGAGATGAGCTTTGAAGCCGAGAAATTAGGCGAAGAGGTATGGATTCAGTGTCTGACAGAGGATTACAAGGGTGTGGTAGACGGTGGATTCTTCGATAGCTATTTTAAGCGATTCTTTGCCTCAAAGATTAAGTCGAAGGAGATTTTGACAGCCGGAGATGAGGAGTACGCAGCTAAATGGGGCTCAGAGAAAAATCTACAGCTACTGGTGGATGTAGGGGATAGGCCTACAGAAACGGATTTTATGGTCTACGGCAACAAAGTGATTTTCGTATCTTTTAACAAGGAGGCACCGTATGCGCTTGTAGTAGAGGATAAAGAGATTGCCTACTGTGTGAAGAATCTCTACAGTCTTGCTTGGAGAAGTGCGGCAGTCAGCGATCCAAGGGTAAAGAGAGGGGAGAGGGTGAGGACGGAGTTTTAGGGCAGACCCGAGTTGCTCAGACCCGTGCGGGTCTGAGCAACTGGAAAATTTCAGAAATTTTTAATGATCATCCTGTATAAATAGGACATAGGCAAACATCGAGACAACCGTCAGCTACAAAAAGGAGCCTATTACCACATATATAATCGAGGTAATAGAAAACAGCTAATCGCTCCAAGCCAAGAGGATTACAAAAGATACCTCGAGTTGATGTGGTATTTTTTCATGAAGTTTGAGCAAGAACTTCTCGCCTTTTGTTTCATGCCAAACCACTACCATTTTCTTGTTAGGATTAACGAAGTTGATAAGTTTGTGAAGCTCATGCGAGGATTTGGCTCTGCCTCCGCGATTTATTTCAATAAAAAATATAACACTGTCGGACATCTATGCCAGGGACGATACAGACATAGAGTTGTCGAAGAGGGAGTAGACCTGATTTACATGAGCCGATACATTCACCGAAACCCACTAAAGAAGCTTACCTTCAGTACTGATAAATCATCCAAGAGCTACATTAATTATAAATGCTCTTCACTTGAGAATTATCTTTCCGCAAATAGCCCAAATGAACATCTGCGTACAGATTACGTGCTTGAATACTTTAAGAGCCGAAGTCATTATTTGAAATTTGTTCAATCTGAAAATTTCGCAACTCATCTTCGATCGATAAAACGGCCTTCACGACTACTTGCACAAGTCCAGGCCAGAATTGAAAACGAGGCGACTCGGGGTTTAGATTATTAGCTTGCTCAGACCCGAACGGGTCTGAGCAATTGCACTCAAACCTGCTTTTTCCTGACTTTTTTCTCCACCCGCCTATCCAGCCTTCTCGACCCTAAGAAGCTGAATGATGATACCGCCATTGTCACGCCGATCAGTATATAGAAAGTGGTAAAAATCCTTGAAACCTCAGTAGTTGGATGGAGATCTCCATACCCAACGGTCGCAAGTGTAGTTACGGAGAAATAAAACGACTGGATATATGTCCAACCTTCAAGTATCGGGTACACAAAAGTCCCCAGCAGGATAAAGAATACAACAACCCCTAAAACGATCCCAACATCTGTGCCTTTTACCTTGCCCATAGATATGCCATACCAAATTTAATCTCTGTATCTGTATCGTATCAAAAACACTGGTATAAAGCCAGATCCCTTTATTGCTCAGACCCGATCGGGTCTGAGCAATAAAGGTCTGAGTGACTACGGTCTGACCCCGACGTTTGATATAATTAACCAGCTATGAAATCAAGCAAGAAAAGAAAACTAAACAACATCTTAAATATCTACATCGGATTAGGGGTAGCCCTCTGGATCGTGGCCGCTGTGCTAATACTCACACCGGTCGTTCCAGCGGTCGCTTACAGACTCTTCCCGCAAGCCACCGATAATGAAGTGAGCGCGCTCACTGGCCAGCTTGAAGAGGATAAAAACCGGCTCGAAGAAATTCGTGAGAAGCATGTCGATGAGACTAGAGACCCACCAGCGATTAGACCTCTGCCTCCATACGACCCGACATTGCCAAAAGAGAACCGAATAATAATAAGCAAGATTGGCGTTGACGCTGAGATACAGGAAAGCGACGATAGCACAGCGGCACTAAATGAAGGGCCGTGGAGAGTTTACAATTTCGGATTGCCAAACTATCAGGAGACGCCATTTTTTCCTGTCATTATAGCTTCGCACAGGTGGGGGGCAGTTGGTTGGAATGCTGAGCAGCGTAAGACCATGTCGTTCTACAGCCTGCCCGATACCCAGGTAGGAGATAAGATTGAAATTATCTGGAACCAGAGGAGGTACGAATATGAAATCTATGCCGCTGGAGAGACAACTCAAATAGAGGATTACTCGGGCGATCTGATCCTTTATACCTGCAAGCTTATCTGGGATTCTCCTATTAGGATATTCCGATATGCACATAGGACCAATTAACAGGAATCAGCCGATGGATCAGAAGACTCAGGTTTCATTAAAAGAGAGGTTAAATCCTAAAGGATGGTCGAGAGGCAAGTATTTTGCAGTTTGTGCGGCAATTTTATTCGTTCTCATTACTTTCACAGCCACCACCATCTACATATTTACTACTAGAGGGGATAAGCCAGCAGAGGAGATAGTGACTCAAGATCCAGCAGATGAGGCTGATGAAGACACCAAACCGGAGGAGGAAGAATTAGACGAGCAGATTGAAGAGGAGCAGACCGAAGAGCCGTCGCCAGAACCATCACCACTCCCAAGTCCGACACCATCGCCGGAACCCGGGCTGGAAACTGCACCAGATCCTGCACCGGAGCCAACAGCAAATTGGTGGAGCTACCCAACTCCTACACTGGCGACCACTCGCTCTGGAGACGATCTACTCGTGCTAGTTAACAAGCAGTATCAGCTTCCTTCAACCTACGCGCCATCCGATCTAGTGAATCTAGCTCAGCAGCCAAATTTAAATATTCGTCTTACTAGCACTTTTTACCTGCGCTCAATAGTGATAAATGACCTGCGCAACCTAGCAAATGCAGCTCAAGCTGCCGGTCTCGACATGTCGATCAAATCGGCTTACCGCTCTTATGCCACCCAGCAATCAACATATCAGTACTGGGTAAATTACAACGGAGGGAGTGTTGACGCCGCCGACCAGGTTTCGGCCAGGGCAGGGCATAGCCAGCATCAGCTAGGGACGGCAGTGGATTTCAGCAGCAGCGAGGTAGGCGACCAGATCGGGGCGGTTTTTCATGATACGGCCGCAGCAGCATGGTTGGGGAATCATGCATGGGAGTATGGCTTTGTGATTGCCTATCCGCAAGGGGCAGAGGAGATTACGCGGTATGCTTATGAGAGCTGGCATTATCGGTACATCGGTGTGGCAAATGCGGCGGAGTGGAGGGCGAGTGGGAAAACGCTTGAGGAGTGGTTGGCGGAGAGGAATTAGGTCGAACCTGTGTAAATCAGCCCTTTCGAGCTTCGACCTTTGTTGCTCAGACCCGATCGGGTCTGAGCAACAAAGAAGAAACAGCTCTACATAAGGATTGCCTTCCTCAGTTTGCGCAAATTTAATATCAATAACTCAATATTTCTGTACGATACCTTCGTCAGTCTGCCATTTTCATCTGCACATTCCAAAAGCCGACTAACGGACATATTAACATTGTCAAAAGCGATCAAAATTTCACTTCTATAGTAATTACCACTGCCGGCAATCCCTAGACCCATCCTATCTACCATCACCCAGGATCTCTCTTGGAAAATCTTAACTGCACCTGCCAGATTCTCACCCAATTCAGCCTTAAGCCGCTCCCACTCATCTCGCTTACTACGGCTTACATCAAGAAACACTCCGCGATCCAGAAGCTCGCGCAGGTCGATTCCGCTACTTTGTAGAATTAAATCAACTTCATCACTGCTAAACTCAAACTGCATAAACTTTGTATCAACTACTTGACCCTCCTTCACACCATTCATTTTATTGTAATTTCTCACTCTATCACTAAACAGATCATGCAGCTTCACCTCACAAAGAACAGAGTTAACGTAAAGGTCGGCAAGAGGTCGCATACCGCCCCTAAATATACTCTTTGCAATAGGCACAAACAACGATTCTGCCTGCTCGATAGTCGGCTGATGTATTTTCTTACATTCAGCAATCTGCTTATATAAATCTCTCAATGGAATCTCGCTAAAATCTTTTCGAGCAGCGCCATCTAGAGCTAGTACTGCAAAGTATGGAATCCCAAGTGACTCCATTATTCTTGAAGTATGGCTTGTTACAAACTGGGTTAATTTAAGCACCGCTTCATACAGGTCTGGCGAGGTTTGATCACCAACGGCAACTGCTAAATTGTAGCTTTCGATCAGGTTTGGTACGTCAAATAGAAGCTGCAACACCTCATTACCCTCATTGCTGCGAGAATACTCAGGATCCACAACATTAAGTAGGGCATTTAGTGAGGATCCTCGATCTGAAACAAGCTTACATATTGATTTAAAAACATCTACACCTGAAATATCCCCGTGCAGCAGCCATTCTCTTGCTCGCGAAATCTCACGGTATCCATCCATAAGTTCGATAAGGACTACATTTAGCTCAACTTCTTTACCTATGTCTCTAAGTCTGGCCCGCCTCACTGCCTCTGAGATCACAACCTCACGGTAATCAGCATAATTATTAACAAATACGACACCTTCGGGCATCTCCTGTGGATAAGCCGAAGCGTAAACTGTTGCTGAAGTGCCATCTAGCGAGACCCGATGATAAATTGGCCCTTGCTGAGCCTCGCGGTACTTTTCAAATACGCTCGCGGAAGCTTCACGAGGATCGACTTGTGA
Organism: Candidatus Dojkabacteria bacterium; assembly: GCA_030583845.1. Taxonomy (NCBI): domain Bacteria; species Candidatus Dojkabacteria bacterium. The sequence continues at coordinate 179,405 of CP129478.1, forward strand.
TACAACTTCTGTGCTGTAAGGATCCCAGACTACATGGACCTCATCAGCAGCAGGAGGCTTTTCAGGCTTTTGGAATGCCAGGCCGATCGCTTCATGTAAATGTATATCCATGCGCAGATTATACCCCATAGTAACATAAATCACTAACTGGTTCGTCCTAAAATTTGGAACAAATCTTATTGAGCCAATCGATGGTGGTATAATACCCCAATAGATAAACTACCAGGCTTATATACTAATACAGTATGAGCAAAGCAGAGCTACCTGACAGCTATGACCGAATACATTTCCAAGATACCCTTGATAGATACGCAGACCTGCTATTCAAGCTCGAAAAAGGCGAAGACCTCGGAGAACATGATGATGCCCAATTTGCACAGCTCCAAGGAGACATTTTCACAGATTACCTCGCGGATCCAGAACAACTATTCCAGGAGCTAATCCATATAGCACTTGCCGAAAGCACCGATACAAATCCTGAAGACTCGCAGCTCGAACAGTATATTGCAATTATCTATGATATTGTCGAACAGAGGCCAGATCTCACACATGTAGTCATACCGGCAGATAGGCTGCCCACACAAGTCCAGACCGATCTACTTCAAAAGATGACCCGATACATTACGCCAAGCAGTGTGAGAAGAGAAGAGCAATTTGAACGCGTCCACACAGCACTTGAGCGACTATATACAAAGTTGCTTGAAGATTATTTTGAACAGCTACTTGCAGACTACGATATGCCAATGAATCTGGCTATCGGGCTGCACAATACGCTAATTGGAGCATGGCAGACATTAAATTGGCGGAGTGTGGCCAAAATATATGAGATATTTACCGAAGTAGTAAGCAGACATACAACATATGAGCCAGGAAGGGACGGTAGAGCGATATTGCCATTTAATGGCGTAAAACTTAGGAATTTAGAGTATACGGCACTCACATCAGACCTGAGAAACATCGGCAAGCCTCTTGTGGGTTTCGATCCCAATCAAGCACTGAAGAAGCCCATAACCATAGCTTCTGCCATAGGCAACCAAGGCATATACGACCAGGTGCCAAAGCTAATTGGTCTTCGTATAACCGCAAGAACAATATCGATTGTTTTAGCAGGATTATCCTTATCCCACCAAATATATTCGCAGCTTGTCCGGATAACCAAACCTGGATCTCTAGGCATTGAAGAAACCAACCTCACCAAGAAAAAATTTTTGTCTCAATTCCATCCACGCGAAAGCAACTCGCTGGTCAATGCACTCTCAAGACTCCATGTACCTGACGACCCAATCTTATACAAGGCAAGACAGAATTTTACTGATCCAGAACAGCTTGTACAGGCTTTCGGGAGTAATGCATTGGCAGAATTAGCGGAATCAGTACAGAATATAGGTAATAAGCATCCCACTGAACATGGCAAGATAGCCACAAGAGTTACAGAGCTTCTAGCCAAAAGCATGCACCCAGAAGTAGCTGTGGCAACAGCTAGAGAGCTTTTAGCTCGAGAGCAAGAGCTTCGCGATCTACACGGTGAGATGGAGAAGCATGGCTTTCACACTGTTTCCCGTATTGGCGACCGTTTCTCTGCTAATCGGAACCCACATTTACACGAGCTAAGACTGGAATACCTCGAATTTCGGAGAGAGATCCGCTACAGAAATGGCGACCCAGAGCAGGGAATACAGTTTGCAGGCTATTTTGTGGATATCCAGCTAGCAGGTCGAGATATTTTCCTTGAATATTTCCTTTCGGATGATGATAGGCTGCTACTGAATATTACTTATAATAATAGAAATATGCGATGGGGGCACGGATACGAGTGTAATATCGCACCTGTGTGGGATAGTTCGTTGAAGCATATGCTCTGGGAGCATATTGCTTCGATCCGCCTCGGAGAAAAAGAGAGCAGGTCACGAAGGGGACAAAGAATGGCAATGTCATCGGCTATTGAGGGAGGCAGTATAGTTACGCCATTTTTGAGGCTAAATCAAGATGGTCATCGGCGTACAACAGCGAATGAAACTCAGATGGTTCTTGATGGCTACTTTACAATGCCTCAGCTGGAGGCCATGGAGGCAGCGCATAATTATCAGAGAAGCGTCTCGTATGTTCACGAGTATGCGAGAGGGGGTGTTGGAGATAGTGTTGTGAGTCCGAGAGAGATGGTGTTTAGGAGGGCAAGTCAATAAGCAACCCAACTGAGACACTATAGGTCAAATCCTGTATAATCACTGTCGGAATAATATTGACTGTCAGAATTTTGATTCAACACGAAAGAGAAGATTCTAAGCAACCAGGAAATCTCAGCACAGTGCAGCAAACGTTCGTTGTTACTTTGCGTAGATTTGCAGCAGATGCAAATTTGAATGATGGCGCATGGAGCATATTCGCAGCAGAAGACATTGGCGCCACAACAGAAGGCATTGGCGCTACATCAGAGAGTCAGCCAACTATACAGCTATTTAACGAGATACTCTCAAAATCAGAAAAATGGAGCAACGCTTATTGGAACGGTCGAAATTTAGGTAATCCGACCGGCAACCTTGCATCTCCAAGAGTAGAAAAGAATGCTATCCATCACTCAGAGTCGGCTCAATTTGCGGTTAATCGTTGGGGTACACAAGAAAGAGAACTGACGGTACCAAACTGGCTGTTAAATAGCGCATTTGGCAAGAGACACTACAAAAATGACCAGGCTTACCAAGCTAGCTGGCTTGGTGGAATAAGCCGGGGTTTACTATATACCCAAGATAGAAAGATCGAGCAGATACCGAAAGCTCTTCTTAGCTTGCTCGTCCTAACAAATCAGGCTCGATATGAGCTCGACTACCAGTTTGATAATATAAGGAAATCCTCCTTGGGTATAAGTAATCCCAGTATGCTTGAACAGCTTTGGGCGCCGGCTTTTTATCGATTAGGACTGTATGAGACATTAAATGAGTCGCTATACCGTTGCGTAGCAGAGCTTGGAGGCTTCTACCCAGAGAGTGAGGTGGTTGAATATGACGATGGGCAAGCATTGGGATTATTCTTCACCGTGGGTATGTTGAAGGTTCTTGAGTTTATAGATTTCCAGCCACCTGCAATACGTCCGAAGGATGAAGGGCTATTTAAGGTTCCTCCTCTCACCAAAGAATACACTGCGGAGAGAAATCAGCTTTTTAAAGATATTGCGGAAGTTTTATTGAATACCCCAGATAATGACGAGGCTGGCCCGATAGCGGGGCCAGTAAATTTCCTTGCGATTCGTGATCTTCTGAAGCAATATGTCGGCAGATACCCAACCGTACTTGATATTAGATACTGGGGTAGCATTGATCTCTCGCCTTTTGACGATGAGTTCCTTGATCATGTGCCTGAATTCACAGGGTTTCGAACCACTGGTAGTTCATACGAAGCAGCTAATGCCTTCTACAAATTCGCAAGAAGCGAGAGGGGGGCGTTTGGTGTTGAAACTCTTGCCGGGTTGAGTTATGCGACGATGTCGAAGAGGGGTTTAATGGATACACCACTCACATATCGTATTGCATCTGGTGGCATTGTCGAAATACCTGAGCTTCAGCTACTTATTGGTGATACATTTCATGGTGACTATCATGAATACACAGAGCTAGGGAAGACAACGTGGGTAAGTAAGCCAGGCTTGAATCTCGAAGTCATCGCACATATTCCCAATGACAGCAGTCGGGCGTTTCTAAGTGATAATCCCCCCCTCGAGAGGGTTACCATGACTTTGTCTTTTGAATTGCTAGCCTCATTGTTGATGGACGGAAGGATACTGCTCAGCCCTAAACAGGTCAGCCCGCACCCGGGCTGACCTGTTCTATACGAAGTTCATAAACGCGAAACCCCATAACATATGCTATAATATACCAACTTAGGGGTCGCATAAAATAAACCAACTCGCACACATGAAGCAGTACAAAACGCTTCGACTCGCCCGAATGTCAGTTATCCTCGCATTATCCCTGCTCGCCGTTATCACTTCGTTGATGATGGGCAACAATGCCTATGCCAACTCAGACACAGTTACAGTCTGCATCACCGACGAGGGCTCTGATCGCGAGTGCGATTTCACCACACTACAAGCTGCTGTTAATCACATCCACGCTAACTCAGGCATAAACAAGATCCGCATACTTTCATCTTTGCCAGCAGAGAGCACAGAGACAACTATCGCGAATGTGTATCCAGGACGAAATATCAGTTTTATCTGCGGTAGCAAGTCATATGTCTTGAGCGGTGATCCGACAAAAGACATGATCAAAGGGGGGAGTCTCCTTTCTCAATATAGGTTTGAGGGGTGCACATTTGATACTGCTAACAGGATACTTATGCTTCAGGGTCAGAAATTTACCCTCGTAAATAATAGCTTCAACAATGGCGCAGTCTCAGTTGGCCAGTCAATGGCAACCCACACAATCGATTCAAACATTTTCAATAATGCAGTATTGGCGCCAAGGTATGGGAACTTCAATATTTTTAACAATGTTTTCATGAATCGCCCAGTCGGCATCAGTATTTCTAGTGGTGGCCAATTCAATGTATGGCACAACACTTTTGATTCGCTGACGCACGGCCTACATATCAACCATGGTGCGACATCGGTCAAGAACACGATCGTGAGCAATACCTATTCATTTATCACCCAGAATACCGGCACCATAAATAGCTCTAACACGCTGGTTCATAATGTGAAATTTTTCCGACAGGGTGCACCTGGTGGCGGTACAGATACAAATATTTTTAAGGGTGATCCTCTTTATGTTGACTCTGAGTTGAGGATTGCGAAGGATTCGCCTGCGGTTGGTATGGGGTTGGTGACTTCGGTCACGCTTGATCGTGATGGTAATAAGAGGGATGGGGCACCGGATCTTGGGGCGTATGAGGTACAGTTTCTGTCAGGTAGATAGGGAAAGGCTGTTACTCTAGCTGTTTAGGTGCGTATATTGCTTTGACCGGGGCATAGCCTATAGCGTTGCACACTCAGTCAGGATATAGTATAATCTTATATTCAATTTAACAGCCCAAATTATGAAAAGTACAAAAAAGACAATCATATTTGTAGCAGTATTGGCCATCATGGTTATGTTTAGCGCGGCTCCTGCTTTTGCAGCTGGCACCGGATATAGCCCATATAGTCCTTATAACGGCCATCCGCCTACAGATACTGCATTGGGTGGACTTACAGATCTAATGATCGCATCAGGTCTTGTACTGTATGTTGCTGGGCTTGGAATTGTAGTCTACGCCTCAAAGGTGAAGGCTATGATCAACGCCAGATAAGCGCCAGCCAGACGACTAGCAATTCAAAGTCCTTTCAAATTATTACTAAAAGATTAACTGAATTAGCTAATTTATTCGTTAAAGAATAATGAAGTTTTCAATAGTCATTCCAGCTAAAAACGAAGAGAAGAGGCTACCTGCGACATTGGCATCATTGTGTCGCTTCATCAAGAAAGAAAGTGGCCTTTATCCAGACGAGGTAGAGGTTATCGTTGTAGTTAATAACACTACTGACGAAACCTACCAGATCGTCAAGGTTTTCCAAAACCACTTTGGATTTATTCGCGCCTTCAATATCCCCGATCCAATCGGGAAAGGTGGAGCTATCAAGTATGGCTTCGATAAAGCTCAGGGTGATTTTATCGCATATATCGACGCAGATGGATCATCTTCTCCATATGAGCTTTTCAGACTCTTTGAACAGCTGGAGGCTGACGAGAACGCCCAAATCGCCATTGCAGACAGATATTCAAAAGAGGCTACAATCATTGGTAAGACTCCAATTAGCCGTAAGATTTTCAGCGTTGGATTCAGATTTGCATATCATTTTATGTTCGGCTTGAAGTATAACGACACACAGTGTGGTCTTAAGGCCTTCCGCAAAGAGGCGGGTAAATACCTTATGGCCAACAACGATGTAGCGGGATGGACTTTTGACCTTAATGTGCTTTTGATGGCGAAAATGCTAGGTTTGAAGGTAATAGATATCCCAACGGTATGGGAGTACAAGAGGGATAGTACTTTGAATGCGAGAAAGGCTTTCAAGACTGTGCCGATTGAGCTGCTTAATAGTTTCTGGAAATATAGGGTAAATGGTGAGGGTCAGAGATTGGTCGATAAGTTTCTTTCTATCTAAAATATAATCAAAGGCGATCATGAGTAACGCGCAAAATGAACAGAGACCAACAATATTAGGCGGCCTTTTGGCTAGAATTGTTACTGCAGCACTGCAAACAGTTGATGCATCAGAAACAGGTGACACTCGCATAGGAGGGAGGATCAGGAAAACTGCATATGAGGTTTTCGCAGATGAAGGCGTTCAAGCAGAAGCTGAAAGAATAACCGCTACTGAGGTTGATGCTGCACGTGCTCAGATTCCTGATGCGTTCGCGATCGCCGGAGAAGGGCTTGCAACAAGAGCAGAAGTGACAGCTACCTACGAATATATCCGTGCCTCACTCAGGACAGAAAACGAAACATTCTTCCAGAAGCTGTACAGGCCAATTGTTGCAAGGATGCTTAGCATTGGCGCCGGAATCTCATCTTTGCTCACAGTTAAATATGCTGAGAGGTGGTATACTGGCGATTTTACAAACCAACAGCATGATGAGTATAGGGATACTATGCGAAAGTGGTATGCAATCTGGTTGGCTAACATATTCAGGCCGCGTCCATTAAACGCTGATCAGGCAACCCAACAAAATCCAGTCCCACTGCCTGCACCTGCAGCTTAAGTAGAATCATACTGCCCATATAAGCATTGCAATAATTAAACGCAAGGCTACGACATGAAAAACTCATCCCAATTCGAAACGTATAAGAAGCTCTCGAAGGCATGCCACTTCATGCTGAGCAGGCCAGAGTTTTACACCGAAGATATTGAGCCAACTAGGGATACCTTCCTAAAAGGGCTAAACGAACTCTTGCTTGTTTCTTTAGATCATCATTTTGACGCCGAAAGGCTCACTAAAGTATCAGATCTGTGGGGGAAGGATAGGGTGGAGTTTGATAAGCAAGCAATTAAGTATATCCAAGAGAGTGTGGAGAATGATAAGACGTATGTGATTGTGAACAGGTATATGGCGAAGATGTTGGTTTTGTTTATTGCTAGCACAAGGGAGGAGTTTATTGACATGGTGGATGATGAGCTGGAGAGGTTGGGGGTTGACAGTGAGACTTTTAAATCACTTATTCAGGAAAACTAGAACCACAATGGATAGTCGATCAGAAAAAAAGTGCCCTCCAAGATTCTCCCTATCAGAGCTGCTGAGAGAGGACACTCGTGACCTGATTGATAGAGATGCAGAAAGCGCTGAACGTTGGGCAAAGAGCACACTCTACCCTTCAATGCAAGCGACAGGTTGGCTAAAACCTGCAGCGAACGAGGTAATGTTACCAACCATTGTCGGACGTGGGCTTAGAAGATTATGGGATCAGATACATACCGCCGAATCAATAAGTCTCAGTAAGGAAATGCAGATTCGTTTTGTTACAACACACTACCTCAATATGCTTTATGAGTACAGCTTGATCTTTGGACTACCTTGGACGACTTTACCCCCATCAGAACTGGCAACTACAAACATGCGACCACTTGTCCATGAGAGTGCTATCATTGACCATGTCTACAGAAGATACCGCTTCTCTTTCGTAATCCTTGAGGAGGGATACTATCAGAACCTTGCCGAGGGACAATACTTATTCAGAGCAGATGATTGCCAGATTGGGTATGCTGCAGCTGAAGTGTGTAATGTTTTGGAGAGTGTCATGGATGTAGAGTTTGTGAGGGATGTTAGGGGATTGAAGACAAAGCTTTAGTGTGTGTCTACACCCACCACCCTACCAAGGCCTATAACATTGACTTACGGGCATGTTTATGGTACAATACTAGGGTAGAAATAGTTAACTCTGCTCATTACTAACCAATTTCCCAAGCCTGAAAGAAGCGACATAGGTTTATACCGGTGGGTATTTGCATATGTCTCTTTTTATTAAGGAGGCAGACATTCTACTAAAGTCATATGACGATAGTGGAGTTCTTTAAAAATGTCAGAGGAGTAGAGGTATTGTAGAGTTATAGATCTACCTGTACTTAATGTACTGGCTAGGTCAACCTCTCAACCGATATTTCCAAAGACTAGATCACTCGAATGGCAAAAAGGGAAATCTCCATTTTGTTAATTGGCTAGGCCTGATCCTTAAAGGGCATATTTAGAAATGTGCTTTCTAAGGATCAAGGCCAATTCGGCCAAATAAAACCCAAAAAGGAGACCAAAATGACCCAAAAACTGATCCTCATGATTATTGTTTCTCTTACTTCTTTCTTGGCTGCGTGCAGCGGGCGTGGTACAGCGACGGTTGACGTTGAGCCAGTGGTTATCACCTGGGAAGTTACCAGTGAGACCAGTGACACCAACACCTGCGCCAGTAGCACCACCAGCGGCACCAGTGGTAACGCCTGCACAGCAAGCAGCACCGACGGCACCGACGGCACCGACGGCACCGACAGCACCGACAGCACCGACAGCACCGACAGCACCGACAACGATGTCTGCATCTTGGTGTCTGTAGGTGTAGACTCGACAACTGCTCTGACTCCCGATGTTGTGGAGGTCGATTATTTCGATCCTCACAAGGAACGTTGCACTGTCGTTAGCGTAGCAACGCATCTGGAAGCCCAGGAGCAGTTAACAGCGCTTTTAGGAGCAACGGCCGTAGTAGACATGGTGCACAATCCAGACCCGCGCGTGCAGACGCTATCAACTAAGCCAGACGGAAGTTGGAACCCTGGTGCTTGCTGGATCAAGATTGAAGACATCGCAGCAGCGGCAATTGGTAAGGGGTACCTTGTTGGGACTCGCCCGGAAATTACTCCGAGCAACTACCAGCCTGGCCTCAAGCCTTGCCCCCTGCCGGCCGCACAATAGCCACTCGTGTGATCTAACCGCGGAACAGAACCGCGCGACAGCATAGCCTCTCTTACAACCGTTTACGGTTGGACCCTTTGTGGGTTTTGAGAGGCTATGTTGATCACTTTATTACTGAACCTACACTAGGTCAGCTTGACCTTCTTACTACCTAATTTCCCCCAGACACTTATACCGACATACATTAGATATATCCATGCAGTGATCAATATCCCAGCCGCATATACCAACTGTGGGATATACACAATTCCTAAACGATCATACTTTTCCACACTTTTTACGAGCCATCCATTAGCATACTGGTAGCTTTCGACATGGTCGGCGACTACTACCTTAGGCATGAATTCTTTGTTCCAGCCTAACAATAGCCACTGATCGTCATACCTCTGATTAAAAGATACAAGAACATCTCCATTCGCATCGCTGTTCCAAACCTTCAAGCTTCCCCCTAAACGCTCACTTACTTTCACACTTCCAATCGAATCCTCGTCATATACATCGCTAGGCTCAAACTGATCTGCAAACTGCGCCGGAGTACTTATAAACCTCAACTCATCGATCTCAATATTAAAGTCTCTAGTACGGCTATCATTAAAGTACATATAGAGGTACATATCCTCTTTCTCACTGTAACTTGCTAAATTGTCGATATAGAGATAGTCCACATTAAAGTCACCCTCATTCTCTCCCTTCACGATAATGCCCTCACGATCTTTTTCGTCCATATTCCCCAAGATGTAACAGTAATCATCTGTTAGCCCGAAGATACAATACCTCATTGGGTCACTGTTATTACTCTTGTACTTTATCTTCAGCATTGCCCCTGAACCGATATTTTCGTTAATAATCGGTTCAAATATGCACACCTTCTGTCCATCCGATTCGATCGTTACGCCTCCAGCTCTCCTCTCACTCGTCTCTATTCTTAGAGCTTCTGAATCATCTGGATCACATGTGTACAGATCACCTTCATTCCAGAGACCGTTCTTAAAGTCGTAATTTTCTAACAGATCATACTCACCATCTTCTAGATCGAGCCTGGTTGTCTCATTCTCATTATTTATCCTTAGTAGATCTCGCTCAATTTCGAAATTGTCGTTCTTTGGATTAGACCCACACACTGATGAGTCTTCGTAATACTGATCAAGAGGGATTCCTTGGTAGCACTTGCTATCACCATATACATAGTTCTTGCTTACCTGGATATCTGATTTTGCATGGTCTCCACATTTATTCTCATAAAGGCTGAGCTTTTCGTACTCACTAACTTTCTGCCAACACTCAAAATTGTTTAATATCTCTTCGAACTGCAATGCTCTCTCGTTCGAGTATTCGTGTGGGAGGTCAACAAAGTCTTTGCGTAGGAGAATCCAATTCGTTTGCGTTCTGTACAAGAACTCATTTAGCGTTTCTGGTTGTGGCTCGATTATTCCCTCAAGCATTGAGACAGTTTTGTTTGTCGCGATCTGATTGAAGTACTTATCTGTATAGCCCACATCAGCCATGCGCCTCATAATATCTGGACCTGCATAACCCCACTCATAATATGTATAGCCATATATATGCTTGCTCAGCGGCAACGGTAAGACTCTTTCACCTTTCGCATTTTCATTTAGGTACTGCGCCGTCTCTCGATATCCATATGGTATCGCATTAACCCAAGCAGGGTTTATGGCGTAACCTGGAGATATGTACATCACCACAAATCCGACAATCATTACTAGAATTACCTGATACTTGATAAAGCTACTTGCAAAGTTCTTATCCATCTTCTTCAAGTGGGAGAGGCTCAGCTTATCCTTAAATGAGAAAGCAAGCATGATTGAAAGAATGAAGAAGAGTGGCATAGACCAGTAGGTCCACGAGTCTCTAAAAAAATCCGAGTAGATTGGCAGCTTACCCAATGTATCAGCATATATCTCCCCAAATGGCTGGCCGTAGCTTGTAGCCAGAATTGCAAATATGATTGCCACAACGACCAAAGCAATTCTTCTACCTCGAAAATTCGTAATCAGAGCATAGACAACCGGAATAATTGCCAGCACCCAAAGCACTGTGCGTGAGACATATGCAAGTACTGTAAAATTGTGGTCCCCTGGAAAGATCTTCGACAGATTGTGTGTCCATGCATATGACCCGAAGCCACCAATTACCTCGTGTATTTTGTAATCAGCAGCGAATCTGATCGCATCTTCTCGGTAGAACTCAAGAACACTGTTTTGGGAAATGTCAGCATAGCTCAGCTGCATTCCCAAATATGAGAATAGGACCACTGCATTTAATGCCAAGGAGAGCCCATAGAAAAGCAGCAAGCTTGTGAATTTAACCTTGATCTTCACAAGTCTTACATAGGCTAATAGATACACGATCAATGGTACGAGCAGCCAGTAGAGCAGGTACATATTCGCAGTCCGTGAAATTGCCATCATGATCAGAGCAAATATGCCTATGCCTGTATACAGCTTCATCGATTTATCGCTAACTCGCACAGCTATGTAAACAAGCAACGGCAATGCCATATAGGCATAACGTAAGTGAGGCTGCGGGAATTGAAATCTTAAGAATACAAATGTATTCAGCATGAAATAGAGTGCACCAATCCACAGTGCATGTCTCTTAAATCCAAGCTTTTTCAGTAGCAAGTACATAAAGAAGCCACTTAAAGCGAGAAGGAGAGTAAAATAGATGTAATTGGTCCAGTAATCCGACCTAACAACTTGCAGAATTAAAAATTGCGGGAGGGTAAGAAAGATTTTGCTCAATGGAAAGTACTCGGGGACACCTAGTGCTTCATTCGACCAGACTGAAAGTCCTCTTTTCAGTTCTAACAGCGGATCAATCGGATAGTCGATATCCCCACCATTTATTATCCCATCAAATCTCCCTTGCAAAGCGATCAAGTGAATCCCGAGGCTGATACCGAAGAAAATCAGAAATGCTTGAAGTGTTGGATTTTTAATTATCTTTACAACTCGATCCTTGATATTCGACAAAGCCTTAATTTATCTTTGAAATTATACTAAAATTTGACATATTTTATACGGACACACTAGATGCACATTCTTCTAATTGTTCCCGAGTACCCGCCGCACCATATTGGTGGTGGGGGAGAGGTGTACGAACAGCTTGCAAAACAATACAGTAAATCAGGTCACAAAGTAACAGTCATATTTGGCCAGTACAAGTCGAATTCATTGCGTGAGCCATTGAAGGTTTACGAAGATCAAGGGATCACATTTTACGAAATTCCCGAGATTCCATATCCGAAGAGCATGCCAAACTTGAGGACTGCAATGCCCATGGTGCCAAGTAAAGCTCGTGAGCTGAAGAAAATTATTAAAGATCTTAAGCCTAATGTTGCCCATATCCACGGGTATGGCTGGCCTTTTGTTAATCAATTGGCGAGTATTTGCATGAAACTCCACATTCCATATGTGTATACGCTCCATGGCTATCCCGAGACGCAGGAGAAAGCGAATATGGTCTTGAGACTAGCTTGGCGGGTCTTCGAGAAGGTATATCAGGAGCGAAGTTTAAGAAATGCTAGTTGGGTTACAGCCATTTCTGACTTTGTTAAAAATGATCCAAGGAATATTGCAGTGCAAAAGTCCACGACAATATATAACGGCATTGATCTGGAAAAGCATGCTTACCCAGGCAATACGATCAACGTACATGAGATCCACAATGTAGGAGCAGAGACCTTACTGTTTTACTCACTTGGCCGACTAGCTGAGATGAAAGGATTTCAAAATATTATTAGATTGATACCTATATTAATGTCGCAAGGGATCGATATAAAGTATATCGTCGCTGGTGAAGATGATGGCTACTTGAGCGAACTTCAGGCGCTGGTCAAAGCCCTTAATCTTGAGGGTCAGGTAGAGTTTGTTGGCCAGCACGATCTCAATACTAAGCTGCAATACATAAATCAATGCGACTTCTTTGTGGTTCCATCGATCTGGGAGCCATTTGGTCTTATCGCACTTGAGGGTGCTATCTTTAATAAGCCAATTATCACTAGTGAGGCAGGAGGTCTAGCAGAGGTTCTTGCAGGCTATCCGAACAAGATTTCCTTGTCCGAGCCTGATATTGCTACAAGCATAAAGAATTTCCACCCAAGTGAAGCCCTGTTTGATTTGAGCAGATTTGACTGGAAGAAAATCTCCAAGCAGTACCTAGCATTACTTGAGAAAGCCGCAACCAATGAGTAACAAAGTAGTGCTTATAACTAGCTACCCAGCCCAAGGAGCTCTGCATAGCAAAGGCGTAGGCGGACTCGCGTCATTTGCCAAAAACACCGTGAACTCAATTGAGGGATTTGAATTCACAATACTTGCTGATCAAATAGGTGATACCGAAGAATTATATAAGGAAGGTCTCCATACAATAAAGAGAGTATGGAAGAGAGGGAGCTATTCGACTTACCCACGGTTGATAAGAGAGCTTGCGAAGCTAAGGGATGGTCACAAGAAGCTGATGATCCAGTTTGAGTTTGGGATTTTTGGTGGCGAAATAGTATCAGGGTTTTTTCCGACCATACTTATTGCCGCCAGAGTATTTGGATACAAGGTAATCCTCGTGCAGCACCAAGTAGTAACAGACGTTAAAAGTCTTTCATCTCACCTGGGTATCTCCACAGGTCCTGCCACATCAGTCAGGAGCCTGCTAACAAAGCTGTACCTCAAGTTGAACTGCTTGCTCTCAGATAAGATAGTCGTTTTTGATCTAGTGCATAAAGAGAGACTTTCAGAGCTAACTTCCGGGGAGAAAATCTACGTCATACCTCACGGTGTAGAACAGAAAGAGCTAGACAATCTCAACCCACAATGGCCAACAAGCCTCACCGGTGGATTTGACCTAGACAAATTCAACCTTATGACTTTCGGTTTCATTGCATGGTACAAGGGCACTGATTGGCTCGCACAAAACTTCAACAAATTTGCCAACACAAACCACAACGCAGATCAATACCAACTGCTGATAGCAGGTGGCGAAAGCCCGACACAGAGAGAGACTCCAACATACCAGAAGTACTATAAAGAGTTCCTCAACGAAGCAGGGAAGAATCGAAGCCAGATATTCCATACCGGGTTTGTAGAAGAGAGGGATATTGCCTTCTATTTTATGGAATCCGATCTTGTTGTACTTCCATATAGAGTTCTCATGTCATCGAGTGGACCGCTCTCGTTAGCATTTACATATGAGAAGCCATTTATACTCTCCGAAGTACTTGAACCATATACACGAACTGCTGACTTTGAGAGTGCCTTGCACGACTTAGGGATAAATAAAAGCGACTTCATCTTTTCATTAGATAAAGATGATCTGTTCGACAAGGTCGAGAGGATAAAAAACGATTCTCAGCTTTTGGAAAAATTGACAGAGCTGTCGAGGCGGCTAAAGCAGTCAAGATCATGGGAGAAAATTGGGGATGAGTACCGTCAGCTTCTTGCCGATTAATGCATGAGGACTATAGCTCGTACACCACAAAATATTCATTCTCCTCAACTACCTCCCAGCCAGCGCAATCTGGCAGCGTGAGCTCACCATGATCAGTCACCGAGCCATCTACTACCACATGCGTGATGCCGTTAGCCTTCAGCTCATCAGCGCTACATGTCTGCAGCAACGCAGTCATCTCAAAATAGAAATCGTTCACATCTGAAACAGTGGCGATATCTATCACTTCCGCCTTGGTCATGAAGTTTAGGAAATCAGAGCCAAAGTAGCCCCAATCATACTGCCTAAAGTAAAGCTGCTGTGGAGGAGGGTAGTAGAGCACCTTATCCTGTTGGTCGAAAGCTGAGAAGGTTGTGTAGTACTCATCAGGCATCTCAACATTTACATAATTAGAGAGAACTTTCCCTTGAAGCCACGGCAGAGAGTAGAGCAGGAGCAGCAATATCATCCCGATACTTACAGTCTTGAATTTTTTGAAATCGAGCGCTCGCATCAACACGATAAAGAGAACCAAATAAGTGACTAGTATCGCTGGCCACAGCTTGCTCGATGCCCATCGAAGCGCATTTTCAAGATAGTAGAAATTACCCATCAGCATTACTCCATATTTGCTAATCATTAGCACTGTGATCGTGTACACAGCAATAAGAGCCAAGATCTTCCGATCTTCACGAACCTTTCGATATGATGTAGCGAATATGAATAGTACAGGTGTCAAGCCTAGAAGCACGAATAGAGTTGAGTTGTATGTATCATAATATTGAAAAATCGACTCCCCAGTGGCGTCGTGCAACTCCATCCAACCTGTGGCATACCTAAATGAATTCACAAGAGTGTTTCTTGTCAGCTCGGCCTGCCTTAAGTCAGAGGTTACTTGATCGATTGATTCGCTAGACTGAAGAGAGCTTGCATGCCTAATTATTTCCGTCGGAAGGAAGTTTTTTTCTGGAGTGAAAGAGAAGCAGTCCCTGTACAATAACCGCCCAAGATAGCAGCAACAACAATGTATATGCCGTTACTTCCTTCAACCTTGACTCTGTTATCAGAAAGTGGACCCGACCCCTGAGAGAGTTCGCCTTATTTACATTTCTTGTCTGTGCAAAATTAAGCATTGCTGCTAGAAGCAATACTTGTGGTACCAGCAGGAAGAAGGCAACAAGGTTTAGCGACGAAAGGAAGAGGTAGATTACGCCTAAGAGTAAGCCTAAGATGAGCAATATCATGCCGACTCTGTTACTAACAGTTCTGTCTTTCCTTTGTAATAATAGTACAGTCCATGGGAGCGCGGCAAACATCGCAAGGAATATAGTAACTGGCTGGTTGAAAATCCATATTGATATAAGGCTTCCAATAACAAGTAGCAGTCCAGACACCAGAGAGAATGCTTCACGAATTGCGGTACGCTTTTCTTTTACAGATGCGCCAAGGCTCAACCTTACCAACACGATGTAGCCTGCCATACCGACGATAAATGGCAAGGCCGTGTTTAGCTTCGATAGGATCGAGGGCGTCAGTCCGATAAGGCCAGCAAATATAACAGGCAGGTTAAATAGGCTCGGACCGTACAGGAAGAAGTTGCCTGAGTGAAATGCTCTGTAGACAAGTATCTCTAAGCCCCAGTAAGGAGAGATATTGTCGAGCCCGATGATGTAACTGACTCGCCAGAAGAAGTTAGCAACTGCAAACGCAAGCGCTATCATTAGTGGTGTGAGAATTAGTAGCAGAGAGAAGTTCTTTTTGCTCATCGTAAGTTGGTCTAGAAATTACTTGTTGTTAAAACATTATACATATTTCAAGGCTAGTCGACAGCCGGAGCGTGAAACCAACTCCACCCCGATGAAGTCGCACTTCACAAGTGTGATCTCAATTGACTCAGAACCTTGTCAACAAATATGCGAGTGTGTATATTAAAAGTAGATTAAAGTAGCTGCTCAAATTCTCTATGGACGACATACAAAATAAGACACAGGCAACGGATACGACCAATGTAACTACCACGGGTGCCGTTAATCAGGTCACAACGACCGATCCTGCTGCCTCACCTCAACCTGTTGACCCAGTGCCAGTACAAGACTCTCCGGCCGACGCAGACACGACAGTAGAGGTCCCAGCCGAGCAAACTGAAATTACAAATGAGACTGTAGCAGTGGATGCTGACATTCCAGCTCCTGAAGCAGATGTCGCAGACCAAGTAGAAGTACCGGAGGCCCCACAGCAAACACCACCAGATATGCCTGAACCAGATTATGATGAGATGTTCGAGAGTATGCAGTCAATCGACTTCGCACAATTCCTGGGCATGGGCTATCAGAAGATAATAGAGACAGCTGACAAACTTGAGCAGTCCGGCAACCCTGAGAAAATCGCAATCGCACAGGAGCTTCGACAGGTTGACCCTTCACTATTTGAGCTAAGCATTGGCGAGCAGAAGATAAAAGAGCTCGAGTCCATGCTTGTACAGGCGGGTGTTGATGAGGACGTAGTAAAAAACATGCTCTTTGATCTGTTGAGGACAGCAAACGAGAGGATGATCGCCAGAGTCATAGAGAGCATGAATCCAGCTACAAAGCAGGCGTGGGATGAACTACAGGTACATGAGCCAAATCCCGCACAACAGATCTACTTGCTTGATCATACGGCTGCAAGCCTGATGAAGATGACATTGGACGATATATATGAAGAGGAGCTAGAGAACCTTACAAATCTCGTAGCAGGCATATTCGATACACAGGGTAAGAGTATCGAGAAAGTTTCGAGTCTTACTCCTGAACAGACGCAGCAGGTCAAAGATGCATTCGACAAGAATGATCATGAACTTGGAATACAGTTAATTTATCAATTCGCAGGAAGCAATGGCACGAAATGAGCATGTAGCAATCCCATCTAGGGCTGACTCACCACCAAGCAAAGAATCAATTGCACAAGCAGCAAAAGAGGGTAGGCCAGAATATATTAACGCTGTTATCCCAGCAGGTATCGAAGCTGCCGACAAGGCCGCATATGAAGATCTGAACATTGAGGGTAAGGCTGGAATGGTTGGCGATCCTAACAACAAGCAGGCACTTCAAAGGGCAGTTACAGAGTTCCAACGTGTTGCTGCCGAGTATACTAGACCAGTAGATCCGAATGTACCAGCCAACTACTTGGAGTTGAGCCCTACGGCATCGGTCATGGAAGCTGATGGTACTGTCTTGGCCGCCGCTCAGAAAAAGGTTGATTACCTCTATGAGGTAAACCATACAACAGGCCAGCGCAATATAGAAAAAGTAGCAAAAATAGACGCAGAAACACTCATCAAAGGAGATCAGCTTTCCGCTCAGCTAAATGAGATCGCAAAGGCAGTATATGGTGCAGAGTTGGTAACTAAAGTCGCTGAGCATATTGATGCAAATATTGATACTACAAGTGCAACATTCCAAGGAGCATTAGAGACATTAAATGACACAATCACCTTAGCCTACACTAGGGGCGGATCTTCAGTTTCGGAAAAGCTCAAACCTGCCAATACGGATGCAGATGTGAAAAAGATGCTCTCAGACGCCTTGCTTTCGGTATTGGTACTAAATCCTGAGAAGGCAAGAGATATTATAGATAAGCTTGGCAAGACAGGCAGTACGGATATATTTAATGATTTTCCTGGTCTCAGAGAGGCGTTCCAGAATAGGGTGCTTAAAGGAGTCGTTGATAAACTTGATCGAAAATATCACTACTTCTCACCTCACGTGAGGTTAACAGGGCCATATGCAGGAACAACTCGGGTGGATGAAGCAACTGCGGAGGCAAATATTAAAGAGCTCCTTGATGTAGTAAAAGGAGTTCCAGGAAAGACTGCAGCTACGATGCAAATTAAATACTTGCAGCCGACGACTGGCAGGAGTGTCCCAGCACCGCTAAAGCCGCTAAAGACTGGATCTATTGTAAATCTGGCCACAACAACTTCGAATGCAAAGGAAATGGTTAACGCTTCCGCACAGCTCACCTCAAAAGCAAACCCTAACAATGCAACCAGACTGAGTAATTATGATCGTAACAATGTGATCTTTAAGGGTTTACTCATACCGCCGCGAACTTCAGACAGGTCGGACAAATTGGCACAATCTCTTGCACTCAATATTGGGTTTATTGCTTCAGAGTCTCCAGCCAATTTCTACGACATGCTTCAATTAGGCGTCAAAGCGGTTCTGAAAGAGCCCAACCGTGCGACCAGAGAGGCAAACTATCGAGCACTGGAGGCAAAGGTTTCGACACTAACTCTTTCAACACTGACAAAAGACAGGTTCAGAGACAATAAGAATGAGATGAGTGAGTTCCGATCACCAGTTGAGACATACAACGGTATGGTCGCGAAGCTTGTATCAGAGGCGAAGGTCTTAATATTGGCCGACGTAGTAGCGAATAAGATTACTCCAGAACTGCGTGGCTTGAATGTAACTACACCACCTTCACCGGAGCTGCTTGCATTCCAAAGACTCATTACGGAGCTGACCTCACCAGGGCAAGGAGTAGATGGTGCACGACTTGAGCAGCTTAGCGCATTAATGATGGGGCTTACAGATAACGCTACAAGGCAGGCAGTCGCCGATAAGTTACGTGCAATTACAACTCTTGAAGTTGTTAACTCAATGGCAGAGCAGCTAGCAGGCGCGGATTCTGGTCCAAACTATGACTTCTACATGCTAGTTCTCACAAGAGAATTCGGAACCGATCAGAATTTCATGGGGCTCCCAACCGCTGGTAGCCCAGCTGAGCTTGCAAAGGCATTGAGAGATAGACTTTACGCTGGAAATACAGCGCTTACGCTAAATGTCCCTGCTGGCGACCCAATACATGCATACATGCAATCTCTACATCCTGGCGTTTATACACCAATCACGGCAGTAAATATTGATGCTTATGGTCTGACCGGAAACGCGGCATCAATAGCACACGAGCTTTACGGCATAATCAGAAGAGGCCTTGAAGGCGGAGTGCTAATGGATCTCGCTGGTAAATCTGACGTAGAAAAGAAGCAATACCTCCGTGATCAGTTTGGCATTGTCGACAGTGTCGGTGGTAATCAACTCAACGAAGCGTTGGATAGACTAAACAAAGTGCTCGCAGCTACAAGCACTGAGATGACAACATTGCCGGAGATGATCGGTTATGCAACTAAAGGTGTACCAGCACCAGAAGGCACAAACTACACAAATATTGTCCGTGCCTATGAAGACTACCTGCGCACAGGGAATGGAGTACACGAGACATTAAAGAACGCTGAGATGCTGTCTGCACAGAAATTCATTGACGCTGTCCAAGATCAGGCAAATGCTACTACCGGTACAGCGGTTGGCGATGTGGTGACTGCTCAAGGCTTAGAGCTTTCAATCGAAGAGCAGAGAGCTATGGTCATGAAGAACTACGAAGACCTTGGTGGAAAAACAGGTTGGAAAGGTTTCTTAGCAGCAGCTAAAATGGCTGTCTCAAAGATAGCACGTGCCTCAATCTATATGGGTGGAGCATGGGCACTGACAACTGCAGCCGCGACATTCGCACCTCCACTAGGAGTAGGTATCGCGGTAGGCTGGACAGCTTGGAGAATATTCCAAGGATTTAGGCAGGGACGAGCGCTTTTTGAAGCTGGCAAAAACATACACGGATTTGAGAACAAGCAAAAGTGGGCATTTATTGCAGGAGCGGTTGCAGCAAACGCTGCAGTATACGCCTTCCTTCCATATCCAATTACTACATTTGCATTAACAGCAGCGGAAACAATAGGTTTGTGGGGGTATAACAGCCACATGATGAAGAAAGAGCACAAGGCACTTTCCGATGCTCACACAGCATATGAAACAGCACTTCAGACAAAATTGAACGGTCTTAATCTAACTGTCGCAACAGATAAGGAGCTGCTCATCAAGGTTGCTCGAGCACTCGCACTCCCACATGACCCAGCCAATCCAGATAAGGCAGCACTTCTGACTGCGATTAATGATGCAAGGACCAATTACTATGCGAACCCAGGAGATACACAAGTCCGACAGAGAATTAGACAGTTCAGCGAGCTCATGGAGGCAGAGCTAACAGCTGAGAAAGCAACAGTAGCTGCGGCAAGCCTTGAAGCCAAGAAGATCAACAGAGTAGCAAGAGAAAATACAATGGCTTGGAGCGTATCTTCTGCAACTACAAAACTCTGGGTTGGTAGCGCAGCGACGTTCAGTGGCTTACCGGTAGGCATAAGTAGTATCAGTGAATGGTTCGAGGGTATTGGTGGACCAAACTTCGAACCAGCAGAACAACTAAACACAAATCTTGAAGGTCAGCTAGATCAAAGGCTTGAATCTCTTGGTATGTCAGGCGAAACTGGAAGCGTCGTAGGTGTAACACAGGCGGCTGATGGACAGTTCTATGCTGTTGTCGATCTTGATGGCGACGCATCTACTGTCGATGCAATGGTTCAAGTCAATAATGTCACTTCAGAAGAAATTACCGAGCTAGACTTCAGCGGTGATGAGCAAATGAACTTTGATGCTGTAAGCATTACAAATTCACGCCACACTGCAGATGGAGGACTAGACGTTGCAACTATCTCTGAGCAGTACTCTCTCAAAACTGGGCATAATGTAGCTGGGATAAGTGTGATGCAAGCACAAGATACTCCTGCTGGTGCAGGAAATATTTCAGGATTTATTGTCGATGATGCTGCCAGTGGGCAAGTATCTGTCACAGTCGAACAAGCAGATGGAACAGTAGCGATCTACGGAGAAGAGTATGCAAACCAGATGTACAATGTAACCTTTGTGTCTGAGGATACAACGATTGGAGCTCCAACTGTAGAGTTCACAGACGTAGTTCCAACCGGATCTAACTCCGTAGCACTGGTCTATACTTCCGAAGTTAATGGGCAAGATGTAGTAGTAGCAGCAATAAACCCTGTCACAGGTCAGCCACTTGATAGCTATACAGATCCTGTCAGTGGAGAATTAGTAGAGCCACAATACACACTCACAATGGATAGCACCGGTGAAATAACTGGAGGCGGTGAAGGCGCAGCAGTCGCTTCACAAGCTTCATATGTATTAAAACCTGGAGACTCAGCATGGGTTGCAACTTCCAATATGGTTCAAGAAATTTTTGGTGAGAAAGCTGTAGGACAAGACACAGCAGATATTATCAATGAAGCGCAAGCAAATGGCACACTGAACGAGCTTTATGCCTTCTTCCAGGAGAATGATCATAATGCCCGATTAGCTGCTGACCAAAGATCTCAAATGACAGCATTCCAACCAGATGATGAGTGGAATTCAGCCATACTCGGCAAACTTGCACCAGAGTCGATGGCTCGAATTGAGGAGAGAACTGGAGTAGATTTTGTCGGTATCTCCCCGGACCAGCCATTTAGCGCAGCATATGGGGCACCAGGAGGTGGTAGCGCAGGTGGAGGCGAAGAAATTGAGTGGAGCATAAACATGGTATTGAATCCTGCGAATCCAGCACAGCCAGTTACAGGCGTGCCAGCTGTTGATCCGTCACAGCATGTCGCAGTATGGTTTGGCAACTTACAGCAACCACCTGAAGATACAGACTCAGCGTGGACAAACTTCTGGGACAGAATATTCAGAAGAGATGAGTATGCACCACAACCGCAGCCAATTGAAGAGACTGCCGCAACCTCCTCACAGGCAACTCAACCAGCTCAAGCTGAGCAAGGTATGGGTGGTGGGGCAGTTGTCGCTGGTGAAGGTCAGGCGGTTGTTACTGGTACACAGGCTACACTTACAGTACCCGTACAGGGTACAGCAGTTGGAGCAACAGCTGCAGTCACAACTGGCGCTATTTCATCAGGTCAGGTTGGTACAGTTACAGTAGGTGATACTACTGTTGCATCGTTGACGCTCCCACCAAGCACAGACCATGTAAGTGTCACACATCGATTCTTCCCTAACAGCGACCCCGCGGAATATAGTGCTGAGCAAGTAGTGGCAGTAGTGCCCGGGGACCCAGATGGAAATGGTGAAGGAGTTATGATCATTAATGATGCAGGACAACAAGTTTTCGTAGCTGGTGATGTCACCATCCATTATGAAAACGGCCAATCTGATCCTGTAGTATCGACATATGACTTGGCTGATAGGAATTTGGCAAATGGTGGTCCAATAACAAGTGCAATATTGACAGGCGTCAATAGAGCGCAAGATGCGTTTGGCGACTTCGTAACTGGGCTTACTGGTAGCGGTGAAGGACCTTTGTATGACATGAATGGGAGGACTGAGAATGTGACTATCCCGGAGTCATTATATGATGAATACACCGTAGAGCAAGCTGACGGGACTGTACTTCAATATGATGCAGGCAAGGTTGTCATCGTAACCGAAGAAGGTCTGACATACCAAGATGAGACTGGTCAGCATTTTGTTCAGGGCAATGTATATGGATACGGAACAGAAGCTGGTAAAACCATACAGACAGACTTTAGTAACTCTGAGACAGCAGTTACAGTCGATGCTGCTGGTAACGCGAAATTTAGCGCTCGAGGATACGAGACAGGATTACTCTATGATGCTCCAGGCATGAGCCAGGACTTCATGCTTGGTGCCGAGTATCAACAGTTCGAGGTGCGTGATGATAGCGGAAACGTCGTTCAAACAGTATCCCGAGGTGAGATTGCAAGAATTACACCTCAAGGCCTATGGCTGGCGAATGGTGTAAAAGTTGACGGGAATGTTTACGGTATCGTGGTTGAAGCAGGTCAAACATACTCAACTGATCTGACTGATCCAGCTCAGCTATTCGACGCGGCGAACCCAAATCAGGTCAATCTACAGCGAGTACCAGTTCAGTAGGATTAGGCAGTAATAGATCGAAGCCCGTACGAGCTTCGATCTATCCTTTACTTTAGAGGATGTTTTGATGTATGCTCCACCTCAGCAAACCTATCCGACGCATGCATCCCGCTCCGCAAGCTTCGCGGGACAAGCATACCTTACTTTAAAGGATGTTTTGATGTGTGTTCCTCTTCCGCGAAACGATCTGAAGCGTGTACATATCTAGTCGTCGTATTCAAACTCTCGTGACCCAAGCAGCACCTGAATCGCCGCTGCAGAAGCACCATTCTCAGCCAGAGTAAGTTGCAAAGCCATGCCTCAGAGCTGTGCGCCGAGGTAGGCACCTGGATACCGATCCTGCGACGATACTCGGCGATCTTCTCCTGGAAATAATTAGTTGAAATCCTTTTGCCGCGCCGACCGTTTCGACCACCGCTGAAAGGGATGAACAGGGCAGGGGAGTAGAACTTTTTGAGGTAGCCGGTGCGGCGATACTGCTCCACTAGTTCGATCCCTTTGCCATCGGCAGAGAGTTTATTTCGGTCAAAACCATCGAGACCAGATCGTGAAACAGAGCTATCCTCCGATGTTTCACGGTCAGATGTAGAATCGCCGGGGTCGGCTTCAATCTGATCCGCAGCTGATTCAGCATCAGAGCCGCCAGCACCAGATTTATCGCTAATCTCAACATTATTATCTGTCAGCAAGTTCACAACCCAATTTGGATCATTCGACATATCCTCAAGACCCTCGGCGGAGCCGTTATAACCAACGTAGTTAAGCCTTATCTTCAAATACTCATTGAGCCAATCCTTGGCGCGGTCGGTCAGGTATACGAAGCGCTGCTTGCGGCCCTTACCCTCAATAAATAGCTTGCCGTCAAGGTTAATCTGCTCCAGATTGAGCCCTGTGAGCTCCGAAATACGCATCCCGGTCGAGAAAAGCATTTCCATCATTGTGCGGTTCCTCAAGGCTACTTTGAGGTCGCGTTCAAATTCTGTTGGACACTCGATTAATTTGACCAGCTCGTCGAACTCGGCAACCTGCGATTTCTTGCGGTCGGCCTTGATAAGTTTTATCGCATCGGGCGCAATCGGAATATCTAGATCAAAATCAATTCTATACTTCAGATATGATCTGATTGCTGAAAGCATCCGGTTAACGCTGCGTGCGTCGAGCCCTTGCTCTTTGTTGCCGCGGTTGCGGGTTGGTGGTTTAAGCTCCTTCAGACTGCCAAATACTTTTTTGTATACGTCGTCCAGGTAGGTCTGGGTGGTTCGACCTTGCGAGTGGTCGGATCTGCCTGGTAAGCGACCCTCAAACATGATCCGTTCCAGCTGTTCCTCATCTTTTGATAGCTCGCCAGGTGTATCAGTGGCACCCTGATCGGTATCGTCGGTTTTAGACCCCTTAGAGCGCGTCATATCATTATCCTTGATGTCAAAGGCTTTATTGAGATACTCCTCTCGAAACTGGTTCAAATCGACCAAGTGATCTCCATTTCTCAGATATCCTTTGTAAATTGTGATCGTCTTCTTATCGACTTCATCAAATTTAATCTTTTGGCCGTTTAGGAATACGGCAAATATGCACAGGTCGCGTGCGTAATTGTATACGGTAAGCATTGAATAGTTGTTATTTTGCAGATCAAGCAAGAAATCGTCTTGTTCTGGTAGTTTTGGAATATCCATCTCTCTATATTATCACAGAAATATTAAAATAATTTAATGGGAAATGGCGGTTTGATAATGAAATTTGACCAGAGTAGGGGTCTGAAAATTTTTTTGGAGAACCAAATAGGTGATTTTTAATGAAAATTTCATGAAAAGTGGCCAAAAGGGCATTTTCAGAAAATTCATAAAATATCGATAAATTAATGTTTTTCATAAGTTTTTAATGAAATAAAACAGTGCAAATCAGTGCACATGGGCAGCAGCCAGAGCCAGTCCCCTGCCGCTCTTGACACCCGATACCGCATATAAGGGTGATTATGCTCGGTTATACCAGAAAGTAAATGAACATGTAAAGTGTACCTTTTGCATACTTCGGAGAATTCTACATTGGATGTACATACTTGCAGCTATACTCTACTGATATATTCCTTTATTTGCCGCCTATCCTATTAGCACTTTCACTCTACTCTTGCGAGTTATCCACAATTTACTACAGGATATTACCCACTATAGGCTGTGAAACACTATGAGCTCCCCCACTCCTCCACCGCTGTCAGGATGAAAAATTTTTCACATTAATGAATTTCATTAAAAATGCGTTGCTTTATTGCAAAAATATATTTATTGCCACTGCAATAAGCACCGTTATGAAGTACTTCAGATATGAGAAGCTGTTTAGCTTGCCGCGGTTCATCTCTACGCCAAATAGCACGAAGGCTACTGTGGTTGGGAGCAATGCAGTGATTTCATAACTAGAGCCAAGCATCACGCCACCCATCAATATCGCTGTCATAGAGACCGAAATCATGATTATCGACGAGTAGATCTCCTGCCTTGTGTAGTCTAGATGTAGCGAATGGAAGAAAATACCCGCCAGATAAGCGAAGAATAGCACAACTACGCTAATAATCACATGCACCTCGAACGACAGAACACCAAAGGTTATAAAGTACACATACAGCAAGGTGATGATATATGAAGTCGTCTTGGCCACCTGCTCTAGCGGCACCCTCTTAAACGTCGCTACATTAAAAATATTTGCCATTAGGAAGCTGATATATGTTGTAACCAAGACCACAATCAGCAGCACAAATAAAAGCAGGAATTCATACACTCTAGCGAAGTCGCGGAAGAAGAAAAGCATAACGAAAAGTGCCTGCGAGGCCACGAAGATAGCACTTTGGGGCAAAATAGTCAGGAGGCTACGCACCGTCACTTGAAATCTGAAGCCCCAGATCATCCCAAGGTATGAAGCAAAGAAGTATATAAAGAACATACCCGCCAGGTGCCAGTAGTTATTGAGGTCTACAACATTCCAGGCCCGCAATACAAAAAGCGAGACCGCAAGCAAGGCTGCAAGGAAAAACAGTCGCCCTCTCTTACCATTATCAACATAAAGATTCTTATCCATTCGAGCTCAGATTCTGTTGTACAAATAATGTGCCAGACTCTGTTAGGACTCTACCCCGTGCGGCTCTTTTAATCAATCCCTGCTTCATTAAAAACGGCTCATAAACTTCAGAAAGTGTCACAGGATCTTCCGAAATTGCTATCGCCAGAGTAGATAGGCCGACAGGTCCACCATTAAAATGACTATAGATTATCTCAAGTATCCTTCTATCGATCTCCTCCAACCCCATCTTGTCGACACCTAGGAGGTCCAGCGCCTCTTTCACTACATCAACGGTCAATGTTTCACCCTGCTTCACCATATATTCATAGTAATCCACTACTCGCCTGAAAAGCCGCAAGGCTACCCTACCCGTCCCCCTCGACCGATTAGCTATTTCAACTAGAGCCGCCTCTTCAATTTCTATATCTTCAAGATTGGCTGCACGCCTGATAATTTCTACAAGGTCCTCGGTCCCAAAGTAGTCTAACCGCTGCACTAGTCCAAAGCGGTCTCTCATTGGCGAGCTCAATTTCCCTATCTGCGTGGTGGCACCGACAAGTGTAAATGGCTCTAGGTTAAGACGAATTGTCTTCGCCGACGGTCCTTTTCCCATCACGATGTCGATCACTCCATCCTCCATTGCAGGATATAGGCTCTCCTCCACTATTCGTGAGAGTCGATGAATTTCGTCGATGAAGAGTACATCGTTAGCTTTCAGACCAGTAAGGATCGCAGCGAGGTCACCCTGACGCTCTATAGCAGGGCCTGAGGTGATACGGATGCTCGAGCCTATCTCATTGGCCATCGCGATCGAGAATGTAGTCTTGCCTAGCCCAGGAGGGCCGTAAAACAGGATGTGGTCCACGGCCTTCTTGCGCTTAGTCGCAGCTGCGATCATCATCCGGAGAGTTTGCTTCTCTTGTGCTCGACCAATGATGTCGTCGAACTTTTTTGGGCGGATACGATCGTCGAGCGGAGATGGAGAGGATAGGCTTGAGCCTTTATCGACGGGCTTGCTCTTGTTTTCGGAACTTTTTGTCTTTCTAGCTTCTGAATAGCGTGAGATCATTAAACAACCCTGTGCCGCTAACCTATACTCCGTAGCTTCAGCGAAGGAGTATAGGTTAGCGGCACATCTATAAATTTAGTCTAATTTAATACTGCCTGAATAAGCTTCTCGATTGTAACCGTAGAATCTTCTTTATACATCACCTCTGCTTTCTCAATCATCTGCCCCACTTCCCTACTATTATAACCCAGTGCCTTTAAGGCGTCGGAAAGCTCGCTCAAGATCGGATCTTTACCACCGCTTGGGGTAAGGTCAAGCTTACCTTGAAGCTCTACTATAATCTTCTTCGCGCTCTTCTCCCCTATCCCAGGAGTCTTGCTCAATGCTTTGTAATCACCCTCTTCAATCATGCTGCTGATTTTTTCTACCGAATTAGTGGAGAGCATAACCATCGCGGTTTTCGGCCCTACTCCGGATACAGATAGCAGCCTCTCAAAGAAATCACGTGTCCCTTTATCTTTAAATCCATACAATTCTTGACTATCTTCGCGCACTTTAAAGCTAGTAAAAAGCTTTGCCTGTTCTCCCTCTAGGAAATCACCGGGCTGCACACGCACTCTATACCCCACCCCACCATTGGTAAGAATATCTACACTCATTACTTTTTCATTAAATTGGAGCAGGATAATTTTTCCCTCAATATAGCTGATCAACTTGCTTTCCAGTAAATTTACTCATGTGTATTTTATCTCAAGTGGCTTGGTGTTTAAAGCGGCTTGACTATTAATTGCCGATTCTGCAATGCAGGAGCAATAGCAACCCTTAGCCATGAGAAAGAGATTACGAGAGGTCTCTATACCACTCCATTCGGTCGTCGTGACAGTAGAAGATCAGAGGCGATAATGTTAAATTTCCTCTTAAACTTGAACCGAGTCTTACCTTTGTTAACTGCGTAGCCACCACCGAAGTTTAAATGATATGCTCCTGGGTTTACTACAAACCTGTACCTACCTTCGCTATCTGTCTCTGATCTTTGGATTGTCCGCTCGCTTCCCTCCTCAACCAACGTCACGACCACACCCTGTATTGGAGTGCCGTTCTCATCAGTTAGCACCCCCCATGAGTATGTCCTGTGTAGCAATCGCTGGATTGCTGAGAGTGCGAACGGTACAAGATAGATTAAGGTTATTCCAAAATTCAGCGGTGAAGGGTCGAAGAGTAATACAATTAACGAAAGAATAAATCCGACTATAAGCAATACCCTCAGGAACAGGAAGAATCCATTTATAAGGCCGTTCTTGGCTAGTGAGCCCAGAAGCTTTAGGATTTCTGCATCCTCACGATCTACCGGAAGTGCCCTTTCAACAACCATCTGTTGGCCTTGCAAGAACCGTTCTCCTGTATAAATGTTTTGATAAATTCCGTCGGTTGGCGATTTAACACTTTGTGATGGGAACCTATACCCTGCCTTCTGCACATCGAGAGTATACTCACCCTCAGGCAGCTGCATATTAAATACTCCGTTGTACTGTGTAACGTCTGTTGAGACTAAGGATCTATTTGTCGCAGAGTATGCTCGTACAACCGCATTGTTAACTGGTGACTTATCTAATGAGTCATATACGACCCCAAACGAATGTGCCTCGCGCAAGCCAAATAGGCTTAATATCGCAAACCAGGTACGCATCGCAATAGCTGGGAGCTCATTCAGGAAGAATAACAGGTAGGCAAAAGATACCACTGTTACAGTTCCTGCTGTCACAGCACCATAATTCTCTTCTTCCCACACTTCTGATGCTTTTACCACAGTTGAACCAACCGTTTCAACTATCGCTGAAATTCTCAGGCTTACCCCGGAAAGGAATGGTCTTGCCGGCTGATCACTGTCACCGGACACCGGAGGCTCTACTTCAGGAGGAACAATATCTGGCTCCTCTACCTCATCATCTTCATCCGTCGGGTCTACATCCTCTTCTGATGGCTCTGCTGGTGGTTCGGTTGGCGGCTCAGTTGGCGGCTCAGTTGGTGGTTCGGTTGGCGGCTCAGTTGGCGGTTCGGTTGGCGGTTCGGTTGGCGGTTCGGTTGGTGGTTCGGTTGGTGGTTCGGTTGGCGGCTCAGTTGGCGTATACCCAAGAATGTCCACCGCGATATCTGATGGAGTTACCGCAGCAAATGCTATATCTCCTGTAAATACACTGAACGATAGCGATTCTGTAATATCCTCCGTCAGGAAAGTTCCTTCAAAGCTTAATGAGATAGATTGAGGGGTGCTCCAGTTCTCGGGCGTGAATACTAATGTGTTAGGTGAAAGCTGCAAATCGGGGTGGCTCGAAGTAACCATAACTGTCACATCCTCATATGGATAGCTGGACAGGGCAAATTCAACTGTGTCGCTGTTACTGTCAAATGAAAGCTCCGTCACTCCACCACTCTGGGTATCGATTAGGTCAATTTCTGTATTTATTCGTATTAATCTTGACCCAGCTTGATCAAGCAGCACTATGTCGTGATCCTCTTCTACCGCCATATCCACAAAGTCCACAAATGGAGTAACATCAAGACCAGATATTTGAATCTCATGTATCAGAGTGTCACTACTGTCATATACCCTGATAATGTTATCCATACCCATGATGTATGTATTGTCGTTTATGTCATGAGTAATTGATTTAGCTTGGTAATCGAGATTTATAAACGTATAGCCTCCAAGGTTAGAGTTACACCTTATCAACCTCGATGGATAACCTAATGCCATATTGGTCATTGCCTGAGTGGCATAATAAGTCCCGACCGAGTTGATTGAGATAAATTCCCCGTAACAATTAGAGTTATTTGCTGTAATAGACCCGCTCTGATCATGCCTCGCGCCAGCTGAATATAGATTGCCATTATAGGTATCAATAGGATGTCGATTCCTGCTGAAATCTCCATATGCACCACCGTCATCATCTCCTACTAGCCTGATACCAGCACTGTCATACTTCTGAAATTGACCCGTAGAGGAAATAGCATAGTAGTGATCTTCGAGAAATACAATATCTTGGTAGTAATACGAGTTCTCAGCTGAGTAGTCTAAGGCAACGCTGTCGAAGTTCAATTCTGAATCATACAACGTAACCCTATTTTTAAATGTATCCGAGAGGTAATAATCACCTTCCGCGTCCCTATAAAAGCCGCCTGGCGAGGTGAGAGAGTCGACATCAGCACTGCTATAAGACTCCCAGTCGTACAGATAAGTGCCAGTTGGTGAATAAACCTCAACCACACTAGTCAAAGCGTTCAACGTATAGAGGCGACCCTGGCTGTCAAAATCATAGTAACTAGCTGCATTGATAGTGAAACTCCCTTGCAAGGTGCCATTAATATCATATCTGCGTACAGAGGTGCCGTTTACTCCATATACCTGACTGTTGTACTCATTAAAGATTGGCTTTTCGTTCGCCAAACCTATATACCCAACAAATGTACCAGAGCCTCCACTGCTTGTAGTGCCGCTTAGATCGATTTTGCCAATACCATTTGCACCATCTGGATACCACAAGAAACCACCGCCAATAGTAGGGATCAATGGATAGGCTGAATACCATACGCCAGGATCCCAGCTATTAAGAGCAACACCGGATGTGTCAAAAACAAATATCTCTGTCGTATCAAAGTCGCTAATATATACGTGCCCCTCACCATCTCCGATCACCCAGTTCGGACTACAGCTGATAGCGTGATACCAATGCCTCCACCCATTAAGTTCGAGCACATCAAGTATACAAAAAGCTGAATTAGTGGCGTATACGCCATACTGGTCAATATTCAAGCCATAACCGTCATATAACCGCGCTGTACTTGGAAGTGCGTACTTACCGTCATTGCTATAGAAGTGAACGTTACTTCCGTATGATCCGGTAAGAAAGGCCAGCCTATCATCAGGGTCGATTGCTAATCCTGTTAACCACACAGCCTCAGGAAATATAGCTCCTCTCTTTGAATCATCCTCAGGTACTACCCTATCTACAGTATAGAGAAGCTCATCATGCTCATCAGCCTTTACTGGCGACGAGAGCGGGATCGTAGAGAGTTCAGTCTTACTTTGGTAATAATATCCAACCGCGATTGCAATTGATGCTATACCTATAAACGGAATAAGTTTTAAAAATCGTGGTCTTCGCATGATCTATAAATTTGAGACTCTTGCTTCCAGTCTAACCATTTAGCCGCCGTATATCAAGAATAAGCACGCCATATGCAATCAGCCTCATACAAACAGTTACTGACAACCCTCCTTGACCAAAGAAGTACCAAGCCAGCGGAAGATAACCGTAACAGTAATGGCGATAATAAATAACAGAGGGATTTTAAGGCAGCTACGTTTTTCTGACAAAGACAGTAATTTATGACTTGATGCACCTTGCTAATGACAATGACCTATTCGATTGCGGTAGAAGCGAACCTTTATAAGGCTAATTATATCTTTACAAGGGTAACCCTTGAGTGCATATAGTCGACCAGATATACCTTCCTACCAAGAATTACCATGTCTATATACATAACGAACTTCTCATCTGTAACTGGTGGCAAACTCGTTACTTCTAGAAGTTGAAGGCTTGAGTTGTATTGATAAATCTTCTGATCCGAACCCACAGCGTATAATCTGTTTCCAGCCGCCTCAACTGTCCATACGTTGTAGCCTAGATCTATACTGTTCACTTGCTCGCCCTGCAAATTACAGACCCTGATCTGCTGTCCGTCAGCAGTGGCTGCGAAGATTGCATCACCTATTCTCGCAAGTGAACCACTCACGCAATCAGAGTAACCTACCAACTCGCCATTTTCCTTATATCGTATCTCTCCATCTGAATACCAATATTCACCCACTATTTCTGAGTCATTAAATTCAAGCTCGTGGTGCGTGTGACCTACGCTATCCTCTTTCTTATAGACTAAGTTCCCTTCTGAGTCATACTTTCGATAGTCCCAACCAATTGTCTGCCGCAAGTATATACTCCCATCATTGTCAACACTTATCGGGCCAAATTTCCCATATGGCCAGTCACTAATATCTACTATGGTCCCAATATAATTAAAATTACTATCATACTTTTCAACCCTGCTGTTCTCAGTATCGGATATATAGAAGTTACCCGCACCGTCCCTAGCGATTCCACGAGGAGATGAAAAGAACTGTGGCTCCTCTCCAGCACGACTTTTCCACTCGCCAGTAACCCCCTTGCTATTAAGCCAGTACACGCCTGGCACTCCGAGATAGCTCGCCTTGATTAAAACCGTACCATCTTGATTGGATTCAATATGCTTTACCTGAGATACATCCTCGATATTGTTAAGTACAGCTGAGGAATCAGCTACATTGCTTAGATCGAACACAACTAATGAAGTATTATCTGCGGCTGCATACAGCTTGGAGTC
Source organism: Candidatus Dojkabacteria bacterium (assembly GCA_030583845.1). Taxonomy (NCBI): domain Bacteria; species Candidatus Dojkabacteria bacterium. The sequence continues at coordinate 212,089 of CP129478.1, forward strand.
GTTTGTTGCTTCTAATGATGTAAAGCTTTGAACCCCTGGGTATGTAAACTCGCCTACAAGCTGATAATCAGTAACCCTTCTGCGCTCGACCTTATTCCCTCTGGATATGTAGATATATTCATCATCTGCATCTACTCCTAGAGGTGCTACTTCTGAAAGCGTTGAGATATATTGACCGCTTGAGTCAAATTTCATCAAGCCTTGCGTATAGTCAGCCACCCACAGGTAACCGAGATCATCAACAGCTATATCTAACCAAGTATAATCAAAACAGTAAGACTGATCCTTAACCTCCCAACAGACTATATCCAATAGCTTCTTTCCGTTCTCATTATATTTTGTTATAGCACCCCAGTTCCAGTTAACAACGTACACGTTGCCTTCATTGTCGACATCCATCATATCTGGACTATACGATTTACCTTCTCTTGAGATCTTAAATGATGCATCACCGTTGTAAATGCGCATAGGTCCACCATGCAGATAGTAATCAGCCGCTAATATACCCCCGTCGGACCTAAAGGCAAAAGTCTGTACCTCCTCAAAACCATCGCCAACATAGTGTGCCTCTGGTGCTTCAGGATAGTAACGCAAGAGTGTAGCAGTATTAGGTTGGGAAACTTTGTTCCCATGAAAAATAGTCGTACTATTTGATTTATCTTTGACCGCGTAAATAGGTGCATTAAGGAAGAATAACGTGAATAGCGCAATCAGGAAAAACAGAGGGAGGGTAAACTTATGTCTTACCATATTTGAGTATAATATATGATGTTATCTAGACCTCGGCGGTGGGGCAAGTCGCACTAAGCTACGCGATTATACATCTCTTTTAAAAATGTGACTATGTGCTTGAGTTACATTCTGTATAGCGAGTTGGCCGCAATAGCAATTGCTACGGCATCGGCAGCATCATCCGGCTTCGGCACTTCTGCTAGCCCACAAAGAAGCCTTACACTCTCTTGAACCTGCTTCTTGTCTGCCTTGCCGTAACCTGCAATCGAGCTTTTGACCTGCGACGGTGTAACCGGTTGAACAGTTAAGTTCGCCTGGTGAGCTGCCAGCATTATCACTCCCCTAGCCTCGCTCACTGCCATAGCCGTCTTGACGTTGGTCTGAAAAAGCAGGGTCTCTATCCCAACTAGATCAGGATTAAATTCACCAAAGATCTGGTTAATGTCTGTGAAAATTTCATTAAGCCTTTCGGGCAGAGTTAATTTCGAGTCGGTCCGGATAACACCACATTCTATAAGTGTGATCCCATTATAATCCGAAGATGTAGTGCCGTCGATTTCGACTACCCCCCACCCTACTATCGCATAACCTGGGTCAATTCCTAAAACTTTCATGAGAATATCATTAAATTTACCTGAACCAGAGCTATTTCAGGACCTAAAGCTTGCTATCTACATCGGTCCAGATGCTCTGGACATCCTCTATCTCTTCGAGAGCCTCGATAAAGTTCTCAGTTTTCTCGATATCATCATCGGTTGCATCCTTCTCATTGTTTGCAACCCAGACTAGCTCAGCCTCCTCAATAATAAACTGCAGCTCCGAGATCGCATCTCGCACCTTAGCCAACTCTTTCGGGTCGGTATAAACAATAAGGTAGCTCTCCTCACCCTCTTTAATATCTGAGACTCCGGCGATATCCATGAGTGATAATTCCACTTCATCTTTATTTAATGAAATTTCGGCAGCATCCTCACCAAATTTTTCTGACTTCTCTAGCCGTGCAGCTTTGACGATCACCATACCTTTCTGGGTAAAATTCCAAGAAACAGACCCAGACTCGCCAAGGTTGCCACCATAGTCAGAGAATAGCTTTCGCAAGTCAGCCACCGTACGGTTTTTGTTGTCGGTCAATGTCTTTACAATGTATGAGACCTTTGCAGGACCATATCCTTCATACACGATTTCATCTACCTGAAATGCTTCCTTCCCAGTACCTGAGCCACGCTCGATCGCTCGCTTCACATTCTCGGCTGGCATGCTTATTGCACGCGCCTTATCGACGAGGAGCCTCAAGCTGAAATTGACATCGAGGTCAGGGCCGCCATCTCGAGCGGCTACAGCTATCTGCTGCGCTGTCTTTGAGAATGCTTTCCCCTTCTTTGCGTCGGTGATTGCCTTCTTATGTTTAATTTTTGCCCACTTTGAATGACCAGACATTGGATTTATGCACTAAATATTTGCTCTGGGCTATTTTACCACAGTTGCGGGCTTCTCCATCGACGAACGATTCCCCTTCTCGCTATACTTCTGATTCGCCCACCTTATGATCTTATCCTCGATTATCAGCCGGTCAGTTCCATACCGCTCGCGGGACATCGCGCGAATAGTCTCCGCCTGGTCAAAGCGCTGCAGACGATCTTTATAATTCAATGACTTGGCACTAAACGGCTTCGAGGTCATCCCGTCGATGCTCAGCTTCAGATACATCGAGTGAGCCTCGAGCGAGACCAGATCTTCAGCCGTGAATATCGGCGCAAACTCATGCGCCAAGATAGCAGCATCGCTCTGACTTACCACAAATGATGAGAGAGTCCCAACGTTACCGAAAATAGCATGGCGCACAGTCAATGGAATCTGCTCGATATACTGGTTGGTCATTACAAGGTTGAGGCGGAACTTCCTAGCCTCTGAGAGGATCTTGGCAAATGAATCTGTAGCGAAATTCTGGAACTCGTCTACAAATAGGAAGAAGTCTCGTCGCTCATCTTCCGGGATGTCGACACGACTCATCGCGGTCGATTGAAGCCTCGAGATAACCATCCCGCCTAGCAGCGCAGCGCTCTCCTCACCGATCTTGCCCTGTGCGAGATTGATCAACAGAATCTTACCTTCATCCATAATTTGCCGTAGATCTATTGTCGATTTCACCTGGCCGACGATGTTGCGGATGACTGCAGATGAGATGAAGCGACCCACTTTATTTTGGATAGGTGCGACAGCCTCAGTGATTAGCCGTGAATTTTGCGCCATCTGTGCATACTCCTCTTCCCAGAACTTGAGGAGGATCGGATCTTTCACCTGCTTCAAGATAAACTTGCGGTAATTATTGTCGATCAAGATTCGTTGCACACCAAGGATGCTCTGCCCTTGCGCCTCAAGCACAGTTGCAACAGAGTTTTGCAAAATATATTGCAATCTTGGTCCCCAAGATGTGCCGAACTGCTTCTTAAATACCTCCACTACGCCATCAGCTACCAGATCTCGCTGGCTTGGGTCGTCTAATTCGAGTAGGTTGAAGCCGATCGGATGGTCAATGTCAGAGGGATCGAAATAGACCACATCGTTCATGCGGTTTGGCGGGATATAGTTGAGGAGATCCTCGATATCTTGGCCGTGTGGGTCTATGAAGCAAGCACCATCGCCGTGCAGGATATCTGAGATAAACATATTTTTGAATGTTGAAGATTTGCCCACGCCTGTCTTACCCAGCAGGTACATATGCTTGCGGCGGTCGGCTCTCTTGATCCCGAACTCTACGCGCTCGCCTCTATAGTCGGTCTCTGCGAATATGCTGACGTCGTCGTTGAATGTTGGGAGGTTCATTGGTGGCTCGGCCTTGCGAGCGCGGCTCCAGTTGATATTTGGTGTCTCAACTGAGTTGTTTGGGAGGTGGAATACTGAGGCCAGCTCTTCGATATTGACGATGTCGAACGGCTCGGCTGGCATGTGTCGCTTGAGGTAATCGTTGTAGATCTCTTCGCCGGTCTTCTCCGGAGTTGCATGGGTGAAACTGTTTAGGTGGGCGGTTGTGAACTGCTTGAAGCTGGCCACCACATCTCGAAGTAGCTGCTCGGATAGGAAATTATCGGTAGACTTAGCGACGATCCTGATCTTGATCTCGAAGCCTGGCTTCAGCATCTTCTCTTCGATCTGTCTCAATTCTTCATCTTGGCCAGGAGCAAGCTTTACAACCTCTTTTGCAGGCGATTTGCCATCAGCCGAAGTGCGCCCCAAAGTTGAAAATGCCCTACCCATATCCTTGAAGAACTGCTCAAGCAGCGTCGGACCGCCAGCAGGGTCTTTCCCCTCTTTGATCGCACTTATATATGTCTTTGATTCAGCCTGCCAATAATCCGAGACTGGTCTAGCAATCAGCTGTACCCACACCTCTTCCCCCTCTTTTAGCTCTGACATAGCGCTGGTGATTGAAGCCAGTGGATCTACCTCAAAGCTTCTGAATGTCTTGATTGGAAAAATAAAATCTTTCGTCAGCTCGACCTCACCAGTGGTAACAAATGCCTGATATGGCTGCCCGCTAGATAGTGTTGCTGGGAGCGGTTTCTGAGTGTAATCTTGCACATACGCAATATTGGCGTTTGGATACTGTGCATATATCTGACCCTCGATAAATTTGGTGAGGTGTTGGGGGCACACGATGTAAAATTTCAGTCCATCGTTATAAGTAGACACCATCTCGAATGCAATCATGTCTAGTGATTTCTTGGAGTCTCTAACAATACCGTGAATTGAAGCGAACATCTGCTCCGCTGCGAGCGGTGTTTTATCGTTTTCTCTAGGGACCAAAACCTGCATCATGACAGGGTTTCGGATTTCCTCAAATACTTCGATTTCTTCTGAGGGGCGGCTTCTTCCGTATAGCAGTGCAAAAATGCTGAATCCAACCGCAAATACGAACAGTATTGCCCAGAATAATGTCATAGTGGTTACATTCTAGCAAATAAAGTGTCAGCCCGACAGCGGTTGCACCGCCATCGGGCTGACACTTCTAGGGCGTCCCGGACCAGGGCTGCCCCATTTCATATCATTTCACATCTTTGCCTAAGACGACCACGATATCCCCGGTAGTCAAAAAGTGCGGCCGACTCTCTACAACTACGATCTCATCAACCTCTTTAAAAGCTGCATCCGCCACAATGGCCTTAACTACCTCGAGCGAATCGTCATATTTCTCAGGCGAGCTTATATATAGAGTGCTCTTATCATATAGCTCTACGGCGTTATCTACGCGTATCACCTCGATCCCCGCGTTATCAAACCGCCTTGCATACTTACCTGCCAATCCAGACACCTCAGACCCATTAAACACCTCGATCTTTGTTTGCTCTTTCTGCACATCTTTCTTCCTTACTAGCTCCCTATATTCCGCAATTTTCGCATCTACTTCCTGGAAACCATATACATATATAGTCTTCCCGATCGGTAATGCCTCTTCCACAACGCCCCATTCCCCACTCACCTCAATTATCTCTACAGAGCCGCTATCAATCAAAGCATTAAATTTATTTGATTCCGACCAGATATTTACAAATGAGTAGCTAGATAAAGTGTGCTGAAATAGATTCTCAGCAGAGCTTGCATTAAAGAAGAGGTTTATTCGTGAAAATGTATCTAATAATGTATGGATATTTTGAGCATCACCCTCTGCTACCAGCTTGTTGTTGCTAATCTCCTGCATATGCTGAAATGCACCAGGCTCAAACCATATATAATCGTCAATCTCCATTGCTAGATTATTTTCTAGCTCATGCAAGGCCAATTGATACGGATTCTCAGGTGCTACAATTTTGCTTAAATATAAGAGATCAGCCAATTTATACTTTGACTCTATTCCATCTGAATATGGCTCCATATATACCCAGCCAGGTATATAAATAACCATTCCTTTACCACTCTCAGTATTGAGCAGCATATAAGAGACAAAGCTAATGTGCGTCTCTTGAGAATCATCCTCAATAATTAGTGCAACACGCTGGACCTCCTTCTCCCTCTCGATATCAATTATTGAGGCGTTTTGACCCCTCACAACGTCCCCTACCTCAACATTCCTATAAAAGCTGGCAAAGTCTACTACTTTATAGATCAGGAACAGTACGGGAACAATTAGGATCAATTTGGGAAGCAGCTGTAGATACCTGTTTGCAGATTTAGTGCTCTTGGCCGCAGGTCGTCTTCCGGGCTCAACCGTCCTTCGAGTACTTGCTTCTCTTTTCTGGTTTTTCCTTTTTGAAACTTTCGGACTCATAGTTAAAAATATCGTAAACGGTGCCACTCTACAACCACCCCATAGCGGTCAACTTCTGTATTTACTCGGCTTTAACCTCCCAATTTCGCGCATTTTTCTCTGTTATATAATTATTACGGTAATTAACCCACGCTACCCAACTAATTAGCATATGCACCAATTCAAACAGCTTTGCTCATTTTTGATGATTAAATAATTTTTACAGGATATGACATATGGATATATTTATTACCCTGTACAATCATCGCTCATACAAAGGAGATTTGTGACAGGTTGATACAATCCAACGTTATAGACCCCAATGCACTCCCTCGAGAGACAAGAGCTGCTCTTGCCTCAATTTTCAAGACCTATATGATTATCCTTCAGGATATACTCAACGGGATTGCCCGCTAAATCAGTAAAGTTTATGTAGATAGATCGAAGACCCATTTTTCTCCTATCGCTGGCATCTCCATACATCCTATCTCCTACTATTCGATAGCCCAGGTAGAGCAATGAAGCCCTGATCTGGTGCATTCTACCTGTGTGTATCCTTATTAGTACAGCATTTTCATTCAATGCGAAGAATGAGCTAACAGCATGCCGTTCTTTGGTAATTGCGCTTTCAGTCTGACCCTTAGCCTCATTAAACTTCATCTTTCTTCTATCACCGCTATCACGCCCAATGTAGCCCGAAAGCTTATAGACCCCTTCATCTTCATTATCTGCAATTAGTGCCGCGATACCTTCATCAAGCCCATGCTCCTCGTCACCCTTCATTAACTGCGAAGATGCCCTACCCCCAAGTGGCTCCACACTTGCCAGATAGATCTTTACTACTTTATGGCTCTCGAACTGCGACTTTAGATTGAGCTGTGATTCCCGTGTTTTGGCAATAACCATAACTCCTGAGACATCTCTATCCAGCCTGTGGACGATTCCTGCGCGCTCCACACGAATATCATACTCACCCTTTTCTTCAAGATATTGCCTTACCCAATTGGCGATTGTGCCCTTCTTGACGGCCAAAGTTGGGTGCACTAGCACTCCCTCCGGCTTATCGATCACCAGATATTCAGCAGTTTCAGCCACAATGTCCAGCCTGCCACTTTCTGGCTCAATATTGCCCAGTACATCGGCTGCTTCTACCTGCTTTTGAAGTACAGCACGCAACCCTTCCCAATCAACCTCTACCCTATCTCCTGGCTCGATCTTATAAGCAAGCTTTACTGGGATGCCATTCACCCTCAATAGCTTCTCACCCAGTGCTTTCTGCAGCATGGTGCGAGATAAGACGGCCGAGATCTCTTGCGGCAAAGCCTTCCTAGCCTCTTCGAGCAGCACCTTGTCGATCCGCTGCCCTACATGATTGTCACCTATCTGCAAAATTTCCATTGGTTAGAGCTGCTATCCGGCTTCAAGGCGATGCCTTTAGCGCGGTTTAATCTTAATCGATTGATTCAATGTAATCGTCCTATCCTTCCCCATTGATAGGTCTGGCTGAGGTGGGGCAACTTCACCCCGTCGCACATCAAGCAGAAAAATCATAAGCATGAATGCCGAGAAAGCCAGTGTCGCATAAACATGGACCTTGTCCACCGTAGAGATATCCTGACTCAAGAATATATACCCTATGAGGATTGTAGAAAGCACCAGATAGATCGCCGAGAATAGATCCATCATCTTCTCAAGCTTCAACTTATCTCTCCTGTAAAGCATTCTCAAGACACCGCGTAGTGACCAGAAGAGCAGGAAGAACGCCAAAAGATAAAGCCCGTAATTAACCACCTCGTTTGACTGGATGAAATAGCCATACACAAAAAGCGTACCACCCAGCATCATATTAGCCGACGCCAGCACTGTGTACATCATCTCTTTCCATCTCCACTTTTTGAAAATCACCACATATAGGTAGTTGATCACGAGAAATGCAAAGTACATCGGAATAAAGAGGAATCCACCATCCCATATCTGCAAGACTCTCCAAGGCATTGCCCTGAAGAAATAGATATTCTCACCATATTTCTCATACGGTAGCCAAAACCAGTAGCTATAGATGAAGCTTTTCCAGTTGGTCAACAGGAACATGAAGCGCCCCCAAAGGATCATGGCTATGGTCGTCACAAACCATTGGTCGAAGATGGCGTTGCGGTTTTTGTTTGCCCGCATGCTTTCGTACCAGAAGAAAAGCAGCGCAATGAGGTAGACTATTAGAAGCACCGTGAGGAACCCGAGACTTTGAAAGATTTTGTTAATGAATTCTGTGTTAAGTAGCTCCATTTATGGGTAAATAATATCATATAAAAGCTCCAAGACCCATTCCACTTACGTGGCTCTTTCTAACTGTGAATGTTTATTATGATTATACTTTTGACCTTGCTTCAGGTAATAAAGTCACAGAGCCAAGTAATTGTCATGGGTCTTGGAGCTTTACTGAATGAGCCACCTGAGCGGAGAGATTACCTGCGCTTTTTCTTGCGTTTTTTACGTTTATCCTTCTTCTTTTTGCTCTTGGTGAATTGTGTGTCAATCACAACACGGCCATTCAGCTCGGTCGCCTCTTTAGCCTCCGCTACAGCAGCTGGCCTCTTCCTCATGCCAAAGGTTCTGCGCATAAACCTATCAACCATCTTGCCAACCACCATTACCTTCGCGATCACCCAGTTGCCGATCGAAGCTGCGATGCTTGTCTGGCGAGCGTAGCGAGCCTTCTTGCTCTCAACATGCTCAACCGCCTCCTGTGCAGACTCCTCGATGCTCTTCTCCATCACCTCTTGGCTAATTACCTCTTCTACAGGAGCCCTACGGTCTCGAGCCTGGAATGCGCAGTAAGGACAAAACTTCCAATATCGATTGATCATCTCATTGCACTGCTCGCATGGGACATTGATTGCATTGCCACACTGCGGGCACGAGTTAAACTCTGGTCTCAACTGGTAGCCACAACTAACACAATCTCTCAGGTCTGCAGTTTCAAAAATCAGGTATCGTCTCTCAAGATCCATCCAGTAAATCTGCTCGATAGTAAACTTCGGCCTGATTACGAGATAGATGATGAGCCCGATATAGCTTAGGAGTGTCACAAGCAGTAGACTGCCGATTCTGAAAAATAGATTGGTCGATCGCTGTGAAGCATCATTCCACACCCAGAAGATATAGAATACCCAGAGTAGTACCAACCCAACCCCTATAGTATAGATGAGGGCATTGTAATTGACCTGTGCATTCCCCTCAAGGAAGCCCAGCAGAAACTGTTCGAAGTCCATAATTTCTAAAAATAATCTTAACCGTATTAAGCAGTTTTGTGGGGCAATATGGTCGAGGAGGGAGTCGAACCCTCACACTATTGCTAGCACGGGATTTTGAGTCCCGCGTGTCTGCCAGTTCCACCACTCGACCTTAATATCTACAAACAGCTGGTGTGCTAAAAAGCTCGCCAGACGGCTTATTTTACGATAAAGCCACGCCATTGTCCATGCCGCTAACCTGTAGTGCAATATTTGTGAACTATGCAGATCCCCTATTTGTAGAAACAACGCAAAACGACTGGATAGAGTAACAAGACTTCATTAAATCCTGTGGCAACAGGCAAATGTGGCTTTGCCGGGCTATCTCCTAGCCTACTCAGAAACACACTATGAGTTAGCGGCTCCGCGATAAATATTTCGGAAACTCGCAATATCCTTTACCCAAGCCAGTTCAATGATGCCAGTAGGACCGTTACGATGCTTTGCTACGAATAGATCCCCTACCCCCTTGCGCTCAGTATCCGGATTCCAGCTCTCCTCACGGTCGATAAACATTACCACGTCAGCATCCTGCTCGATCGCTCCCGATTCGCGCAGGTCAGATAGCTGTGGCCGACGCGTGTTGCGGGTCTCAATCGCACGCGATAGCTGAGACAGAGCTATAACAGGCACCTCAAGCTCACGAGCGATATTCTTCAATCCCTGCGAGATCATCGATACCTCCTGCGTCCTACCCTCTTTGGTCTCGGCACGCATAAGCTGCAAGTAGTCCACCATTATAATGTCGAGTCCACGCTCCAATGCCAATCGGCGGGCCTTGGTTCGCACCTCGTTGATACTTTGCCCCGGCTTATCGTCGATGAAAATATCAGCCTCAGAGAGCACACCCATCGCGTCGGCCAGTTTTAGCAGCTTCTCGTCGTTAATCTGACGGGTTCGCAATTCCCAAAACGGGATGCCTGCCTGCATAGCCACGATACGGTCGATAATCTGCATCGAGCCCATCTCCAATGAGAAATATGCGCACCGCTTCTTCTCCGATATCGCCGCATGCCTCAAGAAATCCAGCGACAACGAGGTCTTACCGACTGACGGCCGTGCGGCCAAGATTATCAGATCCGACTGTTGGAAGCCGCCAAGAAGCGCATCAAGATCCTTGAAACCTGTTGACACACCCCGCACGGCCGAGTCCCCATCGGCCTTCTCAGCGCGCTCATAGGCATCTTTCAACAGGTCCTTGATATGTACGAAATTGGTAGTAACCCCCTGCTCCGCCACTCCAAATAGCATCTGCTCCGACTTATCCATCACATCCTGCACCGTGATCTCCTCATTAAACGCATACTCGGCAATCTTGGCCGAGGTCGAGATCAGCTTCCTTCTCATCGCATTCCCTTTCACAATCTTGGCATACTCCTCCGCATGCGCCGCGGTCGGCACAAACGACACTAGATCTGTCAGATATGCTCGTCCACCTACTTTCTTTAGCTGCTTCTTGCTCTTTAATTTGTCAGTCAATGTGACCAGGTCGATTGGGAGCCCCTCTTCAAACAGCTCGAGTATGCTGGCATATATCTGCATATGGCGCTCCTCGTAGAAGTACTCGGGCAACAGTATTCCGGCAACATTGATCACTGCGTCCTTGTCGAGGAGCATTGAGCCTAGGACGGACTTTTCTGCTTCGCTGTTTTGTGGTGGTATCTTTTCCATATTTATTTGGTAAATGCATTCGGGTCACGAGAGTTTGTGAGGACACTTGCGAAGAACGTGGCCGAACAAATTCTCATGACCCGATAATATCAGGTGAAAGCGGTTAATGAAAGTTTCATTAAATAAATAGAGATCCACCCACCCTGCTTTACTGAAGTATGGATAGAGTTAATCTAGTTGGGTTGAATTATTGATAATGTGTCCTATTTCCAGAGACTCTACCAAACTGAAACTTTCCCCGCAGCCATAGCGTTTGTGGCGGCGCAATACGTTGACATTTCAGACCCATAGTGGTATAATACTCCAGCTTAATTCGATTGGAATTATAGCTAGGAGTGCCCCATTTTGAGGTCTCCTGTTCATTAACAATCGAAGAACGCAACTTTTGAACACATTCTCCTTTAAGAAGTTTTGCAGTCCTAATTTGGGCCTTTATTACCCTATCGCTTGGTAGGGTGATAAAAGCCCAAAATTTAGAGGCTGAAACAAAAAAATGGCGAAAGCCAAGGAGATAACCAATGTTACGCTTTTTCTTTTACACTTTTTTACTGTTGATACTGATAGGGTGCGTCAACACGCCGGAAACGATAGAAGTGACCCGCGTGGTTACCGAAACTGTCGTGGAGATAGAGATCGAGGAAGTGACCCGTGTGATTACTGAAACTGTCGTGGAGATAGAGATCGTGGAAGTCACACCGACTGTTTCTCCCACAGAGGAAGCTCCCGGGTTTATTCTGAGTAGAGATGCGGTCGTGTACGCACTGGATGGACAACCATTCAAGATAATGGAGGAAGGGACAGAGTTTAACTCAGATCCAACCAGCTGTAGTCGAACTGATCCACAGTTTGCAGTTAGCTGGTGGATACAGATCGAAGGCTATTGGCTCGACACCAATGCATTCTCGACAGGATACGACGCTTGTGACAACCTTCAAAAAATCGAGTTCCAGCCCAAAGGCGCTGAATGGCGGATGCAGGAAACATCTACATTAGATGTATACGTTATTCGGAATAACGTATACATAACTAATGATGGTAGTCACCTCCAGAATGGATCCCGATTTTACTTTGGCGGCAGTGTTGGAAACATTCACAACGTGCAAAGCGACCGTATGGCCTCCTTCCAGTTAATCAATGAGGAAAAAGGTAGCTTCCAGTATGACTACAGATTTCCGCGAGAGTGGAGCATTGGCTGGACAGAGCTGTTTGACTTTGCTGTTTATGAGCTAACCGGCCAACTGTCCCCAGAAGGGTAAAACAAACAAGTGTTCGAAGGTAAAAGCCTCAATATTGGCCCGAGGAGGACCAAATGCTTCCGTTAGGAGCCAAACCAGGTTAGACCTGTCAAAGCTTTTAGCGTTCTTCGAATACATCTATGCACTCAAACAATTGAGCGTATAGATGTATTTCCTACAATCATGAAAACCAACCGGCAAACTACCCCAACACAATCACCTCAACCGCCTTCTCCTCTCCCCCACCCTTCACAACCTTCAAGCTCTTCTCATTCTTCACATGTGTATAGCCAAAATGCTTCACAAAATCATCCACACTCTTCAAGCTATCATACGGTGCTTTCAAGCCATCCACCTTGTAGGCTGATGGCACAAGATATGTAGGGTCAACATAGTTGATTATCTTCTCAATCTTATCGTACGAAATAAGCGTTTCACCATCTCCGATTGGCAAGATCAATACATCTACATCACCCTCAATCTTCTTAAACTGGTCTACGTCGATGCTGTTGTCGCGCGCGCCGATATAGACCAAGCGCAGATCTTTGCGGGCCAATATATATGTATTTGTACCTTCAAAGCGCCTTACCAGTACACCACCCAGCTCGTAGTCGCCAGGGTTATTGATCTCAAAAATATTCTCGCGGTTGCTTGGGCTGATCTTTTTAAAGCCTGCTTCTGCTAAGATATTCTCTTTCCCGAGGTTCTCGTCGCCGGTGATCAGTACTGCATCGCCCGTGGTTGAGCCAATTTTTAGACCGGCTGCTTCTGTGCGGAGCGGATCTGTAATAAAGTCGACCTCTCTGAACGAGATCTTAAATGATGTGAATCCTAGTGATTTGATCGTCATTGTATTGTCTTTCTAGCAAGTAATTTATCTTCCGACCAACCCTTAATTCATCATTCGTAGCTTTAGCGAAGAATGATAAGTTAGCGAGATGCCCTTTTGGCGATTAAATTTATGGTCGGTTCATCCGGCACAGCAGTTATAACAAGTCGATTGGCGGCTGTCCAGAGCGGAGTGCAGGTGTATAGCGTCAAAATCGGCTCACTGCTGCTATCCTCAACCTCTACTGCACTTGGCCTTACGACCTTACTATCCTTAGCGATATATCTATACCTATCACCCTTCCAATACACGATTATCTCATCGCCTGCCTGCACCTTGTCGAGATGATAGAAAGATCGCCCACCATCCAGATAGCTAAATCTATGTGCAGTAAGAATTGTGTTGCTGCCTTTGTTCGGTGTACTACCATTTGGACGGATCCACGCTCCTTTGTCGAGCGCCTTGTCAGTTGTGCCCTCTACTATGTCCATGTCTACGCCGATTGATGGGATAAGGACTATGTCATCTTTATAGTAGTCGCTCTGCTGATTTTTTCCTTTGAGCGAGAGCTGGTAATCTCTTCCCTGCTCTTCTCCTCCGTCGTCGTTGGCGCGGTTGTCGTACTCTTTGCCTGTCAGGCTGTTGAGGTAGTAGTTGAGTGATGGTGCGAGTGGTGCAAGTATGAGGTAAAGCGAGATAATCACGATGAGCGCAAGCGCGATGTTTGTGAGTGTTCCTTTATGGCGTATGGAGAAACTTGGTGCCTTAATCCGAGGCATATCGAAGCTTGGTTTTCGCATGTTGAAACGCCTATCTTTTGACTTGGATAGTGCTGCTACCCTAGCGCTACTTACACCTGTGCTTATTGAGCTGTTGATTAAATTACGATTCTCCATATATTTCATTGCAATTCTAGCACAAATCAAGGCAGCCCTGAGTAGGCCGTCCCGGGTCAGGGACGCCCTGTTTGGGGCTGAGCCATGCTTACTTGATCAAGCCGACACTGCTATCGAGAGCCTTGAGGATCTCGGAGCGGATCTGCTGCTTAATAATCTCAAGCTTGGCGCTTTCAAGCGAAGAAATGACTGCCTGGAGCTGGATCACTACTTTTTGCACATCTTGCTCTTCTTTCACCATATGCTCGACCGCTTTTAGCTGGCCAGATGCACGGCTTAGCCTTTCACTTATTGTGGATGGGCCTTTCTTGGGCATTTATACCAGGGGACAAGGTTATATATCAGCGATCTTAATACCCCGCGGGGTATATGTCAACTCACTTGCAGACATGTGATTTATATATGCAAATATGGAATTTAAACGGATTTATAGATTGCGCATCGCCCTACCCTCTGATATAATCACCCCGTATGAAAAAAGATATCCATCCAAAATATAGCCACAACGTCAAAGTAACTTGCTCATGCGGCAACACATTTATAACAGGCTCAATCCTTGAGGAGATCAAGACAGAGCTCTGTTCAAATTGCCATCCTTTCTACACTGGTGAGCAGAAGATTGTTGACACAGAGAACCTCGTTGCCAAATTCGAAGAGAAGCGAGCCAAGGCTAGCACATCATTCCGCTCAAAGAAGCAGAAAATGGCTGAGCGAAAGAAAAAGCTCACAAAGCTCAACGAGAAATCAGAGGCCTCACAAGGTCTTACACTCAAAGATCTTCTTGCCGGTTCAGGCAAATAGTTACACTTCCTTATTGTATGCGGCCATTTAGTTGGTGAATCAAGGGCTTTTGGCATATAATTCAGTGGTTTTAATCTGCCCTACTACGCTTTAGTAATATTTTAGCTTCATGAAATTTTAATGAAACTGGAAGAGATAAAGAAAAAATATGACCTGGAGAAGATTAAATCTGAGAAAGAAGCCCTCGAAGAAAGAATGGGCAGTGCCCACCGCAACCCATCAGCAAACATGTCTCAGATCTCGGCCGAGCTAGCCTATATTTCTGACCTCTACCTCCTTGTTGACTCACTCTACTCAGCCGCGCGCAAGTACGACGAAGCTCAACAGCTAATCGCAGAGGGTGATACAGAGCTTGGAGAGATGGCCCGTGCTGAAGTAGCCGACCTAGAGCCAAAGATAGCTCAATTAGATGAGCAGATAACTCAAAAAGAGATTGAAAAGAAGCTTGCCGACCCAGACGACATGAAGTCCGTAATCCTAGAAATCCGACCTGGCGCAGGTGGCGAAGAGGCTGCACTTTTTGGTGCTGACCTATTCCGCATGTATAAGGCATTTTCAGATATGAAAGGCTGGAATATGAGCGTGATCGAAAACAGTGTTAGCGAAAATGGTGGCATTAAGTATCTCGCCGCCCGCATCGAAGGCCGTGATGTCTTTAAGCATCTGAAATATGAAAGCGGTGTGCATCGAGTTCAGCGCATCCCAGCAACTGAGTCAGGTGGCCGTATCCACACCTCTACTGCATCTGTAGCTATCCTACCTGAAGCAGAGGATGTGGAAATTGAAATTGACGAGAAGGATCTTAAAGTAGAGGTGATGCGTGCCTCTGGCGCAGGCGGCCAGCATGTCAACAAGACCTCTTCAGCAATCCGAATCACGCATATCCCCACAGGCATATTTGCAAGCTCTCAAGAGTCGCGTGTACAGCAGGAGAACCGCAAGTTGGCAATGCAGATGCTTAAGGCACGTCTATATGAGCAGAAGCGCGAGGAAGAGGCTCGCAAGCGCTCAGACATGCGCCATTCACAGATCGGCTCAGCAATGCGCTCAGAGAAAATCCGCACCTACAACTATCCCCAGAGCCGCATTACAGACCATCGTGTTAAAGCCTCATGGCACAACCTTGAAGCGATCTTAAATGGTTACCTCGACGAGGTAGTCGAAGAGGTAAATCGAGGGATGATGCAGCAGATGCTAGATGAGCTAAAAGATTAAACTTTCATTAGGTTTTAATGAAATCTCACCAGGGCTCCCCTACCCCATATAGATTTAATTCCACACCGGAAGAGCTTAAGCTGCTGCTCCACGCAAAAAGCGTTCTAGAGTCTAAACATTATCTCGACACTGATCGAATTGCTCGTGAGATTGTTGAATTTTGCAAGGGCGATGGATTAGCGGTTTACGAGACTCTTGACCGCATTAAGCAAGATGAGCCATGGGAGTATATCCAGGGCTGGACATTTTTTTCTGGCCACAAATTTATAGTCAACTCTTCTGTCTTAATCCCTCGGCCCGAAAGTGAGCAGCTAGTTGAGCTGATGTTTAATGAAGTTAAAAATTTCATTAAACCCGCCAGGGAGAAAGGCAGAATAAACATTATAGATATAGGTACAGGCAGCGGCTGCATAATCACCTCCATTTTCATTAAACTGAGACAGGAACTTCCTCAAGAGCAGTTTAATGAACTTAACTTTTATGCGATCGACATTAGCGAAGATGCTCTAGAGGTAGCAAAAAGCAACGCTGCGCTTAATGAAATAGCTAGAGATAGCATTACTTTTATCCACTCGGATCTGCTTAGCCGAGCAACAAGCATTGACTTCACCCTACCAACATTTATTGTAAGCAACCCGCCATATGTGACCAGCGCTGAGTTTGAGGAGGCAGACAAGTCAGTGACCCAGTACGAGCCAAAGATAGCGCTCGTCGCTGATGAGGAAGGTCTACAATTTTACCGAAGAATAGTTAATGAAATTAATGAAAAGTCTATCAAAATTATATCGGTAATATTTGAGACATCCCCATCAGTCGTAGATGGTATCCTTAATCTACTGCTCAAGACAGATCTAAGCGGTGAGTCTGTAAAAGATATCTACGAAAAAGAGCGATTTGTCGTCGCAAGAAATAGATCTACTCAACCCGTTGGCCCTATACCCTCACCAGTAGATTAAATCATGAAAACTGACAACTCCTGCACCAATCTGTTATCATTTCACATATGCAAACTGTAAGCTTCATAATACTGACAACCCTCTTCCTAACGATTGTTGTTGGCTCGCTTCCTACAATCTATCAATTCCAGACACAAGACCATATGCTTTATCGCATCCTCAGAAGGGGTGATAATCGTCTCGGCCTGATCCCGTTTAAGCTCCCTGCAAAGAGCACGCACAACCTGATCATCTTTGGATTAGCAGGCCTTGCAAATCTCGCGACATATCTATTCTTGCTGCAAAATGAAGCCATAGATAGCTATCTCCATCTTGCAGCAATTACTATTGTCTGGGCACTACTTGGCAAGCTCTATCTCCTACTTGCTTTAGTTGCAAGTAATTTTATAGCGAATATAAAGCGCAGCAAGCAGATTGCTTCAGCAAGGCAGAGGTTAGCTCAATTTCCGGATTTACAGGTGATCGGAATCACAGGATCGTATGGCAAGACTTCTGTGAAAGAAAATATCGCGCAGATACTCGCGACAAAATTTAAAGTCGCTAAAACTCCCAGCAACAATAACACCCTTCTAGGACATGCACTAGCCATACTTCACCAGCTCAAAAGTGACGACCGGTACTTAGTCGCCGAGTATGGTGCTTATCGAAAAGGCGAGATCAAAGAGATGGTCGAGCTCTTACCACCCAAATTCGCCGTACTGACCGGCTTGGGCAATCAACACCTAGAGCTTTTTGGCTCGCAAAGGAACCTAATCGAGGCCAAATCAGAGCTATTCCAGAAGCTACCTGAGGATGGAGTCGCATATCTTAACTGTGACACGGCTCACTACTCGGAAATCCTACCCCTGATTAAAGGGAGAAAGATCACCTACTCTCTCGAAGATCGCTCGGCAGATCTATATGCTAGTGAGATTGTTGTCGATATAAAAACCAAATCTTCATTTAAGGTCGAATATAAAGGGAATCATTATGAATTTGAATGCGAGGTGTTGGGCAAGCATAATATCTTAAATCTTTTACCTGCAATTGCGATTGCTCTCGACTTAGGAATGAGCCAGAGTGAGATTCAAGATGGACTTAATGCCCTAACCGCACCGAAAGAGAGATTAAATCTGGTTGATTTAGGCAGTATAAAACTGCTTGATGATAGCTACAATTCCAGCTTTGAGGGCTTCTTGGCAGCACTAGATGTAATGCAGCAAATAGGTGGCGACCTACACATTGTATCGCGAGGGCTACTAGAGCTCAGTGGAGATAAAGAGGAAATATATGCAAAACTCACAGCCCAGATAAACAAAACTGGTGCGACATTGTGGACCACTGACTCATTCTTCTTTAAGTATGAGCTGCAAAACGGAAAGCATTATAATAGTGAGGAGAAGCTGTATGATGAGCTAAGCAAGAGCCTCGGCAATCAGAGCGTCTTGCTCATCGAAGGCAGAGTAAATCCGGCATTAAAAGAGAAATTCTTGAGCCAGTACAGAGCGAAGGCAAATTAAGAAGATAAATTAATCTGGAGCGACAATTCATGGTGCAAGAGATAAATGATGAAGCTAAATATAGACAGCTTTGGGATGAGCTCCAGCTCAGCATCCTCCAATCATGGGAATGGGGAGATCTAAAGCAACCACTCTGGCAGCCGCTTCGTCTAGTTGTAGACGATTATCCGATCACTGTGCTGCTGAGGAAAGTCCCAGTATTGAGCGGGAATATCGCCTATATTCCAAGACCTTTTACAGACCTAGATAGCTCCACTGAGAAACTAAATTCAATCTTGACACAGCTTATCGCATTTCTAGGCAGTGAGAACTCAAGTAAGCATAAGCTGGTCCACCTAATGATCGACCCGGAGCTGTATTCAGAAGAGTCACAGAGAATTTTCAACGAGCTTGGCTTCAAGCTAAGCGAGCCAGTCCAGGCACGGTGCACCAACCTTCTCAGCCTTGAGCCGAGCGAGGAAGAGCTCCTACTCGGTGTCAGAGAATCGAGCAGGCGCAACATTAAAAAAGCCGTTAAATCAGGTTGCACCGTAGAGACACACACCACGGGCGATGCAATTGAACGATTCTTGAAGGTGATGCACTCTATCAATGTCCGCAACGCATTTGTTAAGCAGCAAGATCCATATTTCAGAAAATTGTGGGAGATCTCAGACGGTAAGCTATTTAAATTATTTATCGTCACACACCAGGGAAATGATGTAGCTACATGCCTAGTTGGACATAACAGAGTCAGGCTTTCCGACCTTTATGTAGGCGTCACCGACGCCGGCAAAGCGGTAAACGCCGGACATTTGATGAAGTGGGAAAGCATCTTAGATGCAAAACGGAGTGGATACAAAGTGTATGACCATTGGGGTGTCGCGAAGCTACTCAAAACCGAGTATGAAGGCCACCCTACACGTGAGATGTTTGACCCGAAAGATAAGCTGGCATATCTCTCAGAATTCAAATTCAGCTTCGGCGGTGAGTATATGGAGTACTTAAAACAGCAGCTTTATGTCTTTGACAATTTAAGATACCAATCGTACAAGTTATTGGATAAAGGAAGGGTCGCTGCATTGCAAATAAGCAAACGATTGCGATAAGTAAAATTTCACACACTACTCGACATGAGATTTGAAATAGTTGAAAACGGCGCGCTTTGGGATGAATTTGTGTTACGCCACAAAGAAGCGACTTTCCTTAACTCATGGACATGGAGCCAGTTTGAGAAGACTCTCGGGCATCAATTCCTGAATTACGGTGTTTACGATAATGATCAGTTGGTAGGTGTGCTACCAATCTCAGTTCTAAAAGCAAAACGAGGTGCCTACTTGCACCTAAGACACTCACCAATTCTTGATTGGAGCAATGAGGTGGTCGTGAAAGAGACTATGGAGTTTCTTCGAGGGCTAGCAAAAGAGCATAAGGCACTTTTTGTAAGAATGAGTCCCCTACTCTCACTATCCGAAGCAAATAACCAGCTCCTCAAAAAGCACGGATTAGTGCCATCTCTCACCCACAACTTCGATGCCGAAAACACATTGAAAATCGATATCACGAAATCAGAAGAGGAGCTCCTGATGGAGATGAGAAAAAATACTCGTTACTCTATCAGACAAGCTCAGAAGCAGGGCGTCATAGTTGAGATCTACGACGATCTTCAGCATTTCGATCTCTTTTGGGAGATCTTCATCGATGGAGTCAAAAGGAATCATTGGGTTGCTTTCTCCAAAGAGTATGTGAAAACTGAGCTAGAGGTGTTTCTGAAGCAAGACCAGGCAAGGCTATTTATCTCATACTTGGACGGCAAGGCTATCTCAGCTGCTATCTTCATTTTCTTTAACGGCAAAGTCGCCTACCACCATAGCGGCTCACTTTCAGAGTATCGCAATGTCCCTTCAACCTACCTACTCATTTGGGAGGTGATCAGATATGCAAAATCCCGCGATTTCAAGCTGTGTGACCTGTGGGGAGTCTCTCCTGCCGATCAGCCCAACCATCCATGGTACGGCCTATCACTGTTCAAGCGCGGATTTGGTGGCTTCCAAGTGGATATGGTGCACGCACACGACCTGATTGTAAGCCCACTTGCCCACCTGACGAGGTATTACGAGATGTATGAAAAGAAGAGGCGCGGTCATTAGCCTCTATTCTATTCACCACACGAAGCATTTCCTAACCGCCGAGAATTATACCCTGATGAAAACTTCTGATAGAGATGAGAGTGCGTTCTCCCAGAACTCGAATCTTTACTCAGAAGTTTTCCCGCCCTTAGCATTCACCTCATAGTTGGTGTTGATAGTCTCAAAGAAGTTCACCAGCTCCAAAGTATCTGAGGCTGTAGCCATCCATTTTGCAGGATTTGTTACCCCATATTCTGGTTCCAGACCGAGCTCTTCAAGCCTGCGGTCAGCTACATACTTAATGTAGCGCGAGATATATTCGGCGTTTAAGCCAATTATGCCATTAGGGATAAGCTCTTTGTTGTACTGCTCTTCCAGCTCCACAGCATGTGTGATCATCCCGCGGACATCCTTGATGAACTGATCGGTAATAATTTCTGGATGCTCATCTAATATTTCTAGTATCAGATAGATGCCGAACTTCAGGTGCAAGCTCTCGTCACGCAATGTCCACGCAATCAGTGATCCAAAATTCCTTAACAGATTTCGCTGGCGGAAGCTCAACGCGAACAGGAAGCCTCCATAGAACCAGATCCCCTCGGTAATAATGTTTGTAGCGATGATATTCTTAACAAACTCTTGAATTCCCGCTACCGATTCAATATCTATATCACCATTTCTCAAGGCGTCGACATGCTTCAGCAGATACTCTTCTTTCGCTTTTAATGTTGGTACATTTGCGTGCGAGCCGAATGCGCGCTTACGATCGATTGGGAATGTCTGCATAATATACTCAAAGCAGAGCGAGTGATTAACTTCTTCCCACATCTGACGAGTCAGATACATGATCACCTCAGGAGCTGATAGAAATGGCATCATTCCTCGTGTGATTGACTGATTTACTCGGAACTCTCCTGGGTTAAAAAAGCCTAGAAATAGCTCAAAAGCCTCTTTTTCTTCGTCTGTCATCTTCTTCCAGTCGGCGAGGTCTTCCATGAGTGGGACCTCGTGTGGGAACCAAGTGTTTGCAATACCTTGCTGCACAAGGTCGTATGCCCACTGGTATTTAATCTTATCCAGCTGCGGATCATCTGTTAACTTTAACTTTTTTAATATCATTTTTATTTTTACTAAATTTACCCCTAGCCGCTAACTTATAGCGAGTGTCTCACTATAAGTTAGCGGCTAGGCAATTATACCTTAAAACTCCTTACCTTAAGCACAAGAGTCACACGCTGCCCTCTCGATCGGGTCGATCGGGCATGCTTTGAACAGCTGCTGGAAATTCTGCTTCTTCTCAGCCACACTACTCTTCGTGGCAATCTCCTTTTCCATCTTCTCTTCGGCAACTTCACCCTCAGACAGGTGGAGCTGTACCTCAGCTTCTGCTTCAATCACCGCATCCTCTTCGTGAAACCGATTTTGAGAGCCAGTTCCACGCGATGCTGTCGAATCTTGCTCTTCAACCTCACTATCGTCGGCCTTCTCGACCTTCACCCGACCAAACCCTGGCTTCTTCTCTGTCGATGTGCCTGCAGGCTCGGACTTCTCAGATCTCTTAGATCCAAAGCCTTTCTTATCCGAATTAGCACTACCATCTGAGCCCTCAGCACTGTCCTTTGCTGCTACCTCGCTACCCTTTTCCTCTGCCCTACCCGAGCTCGTACCAGTGCCAGTTTCACCATCATCAGATGAGCTAGACATGCCGAAGCCCTTCTTTCCAACCAAAGATTTAGCTTTGTTTACCTTTACCGAGCTCTGTTCTGCGGTGTGACGAGGCTTCATGTGCAGATAGTAGGTAGTCTTCAATCCACGCCTCCATGCCTCGATATACACTTCGACATTCTCTTCTGGGTCGCGACTCTCAAGATACATGTTTCGGCTCATTGCCTGGTCGATCCATTTCTGCGATCGAGAGGCTACCTCGAGGAATGCGAGCGGAGAGATCTGGAAACATGTTTTGTACACTTCTTTCAAGCTGTCTGGGATCGCATCAATTTCTGAAATCTCACCCTGATTTTCAAGAAGCTCTTCCTTCACATCATCCCAGATTCCGAGCTCTTTCAGAGCATTTACAAGGTTGAGGTTGATATCCAAAAACTTACCATTCATGGTGGTACGGCTGAAGATCAAGGCAAATCTTGGGTCGATGCCTGGTGAAGTACCAGCTGTCAAAGATGAGTTGCCGTTTGGTGCGATCATCATGGTTGTAGCGTTTCGCACACCATTCTTCACTCTCTCCCTCAGCTTATCCCAATCAAGTCTAGTCGTGCGATTCTGTCGTACTGTCACACCTCGGTCGTTCTCCAAGATCTCAATGGTGTCAAAAGGCACATAGCCACGTGACCACATCGAGCCGTTGAAGTTAGGATATTTGCCACGCTCGTCGGCCAGATCGCAGCTATAAGCGATACTTTCGTAGCTCACAAACTCGGTCAAAATATCAACAACTTCATACGCCTCCTCGCTATCGTATGCATAGCCGAAGATTTCATAAAGCTCGGCTAGTCCCATAATTCCCAAGCCAACCGCGCGGTTATTCAGGTCAGAGTGCTCCGCCTCTTTGACAGGGTGCATGCCGACATCGATCAGGTTGTCGAGGTGGCGCATACCGATCTTTACAGTCTCTTTGAGCTTATCCCAATCTACTGATTCCATATTTTCCTCTACACTGCCACCGAATTTCGTCTTCGAGAAGTCAATATGCCGTGGTAGGTTGATATATGCCAAGTTACATACAGCGATATTATCCTTATCTTGTGGCAAGCATACCTCGGTGCACAGGTTGGAGTTGTGGATTGTGCCTGTGTTATTGTTCAAAGCGCGGACGTTGATTGTATCTTTGAATGTAATCCAAGGGTGCGAAGTAGACATGAGCATGGTGACAATTGCCTGCATCTGCTCTTTGGCTGGCACCTTCTTAAATACCCGCAGCTCACCTGCTTCAGCCTTCTCTACATACTCTAGATACTTCTTAGAGAAGTCAGAGCCATACAATTCTGTTAATTCCATCGTCTCTGCAGGATCAAACATATACCAATCCTCATTATTAATGACTCGCTTCATGAATTCATCAGAAATATACACGGCGGTGTCGGCGATTCGGGTTCTTCGGTACTCGTCACCTGCATTTTGTCGCAGGTCGAGGAAATCATAGAAGTCGATATGCCAGTTCTCCATGTAGATAGCGACTGCGCCCTTCTTCTTGCCTGCACGGGCGATAGCAGCCACTGTAGCGTCCATAATGTTGGCAAATGGGATTGGGCCAGATGAGAAGGTGTTGTTAGTCTTAATTGGTGATCCCTCGGCTCGCAGCTTGGTGATGCCGATACCGATACCGCCAGTACCCTTTGAGATCAGGCCGATATTGGTTATATTTTCGAAAATATGCTCAATAGTGTCATCCGTATTGAGCAAGAAGCAGTTTGCTAAAGTTGGCCATACAGTGCCCGCGCCGATCATTGTCGAGCCACCTGCGGTATACTCCTTGCGAGAAAGCCTATTGTAGAACTGCTTTGCATACTTGGTAGGCTCTTCCTCTGACAGCGACATCCCCATCGCTACCCGCATCCACATAAATTGTGGTGTCTCTCGCACAACTGTCGAGCTACGGTGCTTCACCATGTAGCGATTCATAGCTGTTGAGAGTCCTAGATATGTGAAATCCTCGTCACGGCTTGGGTATAGCTCAAGTGCAAGCTCGTACAGGTTGAAGCTTGACACCATCTTCTTGTCGAGCAATCCCTCTTCTACTCCCCACTCTA
The DNA here is from genome assembly GCA_030583845.1 of Candidatus Dojkabacteria bacterium. Taxonomy (NCBI): domain Bacteria; species Candidatus Dojkabacteria bacterium. Next base: position 236,327 of record CP129478.1, read on the forward strand.
TATATTTAACGAAACTCTCTCGATACGCCTTGTCGAAATCTTCACCCTGGTATTCTGTGACCGTAGTGAGATAGATTTTTGTTAAAAGGAGTCTTGTGCCAACCTTGTCGTAATCCGGGTCGTTTTGGATATTCTGAATAGCAACGAGGATAAGCGAGTCGATCAATGCCGCCTCGTCCATGCCTTCAAATACTGTGAGTTTTACCTCATCAAAGATGGTTTGAATGAACTCATCTTTCTTTTCGAGATCCATACAGTGATACTCGATAAACTGCTGCAGCTTCTGATCATTGATTGGAAGCAGATTGTTGTACAGATCTACAGGATTTTTCATTAATTTTTAATGAAATAGATTAAATATATGCGGGCAGAATTCATGAAATTTTCACATTCATACTGATCCCTGGGGTTCAATATATCGAAATCAGGCCTGAGGCGTAACCCTGTTTTATAAAATTTCATAAAAGTGCTAAGAAAGACCTCTGCGGTAAGGAAGGCGTTAAAGACGAACAATCAACCCCCTCATTTCGTCGATCTTGCTGATCTCACAGGCAATTTAAAATAGACATAGGTTGCTTTCTAGATTACCTTCAAGAAATTTTTAAATAGAGATACACCATCCATACTAGACGACTGTTTTAAGCGGCATTGATAGCAGATATTGTTATCAGACAAATGACATACCACAACCACTTGTATTTTCTTGAATGATTCTTGAAATTAAAAAACATGCCACAAATATATGTGTTCATGATGAGGTATTACTCTTCCCTAGTGCGAGATAATTACTGTTTAAGCTCTATCTTCGGTGCGAGGGCTCGTAATTGTTCTGTAAACATATCAAAGCCGTCTACAAGGGTGTGTTGCATCTCCGATTGTAGGATATCTGGATCGAGGTGTGCTCGGCTAGATAACATAAGCTCAGGAATCAACAGCGTAGCAGATTCTATTATTGGGGGCGTAGCTTCAACTATATCCTTGTATGCGGTCCAAGGGAATTGACGCCCAGCAATCCTAAACGTTCCCCGAACAGGATCTATATCCATCACAAAATCATCCGAGTAGGTGCCTCCAAAAAAGTATCTACCTTCCGAAGTCTTGCAAGCAGTAAACCTTCCTGGTCTGCCATACTCCCTGTACTGAGGAATGTCCACAGCTGGTACTATAAGATCATATGAGCCATGGTAACCTAACTGAGGACCCTTATGGAGCATATTGTAATTGTTTCTGAAATAGTCATGCCTATCTGGAACGACATTATCACCAAAAGGTGCTGCAAATGGAAATCTCATAAGTGAAGTCAAAACCCGAATACCTTTAAATTTCAGCCCACCACCAGTTGAACTGCTCCATACGGACATAACACCTACTTTCATATCGGAGTCCGGTCTGATCAGACAATGCATACTGGCAGCAGAAAATACCTCTCCATCTACAAGGTTAACTTCAAAAACATGTTCCCCTCCATTATCCCCTTCAGAGGAATAACCCTGTAATTTGCTCATTCCTCCTGCTTCGCGCATAACAATTCTGGATTGACCATCGGTCGGATCAATTCTAATACCATAAAACCCCGTGTGATAAAGCGATGGATGTTTGGGAATCCTTTGCCAAATCACCCCAAGATTGTTTTCATTACGCGGATAAGTGTCATACTCATGAGAATCTAACTCTGGCACGATCAACACACCACCACTTGCTGTTGACTCTGCAGCATATAAAGCCAAAACTGCATTATAAGTCTCATTGAACCCTTGAGAATATATGTACTTCATCGATAGATCACCCTCAAACTGCTCTAGCTGAGGGAACTGCAACAAAGCATCTCTAAAAAAACGAGTTTGTTCATTGCTGGGTACCTCACATGTCTTGACCATAGGATTAGCAAAATAGCTATATAGGGAGATTATATCACTGTACCACCCTATAGTATAGTGATGTGTCATAGGCCTGCTTAACTAAATAGCAATTGACTGGTTCTTGTGACAAATAGATTCAATCCCTAAACAGAAGGATTTTCGCAAATATCAATCGGTGCGTGAAACCAACTCCGCCTTCCCCAAGTCGCACTTTGCAAGTGCGACTTGGGCTTGGATCTCCTCTAAGCCTCGCCCAAAGTCACCTCTACCTCGACCTCTTCCCTGTCCCGTACGATCGTCAAAACGATCTTATCACCAGGCTTATAACTCTGAAGAATCGATACAAATGAACCGTCAATCTCAACACCGTCAATCTTCGTAATTAGATCTCGCCTCAACACCCCTGCATCGGCTGCTGGACTACCCTCGGCGACATCAACAACTAGCACCAGAGGATTATAGTTACGGTCATATACAACCTCATACTGGATTCCAAGGTACCCTTTTACAAATTTCCCATACTTCCTATACTCGTCGATTCTCTGCTTCACCCTATTTATCGGCAGAGCAAAAGAGATATTGTCAGCACCGGAAGTAGTTGCGAAGTTAACACCTACCACCTCACCCTGTGTATTGAGCAGTGGACCTCCCGAATTACCAGGATTCACCGATGCATCAGTTTGGATTACATCCTCATAAGTCTTCACTGTGCCAAAGAAGCTTTGACTACCGGTCTCAACTGATCTGTTTAGTCCGCTTACAACACCTTTTGTCACACTGCCTGCATATTCACCAAGCGGCGTACCAATCGCAACTACCGTCTGTCCAACGACCAAGCTATCCGAATTACCCAGATCCATAGCATTTAAGTCCGTTGCATTAACTTCTAGCAGAGCTATGTCGTTTGCATCGTCGGTAGCAATATTCTCGACATCGTACTCCTGTCCATCGCTGGTGATTACCTTATATTCGACTGTACTGTCTGCAACCACATGCTGGTTTGTGATAATCAAGCCACTTGGATCAACTATAAAGCCTGACCCGATATTGCTGCTGTCATCAACTACACCCTCTTCTGCATCAAAGCTCACTCTTGAGACAGCGATTGTCACCACTGATGGCATGCTTTCTTCAACTACATTTACCACCAGCTCCTCTTCGCTTGTCCCTGGAATAAATTCGCTCACCTCTTCTTCGATTTCAACTGGTGCATCTCTACTTGTTAATTCAATGCCGAGCCGCTCCAAGTTATCACCAAATCGAGGGTATAGTCGTGGATAGTAGTAAAAGCCAAGTGCGGAGCCCACGGCGAATATACAGAGCAAGAAGAAGATCACGAATATACAGCCCATAAACATTCGTGCCAGACGATTTCCTCGCCTCGGCTTGCTCTTCGCAGCAACAGTTGCCGGAACCTCCTCTGTCATCAATGCCTCGACCCCCTTTTCAATCTCTTTCTCTGACATCTTCTCAATCTTTGGCACTTCATTGCTCTTCTTCTCTTCCATTTTTGGACACTCTAACAATTAATTTATTCTTACCTAAGCTCCTCAAGAGCTTTCTCTAGCTGTGGATCCTCACCTGCTTTAAATTGCTCATCGGAGATCTCTACAACAATATCTGGCTCAATTGGATTGTCGGTATTGAGCCAAGTGCCGTCAGGAAGCAACCACTTAAGCACAGTAATATGCAGGCTTGATCCGTCTGGATAATCAATAATCGACTGGGCTGTCCCTTTTCCATATGTATTTACACCGATGACTGTGGCTCGTCCCGACTGCTGCAATGCACCCGACAATATCTCAGATGCTGATGCGCTACCCTCATTTACAAGCACAACCATAGGGATATCGGTAAATCTACCCTCACGGTCGGCGACATACTCATCTCGTTGGCCAGCTCTATCTTCCTGCATTGCGATCACCTTCCCCTTCCCTACAAACTCTTCGGCGGCGTAAACAGCAGCATCGAAGAAGCCACCTGGATTGCCGCGCAGGTCCAAGATAATGCCTTTAGGATTCTTCTCTTCAATCTCGCTTATCGTCTGATCCCATATTTTCACCCAATCTGCCAACGATGCCTCTGTAAACCTCGATAGGTCTATGACATAGATTCCAGATTCCTCTGATTCTTCGTAGCTCATGCTTGGCACAGTGATATCGCCACGGGTAATAGTCATCTCGCGATTCTTCCCTTCGCTCGCTCGATAGATCTCAATCTTCACATCTGTTCCTGCTTCACCTCGGATCTTCAATACAACATCATATATAGTGTCATTGCTCTTGATCTCTGTATCATCGACAGCGAGAAGTATATCTCCTGCCTTCAATCCGGCAGCCTCTGCTGGCGAGCCATCCAGAGGCGAGATTACAACAATTCTATTATCTCTATATCCTAATTCTGCACCTATGCCCGAGAAATAGTTACCCGCTGAGCCTTTGGTGAATGCCTCTGTCTCTTCTGGGTCTAGGAAAATCGTCGCAGGATCCCCATATGAGTTCACCATTCCTTTGATAGAGCCGTAGAACATCTCTTTCTCGTCTACAGACATCTCATCGACATAGTCATACTTCATAGTGTTCCAGATTTTCCAGTACATGTCGAAATCCAGGGCGTTTTTGCCTGAGGTTGTCAGATTGCCCCCATCATCGTTGGTATCGCCAGTGAAATCAAAAAGCTTGCTGCCGCTGGTTGAGCTCTTGATGGACTCAGAGCTCCAGACACGCCCCGTCATCAAGCCGACAGCAAAAACCGAGACAACAAGGATTGCGATACCAACCCCGAGCCTCACTTTATCTAATCCGTCGCTGCTTGCAGAAGAGACTTTAATCTTTTTTGGTGATTGTTCTGATTTAGTTGGATGATGTGATTGCTTCTCGGAGCTCATTACATATACATATAAAAATTATTCCACGCTTCCTGTTTGGGAAATTACACAGTTAACGTCAAGATTATCAGTTGCTATATTAACAGAAATTTAACATCCATTAAAACTACCTGGTGCTGACTAGCCGATCCTTATTTACCAAGACAGAAGTGCCACTGCTCCCATCCGGCATAAGTGCGACATATTTCTCATCATCACCCTCATAATCCAGCACCTTACCTGCCAGCGCATAGCTGTCGATATCGTGTGATGAGACGCGTGCTCCTTCAATCAGCCGCGGGTAGAAATTAGCCTTAACATCCTTCGGCCTGACGGCAGAGTCAAAAATATAGAGTGCGCGACCCTTCAGATCCACCCGCACCCATTCCCCTACATTCTTCTCAATCATTTCAAAATACTCTTCGTCGGACTTAATATGCCCGTACCCTCTTAGCACAACCACTGGAATTCCCAGCTCGATTATTGCCTCAATATCGGCAGAGTAAGCGATTATCGCCTCGCAACCCTTCTTGTACAGCTCGGTTATAAGCTTCCTATGATAGTGCTGACCCACAAACACAATCTTTCCCTCATAATCCTCTTCCAGATTGGCCGGCGATGGCACCTCATGGTCGGTAACAATCGAGTGAAGCACACCTGTGACCTGTGAAAAGTTCTCAATATCGTGGAATCCTTCAATATCAAAGATAGGCACCTTCACTGCCTCGCTCTTGATATAGATTCCGGAATTTAGCACCACCTCTTCAACCTCACCGTTGACAGGGCTATCGAACAGGATCCGATTTGCCTCAGAGAGAATATCGATATATCCCATATCCAGCCTTCGGAGACTTACAATCCCATCCGATCCTGCGATCAGTCTCTTGGTCACCAACCCACCAGATGTGAGCTTCTCAGCCAGCAGCTCACCCTCCATTACATACTCGCCCCCTACCCTGCCTACATACTCTGCCGACTTCTGCACCTGCACGCCCAACGCCTTCGGTATATAATGCGACTCGACTATCTTCTTTCGCTCCACTGAATAAAGCTTGTCACCTTTCTTTAATTTGTCGCCGCTTTTGACATACAGCTCGGCACTCCCCTCTACTTCGATAAAGAGAGTGGCCTGCTCTACGATTTTGAATTTGCTGATTGCTCTATTCACCGATCCAGCTGCTAATCTTATTCTTGTTCACACGGTAATCAGGTCCGTAAACCACAGGCTTATATCTCGCGTCTACAACTATTCTATCAATCTGCAACTTCTCTTTCGCCGAATGCCACATAAATCCCTCACCTTTCCTACTACTTTTCTTCTCACCTCCACTCATGCCTAGGAGGCTGCCACCCTCGATGTAAGCTCCCTTTACGAAGTCTCCGTCTATCACATACTCTTCCTTGGGCAGGTCTATATTCGCAATTGAAGAAGCCAGAGCATATACAGTCTTTTCTCCAGTCCCCTTAGTAGTAATATTTGCCATAAATACAGTTTTCTTCTCTTCCGGCCTGCCTGGTATATCCGGCGCGAACAATCGCTCCATCCTCTCTGTAATCTGGCCAAGCGTGACAATGTAATATTTAGCATTCACGCCCTCAATAAACTCATCCGCAAGGGTAAAAACCTCATAATTACTACTAAACATTACATCAAAGCTGCCGCGAAGCTGAAGACCATCAAGAATTGCAAGGTATGTCTGATCTGATTTCAGCATCGAAGGAATTCCACCAGTAATAATGAGCAGCGTAGGCTTCTGACCTTGTCCCATCCCATCAAACAGCTTGGCGCTGTTAAACATCGATAGTAGCTGCACGGTAGCATATGAACGGAGAATATCGAGCAGATTCCTGTTAGAAGTAGATGCATATCGATCACACACTAGGTTTGCCCACTGGTTGTAGACTACACTTCCCTCCGGATCTACAGTCGCAAAGGCCTTCAGGCGAGCATCCTTCAGCTTCTCGATCAACGCCCGATTTGAATCCCAGCTAATCTTTGAATGCGCAGAATCCCATGGTTTATCGTGAATATCAGCCAGATTTGCGGATCGCGTCTTCTCGTTTACCTTGCTTCGGAAAATCTCAAACTTATGCAGGTTTAGGTCGATTAGCAGTGCATCACGATACCCCAACCTTATCGCCAGCTTTGAGAGCAAATCTCGCCCCTTCTTGTTATCCAATACTTCGACGATAACTTCCGGGAAATAGCCGTGAATAGCATTAATGCTCTTACTTCTCTCCTCCAGGTTGCCATCGAATACAAATCTAATTGCGGAGACGCCCTCTCCCTCATCTTCAAACTCTCTCACCTTCCCCATCGAGAATTTCGAGAAGCTATTCTCAAGAAACTCCCATTCAAATTTGTCACCCAATTTCTGCAGATACTCGAGCCAGAAGTCGTACTCACCAACTGGATCGTTCTCCCAATCAATCACCGTGAAATCATTAAATGTATATGACCTATCTATTTCGTAGTGCGAATAGGCAAAAGTGGCGTGCAACCCATATCGGTTGGCGTAGATCGAGAGAAACGCGTTTTTTTCGAGCAGGGAGAGTCTTCCCACGGCAGTCGCTCATGATGTTAATACGTACTAAGGATATCACATTAATAGACCATGCCGCTAACTTATAGTGCGTCCCGCACTATAAGTTAGCGGCATGGTTCTGAGTAAACGAAAACGGTTAGGCCTCTACTGCGACATATGGCAAAAGTGCCATGTATCGAGCTCTCTTAATAGCCTGTGCTAACTCTTTCTGATGCTTGTGACATACACCTGACTTCTCAGTGGAGATGATCTTGCCACGAACCGAGGTGAATTTCTTCAACTGGTAAACATCCTTGTAAGACACATGTCCTACACCACCTTCACAGAGTGGGCACTTCAAATTGAGGTTTACCCTCTTGCGCCTTCTGTGAGACCCACGGTCATCACCAGCTCGCTCGTCCGAGCTCTTATCTTCAAAGTTGCCACCTTCTGTGCTTGTTTTAATTTCTTCAACAGCCATATCAAATAGAACTAAATAAATTAACGATTAGAAAGGTAGATCATCTTCGATCGGATCGGTATCTGCAGCTGGCTCATCAGCAAAATCATCTGCTGGAGCCGAGCTACTTGCTCCTCCGTTATCATCTGATGCGGCAGCGCCATTATCATTTGCGGCTCCGCCTGCTCCACCACTCTTTCCCTTGCTATCTAGTAAGATCATGTCAGAAATTCTGATCTCAGTCTTATATTTTGTCTGACCATCTTCACCTTCCCATGACCTTGTGTTCAATTCACCCTCGACATAGATCTTCATCCCTTTTGCGAGGAGCTGCTGGCAGATCTCTGCCATTTTGTTCCATGCAACTAGATTGTGGAACTGTGTTGACTCCTGGGCATTTCCATCTGCATCTTTCCAAGACTTGTTTGTCGCCAAGCCGAAGGTAGTTACAGCTGTGCCGTTGCCCGTGTATCGGGTCTCCGGGTCACGTGTAAGATTACCGATCAGCATAACCTTATTTAGCGAACGTACTGACATTTAATTAAACTGACAATTTAACTTACCTTTATCTTAAACTAGAAACATTAAAAATTTCTGAAATTTCTAAACTTCTATCTCTTTCTTCTTAATCGCAAGGTTTTTCTCATCTTTATGCTCAACCTTGACGACCATGAAGCGAAGAATCTCCTGCTTGAGGCTTAGCTGCCTTTTCAATTCGGCAACATCCTCAGGCTTCATATTGAGCACGTAGAGGATATAGTAACCCTCGTTATGACCCTTGATCTTGTATGCGAGGTATCTTTTACCCCACACGTCGGTATCAACCAGCTCTCCACCCATCTCGGTGACTGTGGAAATAACGTTCTTGTGAATCGTTTTTCGCACGTCATCAGGAAGCAGAGGCTTCAAGGCCATCATTAGCTCATATTTTTGCATCTTCTCAGCCATGAACCTTCGTCCAAAAATCAAATTAAATCCTTTCCAGAGGCGAAAGAATTGTATCAAATATCATTATACTCCTCAATAGCTGTGTGGGACAAATATTTTTCGGGTATTTCGCGGCAAAACGATGTCGAAAGCAAGGGAGCCTCACATACGGGGTTACGGTTGAAAAATACATATGTGAGGCTCTAAAATCTAGAAGGCAGGCTGTGGGGTGCGTATGAGACGCTTGAAAAATAAGATTAGCAGGACCGCGATCGGTATGGCCGCTAGCACAACCGCTAATCCAGGAAAGAATTTCTCCTTGCCGCGCTCATTGCAATTACGTGCGACTCCCTCCGAGCCTAGCGGACTTTGCCATAACCACTCCGCACCTCCATCATATTCCTCACCACCTAGGCTAGTGAGGAAAAATCCGTTGCTAATCTCCAACAGACCGGATGAGCCCCGAAAGTACTCGAATACTCCGGCCTCGACCAGTGGGGGGAACGCAGTTGCCTTTATCGGGTTTATGATAGATAAACTCGGACTTGAACTCATATTTTCGATAATGGCAGATACTGCTTCAGCGCAGCCAACCAGCTCTACGTCCAATCCCACCTCATTGCTGATCACCGAGACCAGCAAAATCTTCCCACTCCAGGGTCCACTCATGAACCCTCGAAGGAAGGTGATGGTTGCTGGCTCTTGCGAGCTGGCAACCCCAATAAAAACTGAAAGGCACAGCATCAAAGCCGCGCCAAGAACAAAAAACAGTTTGCGCTTCATACGATCTCCTTTTGTAACCCCGACAAAGGGCATTACCCACTCTCAGCATTACAAAAGGAAATCAACGGCTCGATTGCTATATTTTCAAAGAACAAAAACACCCGTAATACACGGATATATACGTTGGAACGATATTAAGGAAACATTAAGCACACAACATGGGAAATCCCGCCCTACCCCTTCGTCGAATGAATCAACACATAATCACCATCCCGCACCAGATAATCCCTACCCTGCGACCTAAACAATCCAGCCTCCTTCACAGCATTAATCCCACCCTTCTCTACTATATCCATTACATTTGCAACGTCCGCAGTCACAAAATTATCAGACAGATCGGTATGAATTACCCCAGCAGCCTCTTTTACAGTTGCGCCAGATCGGATCGACCAGGCATTACACTCTTTTGAACTGCCGGTATAGAAAGTAATCAGTCCTAGACGCTCAAAGCCTTTTCGGATAATATCCTCGATCTGCACAGGTGTCTCAGGCAGTAAAGCTAGATATTCAGTTTTTTCAGCCTCATCCATCTCCGACAGCTCGCCAATCATCTTCACATCTACCTCGAGTATAAAATCTTTATGATCCTCTCCTAGATACTCAAGCACTTTAGCCTTCCAATCAGCGCGCAGCTGCTCGTCAGCACCCTCCTGCACATTTAGCAGGAAGATTCGTGGCTTATTAGTAAGCAGCCATAGATTTTTGAATTCCTCTTCAATTTTTTCATCCACTTTGAAATCAATCGCTGGCTTCCCTTCACCCAGAGATTCCATCAGCCCATCCAAAGCTTGCAACAGCCTTTCTGCATCTCCATCACCTACGCGCGCCTTTTTATTTACCTCATGTCGCTTCTTCTCAACTGTTTCAAGGTCTTTCAAAATCAGCTCTGACTGCACGATCTTAAAATCTTCTAACGGGTCAATTCGCTCATATACATGGGAAATAGTAGAGCTTGAGAAGCTGCGGATTACATACATTACAGCGTTTACCTCGCGGATATGAGATAGAAATTGGTTACCTAGCCCTTCACCTTTTGACGCACCTTTAACCAATCCAGCGATATCTACATATTGAATTGCAGATGGGACTATTTTCTCAGCCTTGAAGAATTCCGACAATTTGGCGAGTCTCTCATCCGGGACCTCAACTATTCCAACATTCTTATCTATCGTGCAGAATGGGAAATTCTCAGCCGGCACAGCCTTTTTTGTTAAAGAATTGAACAGTGTTGACTTGCCTGCATTTGGGAGGCCAACTATACCTATTGATAATGAATGTGATCTTGTTACCATGCCGCTAACCTATAGCGCGGAGCCATACTGGAAAATATGTGACTCCTACTTCTAAATTTACAGCGCAAGTATAACATATGCTCAATGGATTGTGCCGCCACGCTCTAACCGTGCGTATACTTAATCTAGTAGTGAAGTTTTAATGAAAAATTCGCAAAGTGGTCGTTAACCATATTATTGTATCTGGCCAACTATATATGCTTGCTCATTAATTATGGTTAATGAGCCGTGAAATGCTGCACATTATAAGTTAGCGGCTTGAGATACTCTCACTTTGCGAATACAATATTAATCATATGATCAAGCGACTAAACCGCACAAAGTTAATATCACTCTTTGCACTACTACTTCTTGTTGCTACAAATTACCTTCCTCTACCACGAGCATACGCCTCAAACGGCACTTCGACTGACTTTCATGTGAGCGATAGCTATATCTTGGTATATGAAGAGGGTCAAGAGTACATCACTGTTAGCGAGAAGCTCACTATCGAGGCATTTAATGAAAACTACAAATTGCCTGCTGGCACTACACAGCAATTTATAATCCACGACTTCCTGATTAACAGCGACCCTGCAGAGAGAGAATTTAAGCGGAACTCACTAACTGTCACCGATAGCAGAGGCAATCAGCTATCTCCACAGCTCACCGAGATCGATGCAGGCCTCCAATTTGCTATCACTACGCCATACGACATCACCACAGAGAGAGATTACTCAGTCACAATCGAATTTGACACACATGAGCTGGTCAACCTAAATGGCAATATCATCAACTTCTACATCCCGGGCATCCCAGCCGATACCGAGCTCAAGACCGTCAACAAAAATAATGGCGTCACCTTCACCTATGATTATGACGCCGAGCTAAGCATCCCTGATAGCCTGCCACAGGCAAGCTATGTTGCCCCACGTGAGATTTCTACTACTGAATTGGGCGGCTCACGAGTTTTCAAGCTAGATACAGAAGACCGACTCGGCGAGACTGGATGGATTCAGATCGGCACGGAGCAGTTCTACTACTTCAAAATGGTTCAGCGTACGCCAAAAACTGACCTACTTATACCCCCTGGGGTAAACGATTACACCGAATATCTCTCTACCAATATATACCAGCTCCCTCTGCCCCGTACCTATGCCGAGACCGATCAGGAGGTATACTTTTCGGATCTTTCGCCCAAGCCATCAAGGATTGAGATAGACGACGAAGGGAATGTGATCGGATATTTTGAAGTGCCGGCCAATCAGAATGGAGAGATCAAAATTGAAGGGTATATCACACTGAAAAGCGAGAGCCAGAATGAGATCCCAAGCGTTGAGCTAGATGCCTATTTAGAGAGTGTCCGCAATAACCCTGCCCTAGAGCAGTACACCCGATCAGATAGATATTGGGAGTCGGACAGTGATGAGGTGATGGGAATTGCTGCCGAGCTAGCCAAGGATAAAACCACCCTTTCAGAGCTAGTGCGCACCGATTATGAATATATCGTCGAGACTTTCGATTATAGTTACGAGAAGGTTGAGGGTGAGAACAAAAGACTTGGTGCGGTTGCCGCGCTTAATGGCTCAGAGGCTGTATGCATGGAGTATGCCGATGCACTGATTGCCATATTGAGGGCACAGGGTGTCGCTGCCAAGGCTGCTGTCGGATATGGCAACGACCCAACAGGCGCCGAGAACAGCATCGGACTCGAAGAAGCAACCGAGCAGAATATCGCCCACCAATGGGTACAGGTATGGATACCAGAATATGGTTGGCTCTCACTCGACCCTACCTGGGGAGAAAGCGGACGAGTCTACATAGGTGGCAATCTAGACCATATCCTCTGGTACACGATAGGAAATTCAAGCCAGGACTACATAGGCACAGCACTTAGCAGTGCCGACAATATTAGCTCTGAGTCATTTGAAAACTACGACCTCTATCTGCAAGCCCTACCAAAAGGAAGCATCCCAGAAATTAGCCAGCTCATTCAGGTTGACCAGCTGACCTCTCAGTTCTCAGCAGATGACGATGCCTTTTCAAGCTATCTGAAGACCACACCTTTAGGGAAATCAATCGTGATCATTGCGCCAACCTGTGCAATGCTGCTTTTCACATTTCTGATAGTGACCGTAGCAGTAAGGATGGCGAAAAAGTATTTAATCGTTCACTCCCCCCGCTAACTCATAATGCGCAGCATTTCACGGCTCATTAACCATAATTAATGAGCAAGTATAGTGCGATCTAGCCCATATGGCAGCAGCTGGTCGGACTACTGCTTATACACAAACAGCTTCTCCATATTCAGCGCCTCAATACCGGTATCAAGCCGCTCTCCACTCGTGGCATAGATAGTTAGCAACAGTTCGCCCTTTTCTACCTTATCGCCAGCTGTTTTATGCAAATACACGCCAGCCTCTTTGATAAATGGATTGCCAAGCGCGCGCGATATCTTCACAATCTCCTTGTTATCGACGAAATCTATTATGCCATCTCTTTCTGCCATAAATTTCTGCTCATAATCACCAATCTTGATCTCCTCGGATGTTTTCTTGCCAGGCGCACCCTGAGCCATAGCTATCTCCCAGAACTTTTCTGCGGCTTCACCCGAATCTAGCTTCTGCAATGCTGCTCTTCTACCCTCACCTACTGGCACTTTCTCTGTCAATTCAAGCAGTACACCCGCCATGTCGACAGCTGTTTCCTCGAGCTTCATAGGCCGCTCTGGATGGCGCTCAAATACTTGCAAAATGTCGCGGACCTCGAGGGCTGGACCAATACCATAGCCATCTGGTGCAACCACCCGCCTAGTGTATGTTTCGCACTTAATTCCAACTTTGGCAAAGAGCTTCTTAAACTCTGTGCTGAGAAATTCAACATCATCTGGCTTCTCAACCTTAGTGCCTGGGCCATATGGGATATCGATCACAATATGAGTGATACCCATTGAGACCTTCTTAGCAATGATACTGACTAACAGCTTCTGGAAAGATTGGACATGGAGGCCACGCTCTACTCCAATCAGTACATCATCAGCTGGTGATAATCTCAAGGCTCCACCCCAGATCATAAATGCCCCTGTTTTCTTGATAATCTCATACAGCTCTTCATTGGTATGGGTCATCGGCATGATTACCTCAAGGATGTCGGTAGTACCAGCAGGAGTTGTAATGGCTCGGGTAGATGTATTTGGGATGACCAATCCGTGAGCGGCGATTATTGGCACAAGGATCGGAGTTATGCCTTTTGCTGCCACACCACCGATCGAGTGCTTGTCGACAACCATATTTCCATTCTCCTTTACATTCCTGAAGTCGAGTACATCACCTGCCTTCGCCATTCCATGGATTGTTGCCAACACCTCTTCCTCGTCAAACCCTGGGTTGAAGAAGGTCGCCATAAAGTAGGCAATCTCAACCTCACGTATCTTTCGGTCTGAGATATCCTGGGTAATTACCTCTAGCTCGTGTGCACTGAGCTTGCTGCCAAGAAGCTTCTTCTTGATATACTCAAGCGATTCTGGGCGGTCAATAATTGTAATCGTGATCGTATCTCCCTGATGGATTCCATAGCGTGACCAGATATCCTCGTTTATGCCCACATGCCCTTCTGGGACTACACTGTCTGTAACCTCAACGACTACATATAGCACCACATCATTTTGAAATGAAAATGAGACTATGTCGCCCTTATTGATGCCCTCTTTTCGCGCATCGTCGGCATTTAATAACACTTCGAGCTCATTTCCTGTCTCGACATCTAAATTGTTGCTCTTCAAATATAACGCCATTCGCTAAATGTATAGCATTTAGATTAAAATTTTCAAAGTGACATTGACTACCATGCTAGAAAAGCCATTTATACTCTCGCTGTATCGCACGTTCGATCTCATCTGGCTTAAGCACACCTAATTCAGTTATATATCCTGTGATAAATTCTTTGTTAATCAGCTCAAACGATGGATTTACAAGCTTCAAGCCAGCAGGAGCCTCTTTCCACACCTCGCTTGCCTCTCGCATCTCAATCTCAGGTGGCTTGTAGGCAGTGGTTACATCTGTCTTCAACACACTCCCAACGACATATAATGGCTTGCTCGCATAATAAGCGGCAAGCGCCACTCCCCAGCTGCCGATCTTATTAATCGCATCACCCTTCATGCTTATCTCATCACAGCCTGTAAAGATCACATCAATCTCGTGGCTCCCTCGACCGATGATGTAAGACTCGGCTGAACTATCTACAATCATTGTGGTATCGACACCGCCTTCAACCAGAGCCTTCGCCGTGAGCCTACCCTGCATCAACGGTCGCGTCTCAGTGCATACAGCCTTAAATCCTGGAACACGTTTGGCATGCTGAATGATCAGCCCCTCAACAGTAGATGAATGGCAGTGAGTCAGCACCTCGTTTACATCTGTACCAAGCAGCTCAAGTCCGTTCTGGGTTATCTTCTGCTTTGACTCTTCGATAAACTTGAGGAACTCATCGGCGAGCTGTCCAACCTTATCTTTCGCCTCATTTATATCGTGTAGATCGGCGTTTTCGATCCTCAGCATATGCATGACAAACTTAAGACCGTTTTTTGCCAAAGGCTCATTCGGCCTCGCTT
The DNA here is from genome assembly GCA_030583845.1 of Candidatus Dojkabacteria bacterium. Taxonomy (NCBI): domain Bacteria; species Candidatus Dojkabacteria bacterium. The sequence goes on from CP129478.1 coordinate 251,630, forward strand.
GTGATAGCCGTACACCTACTCGCTCTACCTCTGAGAGGAATATTGGCACATCGTTATCTCCATTATAATCTTTGGCAAAAAGCTTCAGGCCCTCAAATGTGGCAATCGCGACATTGGTTGCCCCTTGGATCTTTACATCTTTGATATCTTGCTCAATCTGTTCAATGCTACTGTATTCCATTGTTAATCAAGCTCTACAACTTCATTTAGATACGGCACATATGATTTCAGCTGTAGCTCCTCGGTAATGTTTGCGGCAAAACCCATCGCTATGCTCTCCTCACCATGCATCACAAATACTGTCTTGGGCGAGTGACCGAAGCCGCGCAACCAGTACCGGAGATCTCGTGAATCCGCGTGCGCCGAAAATCCGCCCAATGTGTGTACCTGTGCCCTTACATCCACTTCCCGACCCTTTATCCTCACAACCGGCTCACCATCAACAATCCTTCGTCCTAGCGTCCCTTTTACCTGATACCCAACGAAAACAATATGGGTATTCTTCTTCTCAATATTGTTTGCGAGGTGGTGGACAATTCTTCCACCGTTACACATGCCTGAGCCGGCTAATATGACGATGCCGTTCAGTCCAATAAGTCGCCTTGACTCATCTGCACTCTCTACAGTGTGGAAGCCCTCGAAATGAAAAGGATCATCGCCTTTTTCAAGCAATCTGCGTGCATCCTCATCATAGAATGTTGGGTATTTACGGAATACTTCTGTAGCCTTCATCGCCATAGGGCTGTCGAGATATACTTCGAGGCCGCTCAATAGCTTGTTTTCAATTGCTACATTTAATTCGTAGATTATCTCCTGCGCTCGCTCTATTGCAAATGTAGGGATCAAGATATTTCCACCATCTTTCTGTGCGTCCTTAATTACTTTTAGAAACTCTTTTACCGTCTCATCCTTGCTCTTGTGGAGGCGGTTGCCATATGTCGACTCAATCAGCACATAGTCGGCCTCGCGCAGCATATCTGGATCTCGCACAATTCTCTGTCCCTGCTGACCCAAGTCACCCGAGAACACAATTTTCCTCTGTGTTCCACTACTGTTTTTTACCCATACTTCGAATATTGCCGAGCCCAAGATATGCCCTGAGTCTCGCATTCTAAACTCTAAACCGTCACGAAGCACCACTGAATTTCCAAATGGGTAGATATCGAATAGTCCCATCGCTTTTGTCACATCCTCAGTTGTGAAGAGTGGCTCTTTATTTTCGTAAAGACTACCCTCCTCTGCGTGTGGCCAATATGAGTTGCCATTCGTTTTTTGGCTGCCACCCTTTCCATATCCTTGCTGGTCGGCATAGTAATGCTCTTCAGACTCTCGCTTCTGGCGGGTAAGCCATCTTTGATACTCCTCTTCCTGTAGGTTTGCTGCGTCCATGAGCACAATCTCGGCAAGATCGCGAGTTGGCTGGGTCGAAATAATCCTACCTTTGAAGCCTTTGCGTACAAGCTGAGGAACCCTACCACAATGGTCAAAATGGGCGTGAGTTAGTAGCAGATACTCGATCTCCGCAGGATCAAATGGGAAATCCTCCCGGTTAAGCTGATCCAGCTCGTCCGAGCCTTGAAATGCACCGCAATCTACAAGTATCTTGGTATATCCGAGGTCTAGAAAATAGCACGAGCCTGTTACTGTCCTTGCGGCGCCACAAAACTGTATCTTCATCCTGAATCGGGCAGTTAAATTATATTTCAGCCTGTTTAATCTGATACAGTTTATATTAGGTTTGCTGGTATGGCAAACCTCAGGCCGCTAACTTATAGTACGAAGTATTTCACGGTGCAATGCTTACAATAAATGGGCACGGATAGTGCACAATAGTTTATGGCAGCAGATTGTAATTTAGTATTAGGTAGCGACTAGAATTGAGTGTGGTAGACTGTAGCCAGAATTAAATAATTTAACTAAGACCGCACAGTCTTGGCTATAATAAGCCGTTATATTGCACAATTATCATGACAAACACGCCAAGAAGCACTTCGCCTTATAGGTTAGCGGCACAGATCGAGAGAGTTGCGGTGATCTATACCTTCGCCGCACTCCTCTTTCCAATTCTGGCTGTGCTGCTCAGCTATCACTCCTTCTATTTCGATCTCTTCTCGCACTTCCAACTTCAATACTCCGTCATCTGGCTGATTTCGGCTCTTGTCATGGTGTTACTCAAATTTTACAGAGAGGCTTTTGCCTTTATATTCTTCATTTTGGCGTTCAGCATGCCACTCATCTACCCTTCTACCTTCGCATCGGCCCCAATTTACAAGCCCGAAATATACTTCATGAATACCAACGCCTTCAGGACAGAGGCAGAATACCGCCAGATGGCCAATTACATATCTAGCTATCGCCCAGCCAAAATCGCGCTAGTCGAAGCGCACGACGATGTGGTTGAAGAACTTGTTCAAAAAGGCTACCCACTCCAAACCAGCTATACTCGTGGGGCACTCTCATGCGCAATACTATCTGAAGAAGTGCCAATAAGGAGCACAGTTATTCAAGCCACAGAATACCCTATCTGCTACGCGCAATATGCCGACTACCACTTAATCGTGGTACACCCGATTCCACCGCTCAATCCACATAACTTCGAGCGGGAGAAACGCTACTTTACATATATAGAAGAGATGATTGAAGAGCTTGATAGCCGTGATGAGCGCTTCGTGCTGGTTGGCGATTTCAACTCTACCTCTTATTCGCAACTATTTTCAAATAGCTTCCATGACTATTTCGTACAGAATAATTACAGCTGGAACAGCGGCTCACTGCTAACCATCCCCATCGACCATGCGATGTCGAATAGTGAGATCAATGTAACCATGGGAGACACAGTTTTCTCTGATCACCGAGGGTTATTTGTGGAAATAGATCAAGATTAAGCTGGCTGAGTGTCTAGATATTTTCTGGCCTCATCGATTAGCGCCTCTTTGGTATTTAGGATCGGGTCGTCCAGTACTCTCTCCAGAAGATGATTCAAGATTTTACCCAATTGTGGCCCCTTCTCTACCCCAAGCTGCTCCATCAGGTCATGACCGGTGATCTCCAGGTCAGAGATTTTTAGCGCCATGTCTTTCTCCCGTACCTCTGAGATTCTTAGCTGCAGCTCGGCTATCTCATCCGGATTGAATGCCGACATCGGATTAGACGAGGCATCGGCGATGCGCAATGCGAATAGGTCGTCTAGGTTCTCGTCGCCGACCTTTGACATGAAGCGTCGTACCGCCGAATCACTCCACTCGTGAACTTTGACATGCTCCACCTGCTCTTCACTCATCCCCTCCTGCACATGAGGATAGTAGAACATGTGCCATCTCACCAGCGTGACAGTCTTTTCTATATCGCTGTTTGAGAAGCGCATACGCTTCATAATCTGCTTGGTCATCTCGGCTCCTTCGGTGTCATGACCATAGAAATGCCCATCCTTCATATCCTTTCGTGGTTTCCCGATATCGTGAAATAGTGCTGCAAGCTTAATATTGTCTGGCGCCACATCACAGGTGCGAAGTGAATGCCAATATACATCATCATGATGGAAAAGCTTCTGCTCAACATCCACTCCCTCAAGCAGCTCAGGGATGAAGATTTCTAACAATCCGGTCTGCCTCATCATCTCGATGCCGACCGATGGCTTCGGAGAGCCTAAGAGTGTTTTCATAAACTCATCGCGTACCCTTTCCATCGATACCTGCTTTGCCACAGGTAGAGCTTCTTTAATCGCCTCAAATGTCTCAGGATCAAGCTCGAACTGTAGCTGTGAAGCCAGTCGGCACGCTTTAAATGCACGCAGCCCATCCTCCTTGAATCTCTCAAGCGGTGTGCCAACAGCCTTTACCAATTTTCTCGAGATATCCCCCATCCCGTCAAACGGATCGTACACTACCCACTCTCGCTCACCCTCATCACCAGATAGCTCTGCAGATGCCAGGTCTATGGCCATAGCGTTAATTGTGAAATCGCGACGCCCAAGATCCTTATCCAGATCCCCTATAAATTCTACTTTTGAAGGCCAGCGACCATCCACATACTGCTCCTCAGATCTGAATGTCGTCACCTCTACCTCAAATATTTCACCATGCACGTCTGGCACCAGTGCCGATACCATACCGAAGCGAGCACCAGTAGAGACCGCTTTCGGAAATAGCTCTAGCATCTCTTCCGGCTTTGCATCGGTTGCTAGATCCCAGTCATATGGAGTCTTGCCCAGAGCGATATCTCGAATAGCGCCTCCTACCAGATAGGCCTTATACCCCTCTTTTAGGAGCATTCGCGCTACCTTCTGGACATAGTCCGGAATCTGTGTGGTTAATTTCTGCTCATTCATTAGTAAGTTATCTTCAATAAACTTGGGCAAATTAGCTTGACCCGATCTTACACCAAACTAGAGCAGTACGAAAAGTGCTAACACCAGCCCTATCAAGATTGTCACCAGGAAGATTTGCATCAATCTTAAGCGATAAAACTTATCGCCCACCAGCGCTGCGAGCACAATTTTCACTACTAAGTTCACGCTGGCAGCAATAACCAGTACAAATGCACCAAATTCATACGTGATCTTATCTCCTACGAGAGTGGCAGTATTTATCGTGACGACATCAAGCCCTAAGACTGAAGATATCATTGTGGATACAACGAATCCCGAGTCTCCAGCATAATACAACGCTAGACGGGTAAATATTGTAATAACAGCAAATATTGCTCCAAAAACCAACGCCGGCTTTATCTTGAATGGTGAGTCAAAATTCAGACCGACAGCCTCGATCTCCTTGCTTTTAGCCTTGCCACTCCGCCTAAACATATGCGTGCTCCAGATGACCCATACAAGCAGAAAGGCTGACATCCCCATCATAGGGATGAACAGTAGCTTTGCCAATGCTATATCCACAATCATCGCGAGGAAGAGGACACGCACGAAACTTGTCATGTTAGCCATCACAGTAGCATTCAGCAGCAGCGTCTTGTCAGACTTAGTCTTTACCCGTGTGCTGCTCTCAGCTAAGGTCTGTGTCGCAACAGTACTTGATACTAGCCCACCAAGAAGCCCAAGCAGGTTAAGTCCTCTGTTCTTGCCCAAGATCCTGGTCAGGAAGTAACCAACAAAGTTCATGCTCAAAATAAATACCACCACCATCCACCATCTTTGTGGGTTAAAGATTTCCGACGCCTCAAGTACCTCTACCGACAGATTCTGCGCAATTTGCTCGCCTACCACTGGTATATCTGCGATCCCGTAATAGGCATTTGGCAGAAACGGCAATATGACAAGCGTAAACAGTATGAATTTCAAGGTGTCCTCTATCTCTTTTTCCGAGAACTTGGCTATCGCGGTCTTTAGCTCTGACTTCATAGAAAGAACAACCGCATCGATTACCGCAATGGCGACAACCAGCTTGAGTGGCACATCTGTCGCAAACATGAGCAGAGAGAGCGTGTAAACGAGAATAATCGAAAGCTCAGTGGTCAGCCCAAACGAGTTCTTATCAAAATAGTTGAGTACGAATGAAATTATAATGAAAACCATTAAGCCGATGCTTATCGAGATCGTTAATGCCTCCAACCCATAATGATATGCAAGCCCCGAGACGGATCCAAGCACGGCGAGCAAGATATATGTCCTTACCCCACCGATATTATCAGCAGGTATCGCCGCCTTTATGAAAGGGAATTTACGCCTCGCGTTCTCGGATTTCTTCTGGATCTCCTTTGCCGTCCTTGGATTCTTCCACACACCATCCCGCTCCAATCCAAGTAGTGCTCCCAAGCATATTGCCAGTATAAATCTGAAGACTATATCGGTAAGTGTCATGAGCAGCTTTGTCGACTAGTTAAATTTCATTAAATTCATGAAAATCTTTAATTTAATCTATCAGAAAACCGTATCCTCAGCCACCCCGCTAACCTATATCACGATATAGGTTAGCGGGGTGGCATTAAGTAAGGCTTAGCGCTATAATACCAGCGCTAAGATATGTATCAGCCCAACATGACAGTCGAAAACATCCTAATCGGAGAATCAGTCTATATAGTCGGCCACAAGAAGCCTGACGTAGACGCAATAGTCTCAGCATACGCCTACCAGGTGTATCGTCACGCGCGCGGAGACTTCAACTATATCGCCGTCCGCTGCGACGAGCCGAATGTTGTAACCGAATGGGTATTCAAAGAAACGGGATTTAACATGCCGCGACTGGTAGAAGATGTCTCTGGTAAGAAAATCGTGCTGGTAGACCACACAGATCCCGAGCAGAGACCAAACGGCTGGGAGAAAGCCGAAATTATCGAGGTAATGGATCACCACAAGCTGAAGCTTGAGACCAGCATCCCACCCAAGATCACTATCCGACCGTACGGCTCCACTACTACACTTGTTGCAAATAAGTTGCTTCAAACAAATGTAACTATCCGTCCAGAATTCGCGCAGCTGATGCTGTCCGCAATCTTAGACGACACACTTGCCCTTCGATCCCCTATCACCACACACATTGATAAGAAGGTCGCTGGCGAATTGTCCGCAATCTCGGGCATCAGCGATGTCGACGATTATGCCAAGAAGCTGTTCAATAAGAAAGATGTATGGAGCAAGATGAGCGCAGAGAAGATTATTAACACAGATATCAAGAGCTTCGAGATGGGTGGCGTGAAGATGACAATTACGCAGGCAGAGACGATGGACAACCGGAAATTGAGCAAGCGCGTCCCAGAGCTCCAGAAGGCGCTTGAGAAGCATGCTAAAGCTGAAAAACTAGAGCTTGCGATCTTAATGCTTACCGACCTACTGCGCGAAGATGCCATCGTGATCTGTGCAGGCGAGAAAGCTGGAGACCTAGAGAGAATCTTCGGCGTGCAGCTAGAGAAGGATGGTAGCTTGATAATCCCAGGGATGTTGTCGCGCAAGAAACAGATGGTTCCTCCTCTGGTGAGGTTTTATGGGGAGGTGAAGGAGTAGAGTCTACAAGCTTTAAACTTCAGCTAAGCATCAGTTATCTTACAGCCTCGTACTTGTCACGCAAGCTCTTAACTACCGACATCACTACCTGATACTGCTCTGATGTGGTATAGATATGCTCGGTCAGTCTACCAAGTACCATCAATGCTTCAGCTCTGCTAAACCTCAGGTACTCGAAACGATCTAATTGAAGATATCGCGGGCCACCAGCATGATTCACTTGAAATATCGGAAGATGAAACTCGTCCTTGCCTTCGGTTTTTTGAGCAAGTGCCAACCCTAAAAAGAGTTGGCCGTTCATATACTGATCCAGGGTTTCAGTTTCTGATTCAATAGCGCCTATATAAAAACCGATAGTCTGATGTATCCGGTCAGCATTTGCGATTGGAAGACCTCTAAGTGGTCTGAATTCTCTTACTGCACTAGCATTTGGCTCAGCTAATGCCTTGACAGTGCGAATCTCAGATAGTTGCATTGCATTACCTTGAGCATCTGTTAGATGAGCAAGATAAACCGCAGTGTGCTCTGGAAACCCCATTCCTATCAGATAATTGTAGCTTTCAGCAGGGGTTGGTATGAATTGGTTTTGTCCTTCATTTACTGCACCAGAAACCGCTCCCACCTCACCAGTTTTTTGACCATTAGGATTCATTGCTATCTTCTATAAAGTTTATCTACCCATTATACTCCCACACAGTCAGATCCTCCAATACCTCAATCCCCTTCTCCTGCGGATCCTTACAATCCACATCCACCACCGACAAGAAAGTTCTGTCCGCCGGCACCAAGTTCGTCGGCCACATCGAGAAGACTACTCCGTTATCAGGCGCCAACACATCTGCATTCCGCCCCTCTCCTACAACATACCTCCAACCTACCCTATCTCCTTTTGCCACCCTATCCCCAAGCTTCACCTTTAGGTGGAGCACTGAGGCAACCGACGATCGGACACCGATTCGACGACTGACAACATACTGCTTCTCTGGCACCACGATCTTCCCTGGGAACATACTGTTGGCGGCTAGGATATTCTGGACTCCGCGAAGAGCCACCTGCTCTAGAGTTGGGTAGATTATCTGCGCACCGCCGATCTCCACGGTGATTACCGGCACTTTATAAGTGTTGTTCATGGCGACGGCCATCATATTTAGATCGCCATCACGCTCAATTATGTACTCTGTACCAAAGTAGCGGGCAAGCTCGCGTGTGCACGATTCGCAATCATCCGCATCGTTCTTATGGATCCGCGCGTGTGGGAGGAACACCGCCCCATCCCCTGCATCATGGATATCGATCCCCATATTGCACTTCTTGAAGAAATTCTCGACTAGAGATGCTGCGACTACCTCAGAGATACTTTCTTCAATTTCATCTAGATTCTCACCGAACTGACGATTTAGATCTTTGCCATCCTCTGGAAGGTTGCGCTCGCCCTTCTTGAAGCCAGTCGGATTTAATAATGGAAATATGTATAGCTCGCCTTTTAATTTGTCGACGACATTTGCTTCACGAGCCCACTCGATCACTTTACTGACAGCATATACACCATTTACCTCGTCGCCATGTATCCCTGCGGTGATAAAAAGCTTGCTTCCAGGCTCTTTGCCCACAAGATGGTAGTACGGGATAGAGATTTCGATTTCATTAAATTTAATGATGTGATTCTTTAATTCCATTAACCAATAGACTATACTTGGCAAGAATATATTTCAACCTAACAAGCTGATGCTTGGATGCAGCCGACTTACAAACCTCATACTCACTATTGCCATCGGTATTGTGCTCACCTTTATGATCTCCGCAGCGATAATTTCGTATGCCGCTTCGGAGGTGATTAGTGACCGTGAGAAGGTGAAAGAGGCTATCAAGGACGACAAAGTTAAAGAAGATTTCATACTATATATACAGGACGAGCTTGATAAGCAGACCGACGGCGACCTCTCATTAATTATTAATGAAGATGCAGCGCAAACAATCTTAGACGATCCTACCGCTGAGGAGAAAATTGATGAGACTTTAGACCAGCTCGTAGACGACACATATGATTGGCTCGAGGGTGATGCTGATGAGCCAACAATTGTAATCGGACAAAGTGATGGCTCTGATGAGACCTTGCTAGAAGAGGAGATTCGAGACAAGCTGGGGCCAGTTGGCGACCTTATCAATTACGATGAGCTAAACGAGGCCTCATCGCAATTCCGACTATACGAGGTAAAAGATGATCAGATCAATCAGATCCCGCAGCTCTACCAGACTCTGACCGGCCTTTACAAGAAGCTGCTAATCGGAATCGCCGTGCTTACTATTGTGTTGCTTCTCTCTGCCCAATCTATCCGCAAAGGCGCCTTCTCACTCGGAATCGTGCTGGCAGCATCTGGAGCCCTAGTGCTATTCACTCCACTCTATCTTGAGCGCTCAACCGGTACAGAGCAGACAGTTGCCGAGCAGCTCGACCGGCTCCCATGGCTGGTCAAAACTGTGCTGAACGAATCTGTGCAGACAGTTAAAGAGATCGAGACGCCCGATTTTGTGAATACATTTGCACTGACACTGTTCGAGGATATTCAGGAAGAGGCTGCTCTCTATGCGAAGCTAGCGATTGCATTTGGAATTGTGTTGGCGATAGGCACGCAACTCTCGATCAGGCGCACCGAAGCGGAGAACGACTATGACACAGTGAGTCAAGGTAGTGGCGATGCGAGGCAATTTATCGGTCAGGGTGGAGATCCATCTCGACGCGTACGAACAATGACTGATGATCAGTATGATGATCCCCGCGACGATATCGATGTTGACGAGGATCCAGATGAAGAGCTTGAGCTAGAAGAGGAAGAGTAAGAATACTATATCCTTCTCAAATCTAAGGAGCCTTATCGCCCTAGAACATTCGCAAGCTTCATCCGAATTGATCTCACAAGATCATTGTGATACTCGGACATGGATTCCATCTCATTTAATAGTCCACCAATGCTATCCTTATCACGAAGCATCCTTTGAAAATCGACTACCTGCACAGTCATGAAGTCAAACTCTGGGGCCACCCGATCAGTATCGGTATCAGCATCTGGTATATATAGACCCACTAAGCCATCATCGGCAACCTCACACGTCAACATGGCGAGAACGAAACTTTGCAGTCCCGGCCTGACTGCTATTTCACGAGAATTGTCATCCGACCATCTGAATTGCACACACATGCATACATCTTCCAGTTGCCAAACAAATTCCTCTAATCTGCCCGCATACCGGATTATGGGCTCGTTCCCTCCAAAAAGGTACGTTAGCAACCTACCTCCTTCTTCGCCTGCCGCTCTGGCACCATCCAATACGCCATAGCTCGGATTTTTTAATATTTCTGCTGAATCTGCCATAGCAATCACCCCTTTCCAACTTATTTACCCGATTCTACACTATGGGTTAGATATCGACAAATCCTATCCCACAATATACAGCTCCTCCTCCGCCCGAGTAACTGCTGTATACAACCACCTACTCCACTCATCATCACTCATGCTCCTAAACCGCTCCTCAAATAGTATAACCCGCCGCGACTGGCTACCCTGCGCCTTATGCACAGTCAGCGCATACCCAAAATCAAACAGCTCGCACCTATTGAACAGATACCGCTTCTCGGTGTAATTCAATGTCTGTGGACTATTAAATTGCTCAACTGAGACGAGCCCTTTAAATTGATCCTCCTCCCCGTCCATCTGGATCTCTGCATAGTAGAAGTCTGCACTCTCATCCTCGAGGTGGGACATCGTGCCAAGCATGCCATTGTAGATCCGCTCTTTGTGGCTATTGCGGAGGCAGATCACTCTATCGCCCGGCTGTGGCAACGACGAGTCAAAGCCCAAAAAGCCCCGGATATGTGAGTTTAGCCTAATACGGGTGTTATTGTAGCCGCAAAGCACCAGAGTCTCGTCATTGTACATCGCTAGCCAATCCTCGATCTGGTCGCGCACATCATCTTCCTGTCGTGAGATTTTTTGGACGACAGGAGAGTATTTGCCGGCGGCGATCTGACCTTTCTCACGAGCCTCAATCGAGAGCGCAATAATTGGGTTCTCTCTGGCCTGTCGGTGGATTTCATTAAGTTTTAATATAGGAGACTGCATCAAATTGAAGCTTCCCTTGATCGGTGGCAGCTGCCCATGATCACCAACAGCTATGATGGGGATCATATAGGAGGTTAAGTCTTTCCAGATCGACTGATCGACCATAGAGGCCTCATCTACAATAATAAGGTCGGCCTCTATATCTTCCCGCAGCTCCCATCCTATGATTTCATCCTTATCGTCCACCATCGGTGAGTAGATCAGTGAGTGAATTGTCGATACAGAGTCTTTCGGATAGATAGCCCCCGTTTCTTTTAATTTCCCCTCTAGCACCCTAGCTGCCTTGCCCGTATATGAGCAGAATGCGACAGCAATACCTTTATGCTGCTTCTCTAGCTCTTTGCGGAAATGGCTTACCAATGTAGTCTTGCCGGTTCCTGCATAGCCGCCAAGTGTGATGTAAGGCTTATTCCCTTTCTTCCAGTCGAGGAGGGTGTCAGTTATTTTTTTCTGTTCTTCGGTCAGGCTTATCTGCGCCATATGCATAAGTTTCGTTATCTAGTGCAGCGTGATTATACAGCAACTTCGGCGTGCCAAACTGCACACCGACTCCAACCGCATTCCTCGATGTACAAAACTTGTGGAGTAACTCTAGAAGCCATTGACAGCTCGGGTCAATTTCAGGAGCCCATCAGGTGCAATGTTTATGCTTCATCGCCTGCTTCCAATCACTACCTTCAGGCTAACTTCCAATTCCATGCATAGCACAGAACGCCGCCGAGTGATCGATAGCAAATATTAAACAGCCTTGTACCAGCAATATAGAGAATACTTTTTACGCCGCTCTGGAGGCGCCAGCAATTCTGCGGATCAAAATAGATGGTTGGTAATTCTTAATGGACTGTGAAACATACTCCACATGAACAACGATTTCATATGTGTCCTCGCAGACATATGTGGTGGCTTTTGCATGACGGCGGAATAGGTCGTACAATCCTCAGATCTAAAATTACTGCCCATCAGAATGTTCAACAATCAAGGGACTATTGTTCCCGAGACCCAAACAGCCACAAATTTCATACAGTACCTAGTGGAATCACAAGGTAAATTCCCAACCCCCGAGTACTTCGCCGAATATGCTAGGCTAGCAATACCAGCAGACGAAGACCCGTTTAGATATCAGTGCATAGTCGACGGATATAGATTAGCGCATGAGTCACCAGCAATAGAGTCTCGCATCAACTTCATAACGACCCACCAGATCGACTTTAGAGAACTTGCAGAAGAGCTTCCCTTACATCTAGTTGATTATCACCTCGCGATTGCGGGGTTCCTACCGGGAGTAGAAGATACTACAAGCGGAAGTGCTAGCAAAATCTTCACATCAGGCGCCTATATTACTTCTCTTACCCATGGAAGATTAAGCGCTAGTCCCCTACCAATGGCTGGTCTCGACTGCCTGACTGATAGTAAAGACCAGTACTGGGCATTACTCGTAGAAGATATTGGGCTTGGACATGTCGCAGTTCGAGCTTGCACAATCTTTGGCCGTAATGAGAACGGATTATACCCTTTACGCAAGTCATCTTTAGGAAATCCACTACAAAGAGCGCACAGAAACAGATACCTGCTTGACCACGCCAGAAGAATCAACCAACCACTGGAGTGCTAGCCCGATCAGACTTCGCCCGCTCCACCATGATACATCTATCAACCGAGCAGCTCAGACCGAGCTGCTCACACCTCTTGACCAACTCATCAGATTCGCTTCCCGGCTGAAACCACACCTTCTTGATACCCAGCTTGTCTACCTCATCTACTACGACCATTCCAACCGAAGCAGGCACCACCATCACCACCACGTCGACCAGCTCCGGACACTCTTCTACACTTGCATACACTTTCTCACCAAGCAGCTCTCCAGCATTCGGATTGATCGGATACACCTGATATCCACCCTGCTTTAGATCCACGAACACCTTATGCCCATATTTATTCGGGTCGCGCGAGGCACCCACTACGGCATATCTATAGGTCTTATTTATATAATCTTTGACTTCCATACCCAATAATTTAACGAGTTATTGACCCCTGTACAGTGGATGGATCGTTTATCAGCCCAACAAATAGCAGCACGCCATTGTTCTTATCATAGATTGTATACACGAACGGCTGGTCGGCTATAAACGCAAATGGCTCATCGTCGAGCCCTACCGAGGTGACATCCACCACCACACTGGTCACGGCTGCCGCCTCACTCCCCTCCTCATCCACCTGGAGGTATGAGATATGTTGAACTTTAGACACATATAGCTCTGCATCAGAAATTCCACTCAGATCCGCCACTCCCTCCCCAAAAGCATCCTCCATACCCATTAGGTTCAAGTAATCGTTTAAGATCAGATCACCGCGGATGGTAAACTTTGGCAATTCTACGCTGGCTTCCCCTTTTACACTACCAGCTAGTACTGACTCAAATAGCTCATAATTAAAGTCCGCTACTGATCCATCTCCTTTAGGCATAAATAGCCACGACGAGAGTGACTCATCGGCGTATGGCAGCTCAACCGCACTCCATTCATCTCCATCGAAGTAGTTCAAGTCAAGCTCACCACTGCTCATCATTGGCACCCGAACCTTTCCACCATTCGCTTTCGTAAAGTCTTTCTCCTCTGTAAGCTCTGGGTCGAACTGGTATTTCCAATCTGCTTTTGTATAGATTGCATTCATCAGTATTAGATATGTATCGCCACTAAGCTCATCAACCACCTTCGTGATCTTGCCCTTTGTCTTCTCAGATGCCCAGCCATTTATCTCGTCTAGAGTAGAGGCTTGGCTAAATGGCAGACTGCTAACCAACGCACCATAGTTATCGGTTAACTGGTCCAGATAGCTCTGCTTGATTGGTGCATTCACTCTGTTTTCAGAATTTGCCCAAAGTGAATTTGCGATGCTGATTTCTGAGCTCTCGCCGCTGCGGTTAAGTGAGGCATTTAGACTCTTATACTGCGCGGCTACCACTGAATCAGCTGAGTTCTCTATATTTAGCACACTCCATATCTGATCCTTCGTGTCTCCGGCTGCGCCATGTCCCAGCATAGCCAAGGCTGAGTGAATACTTACAGGAGATATAAAGAGATTCTCTTCACATGCCTCTTGATCAGAGCTACATATAGCAGCAATAAGCTCGGCCCCGAACTGATTAGATGACTGAGTGATCACCTCTGGCTTCAGATCTTTGACATCGCTCTGATTACTATTTGGATCTTGTTTATCGCTCACTGGCTCTGCACTTTCTCCCCAAAAAATTACATAGAGGATGATCAGCAATATTGCAACGACCGAGATAGAGATAATGATAATAAATCCATATTTTTGTAGAAATGTCTTCATTGATTTAGCTATAAATTAATTAGCTTCACAAAGAGCTAAACCGTTATCTTCTCGATAACAAGCTTCTTGCCAATTACATTGTACTGCTTAGTACGCTTTCTATAAATCCCTTTCGAGAGTGCAGTATCCCCGTCAACCACTCTATAGGTTCTTGTAATTATATCGAGCTCATAATCCTTCGCATCCTTGGTGATAAATCGATATCGGCCCAGACTATCTGTCACTCTTCGAGCCACATATGTCTCTTTACCAACCTCCTTCAAGCCGATATCAATCCCGGCCAATGGGTTCCCATTCTTGTCTACGATCTGGCTATAAAGTGCCGAAGGGACAGCAGCTCGGCTTATCAGGATCATAAGTAGTGCTGGCACATAGAGCAGTACAATCGCAAGGTTGAACAGTGAGAACGAGGCAATTAACACCCCGATCGATAGCACAAACCCAAGCGCAAAGACGCTCCATAGCAACACCTCAAATCCATTCTTAAGCTGGCTGTTAATCTTGGTCTCAAACCTGCTCACGACTGGGACCTTGCCAGAGTCTAGAGGGATCGAGAGGTCTAGCGACCTTCCTGCCTTAACCTCAATCGGCTCGCCGTGATAGACGTTTACCAACGGGTCATCAACCTTGCCAGTTATAGTCCTTGATGGGAATATATGATTATTCTTCTGAACTATAAAGCTGTATACACCATCTCTTAGGTCAACTTCGAATACACCAAATACATCTGTAACCGCGGTCGTGATCAACCTCTTATTCTGATCATATGCACGAACCAGTGCCCTGGAGACTGGCTCCTTCGTGACAGAGTCATACACGACTCCGAACGGTACTCGTCTCTTCTTCACTGTGAAAATTGAGATGAAGCTTGAGAGAGTGCTCATAGCCAGATAGTATATGGTGATCGGGTTAAATCCGATCACGCTAGCTAAAGATGTAACCAACGCGGTAGGCACAACTATCGCACCGATAGATGCGCTTGTCCTCGCTGTTGGAGCCGGCCGCCTACCGACCCAATTTGCGATATTGTCTAGGATCTCTGCAACAGTCAATCTACCAGCCGTCCTATCGTAATTTATGGTCACAGTGGCACGATCACATGCCCCCTCCGTATCGCATATCTCGTATATAAGTGTCGTCGAGTAGTTTGCACCCTCTACAGCACTGTAAGTAAAAATGTTTCTATCGCTATCAATGTCGACTGCACCAATGCTTGGAGCCTCTATTATCACCAGCGAGTCCCTATCCAGATTCCCATCTGGATCCCAGTCATTGTCTAATACATTTAGTACTATATTTCCGGTGCTCAACAGATAGCGATCGTCATTCGCCACTGGAGGATCTGGGAGCGGCAAAACTGTCATAAAGACAGAGGCTGTGGAGCAGCCAAGAGATATCCTATCACATATAGAGTATTGGAATCTGTCGGTACCGTTGAAGTTTGGTTCGGGCACATACTCAATTTCGCCACTACTTGGATCGATAAATGCACTTCCGCGAGACGGCTCGGTCGCGATCTCCATCGTGTCAATATTGAGAGCGGCATTCGAGGTACCGGTAGTGTCCAAGTCGTTGCTCAATACATTAATTACAACCTCATTGTCCTCTTCTGTTTGCGCATTGTCATCGGTGAGGCCAGGCAAGCTGATGCCGACACCAACCTGTACAGTCGCATCGCTACAATTCCCGTCTGTATCGCAGATAGTGTAGTCAAAATAATCATATCCTACATACCCAGCGACGGCGTTATATCTGATAACTCCTCCTCCGAGAAGCTCAACTGTTGCTGCTGTGTTTACAGGTGTCACTGCTATCGCAAGTGAAGCAGGGTCAAGCGCACCCTCTGGATCGCTATCGTTAGAGAGCACATTTACAGAGCCGCTGCCTGCAACTGGCATCAATATCTCGTCGTCGACCGCAATCGGAGGCAAATTCTCTAATACAAGAGCTGTATCGCTTACATTTTGAGTTGAGGTCACTGGCGAGGTAGTATCAAGGTAGAAAGCCCGTACTGTGTCCCCACTACTGACTGCAAGCACACCGTTGTTGCTTTGACTATTACTTCCTGTATAGAGAACAGTACCAAATGTTGTCCTGAATATGCCACTATTTATTGCTGTCTCTGAAAGTAGAATATTTTCAATCTCGTTCGTCATCTCGTTTCGCAAGGTGATCGGAGCCCGGTCTATTGCAAGCGGGAACAGATTCGCATCGGGCTCGTTCAATGTAATTGTGAGACTATCTGTTGGCTCGATCTGTAGCTGAGCGATATCTATCGTTGCGAGTGTACCTGCATAATCGAGCTCATAGTGTGCACTGAACTCTGATGAATCCGACAACTGTGTACAGCTAGGATTACTACACTCAGTTGCAACAGCAGTGACATACACATAGGATTCCCCCAAAGTTTGCCCAGGAAGTGTGACATTTATACCACTGCTTCCTTCTGAATTGGTTGTTACTTGAGTATTACCTAGGTACACTCTACCCTCTACATTATTATTTGCCTCAATTGCATCAGACACGTAGAACTCAACAAAGTAATTGCTGTTTGGTTTAGAGTTTAGCCCCGCCAAGATCGTAAACTGATCAGTGACCAACGTTCTTGTTGCAGCGATAATCTGCGGAAAGTTCTGCCTCTCGTTTGCGCCGAGATCAGGATCCTGATAGTCGTTAGGGGTCACACCGTCGTTATCTAGGTCTATACCTATATCACCATTTAGGTAGATAGAATTTTGGCTAAAGGAAAGGTTTTGAGAGGTGGACTCTAGCGCTATGCCTTTAATTGTATTTGAGAAGATATTGTTGTTAAGGATAGAGATGTTGCTGTTAGTTGCATATACACCGTAATTGTTAGCATATATTTCATTGCCCTGTATCAGAGAAGAGTTCGAGGTGCCGACGCTACGGATACCATGTATATTGCCGGCAATCAGATTGCCCGCGCCTGTCCCGCCACCAATCTCAATACCGTTTGCATCTACCGAGTAGATACCATTGACTGCTTGGTCTGGCTGAGGATTTGCATTAATAAGTGCTCCGATTAGGTTTCCTTGAATCCTACTCGTGCTTCCACAGGCACGTACCCTGATGCCGGATTCTCTATAGCCTGCAATCACATTTCTTACTTGTGGAGTTACACCACCAACATAGAAGTTCGGCGAGCAACCAGATGGAGAGACCGCATCAATTCCAAAATCAACCTCGCTTGTCTCAAGGCCACTTATATCTGTACCAATAAAACTAGACTGAACTTGCCCAACATACCCACCGACAATAACGTTGGGAGGAATTGAAGCGTTAGGGCTCAATGCCAACCCTTGGATTGAGATCTGATTACTATCTGATGCATAGATACAGTATGTTTTCTCGCATGTAATCTGAACTACCGGTTGGCCATTTGGCACAGCAGGATAGACTGCTGTGCCTGCCCTATACCCGCTTTGGGTTGTAGCATTAAGCACTAGGTCATCTTTCACCTCCGGCAAGTCATAGCTGATACCATACACAGGGCTGTCTAGATAGTAGTGATTAATTGTTGGATTGATCCTCCACCATCTGATGTCTGGATCTGCATTGCCAGCAAGGCAGTTCACCTCTGTCGCTAGATTATTATAGGTTCCGCTTATTCCGTTATTTACGAAGGATAAACAGCCTGGGTCATTATTGGGGATATCAAATAGAACCACATCTTCACCTGCCAGAGCATTGGTCTCTGCTACGGCTGCCTCTAGCGTGCACTCTGGCTCGCTATCAGAGTTTAGCTGTCCTGTATAGCAGATACCATCACCAAGCAAGCTATCACTCAAACTACCTGTAGAATTAACCTCAATCAATCCAGCGCTATCAGAAGATGCCAATACAATTGTAGGCGAAAACTCGGAAGTAGCAATCACATCCTGCCCCTCACCACAAGGCAATCCACTGCATTTTGTAGCAGTGGCACTGACATAAAACTGCCCTTGGGGAAGTCCAGGCATTACGGAAGAATTGTTGAAGCTCGCATGACCAGACTCGTCTGTAGTTAAGTAGAAGTAATCTAAATAGATCTCCCCTTCACCGTGCCCTGAAGGATCTGTCTGATCATTAAAATATAGTACCACCCTGTAGTCTGTATTCGGCTCTGAGTCCAAGACTCCCTCGATTATATAAGTATCCTCAAATCTAGCCGCCAGTGACAGAATCGGGAAATTTTGGACTTCATTGGGTCCGCTATCAATATCCTCCGAGTCGTTAAGCGTGACGCCATCATTCCCGATGTCTATTCCGAGATCGCCACTATCGGTAATCATTGTACCTAGAGCAACGAACCTAGAAGTCGACCCTAAAATCTGTACGCCGTCAGTCCCTGCACCGGTGATGCTACTCCCAAGATCACCTATGAGACTGGAGTTATTTATAAGAATGCCTGCTAACCCAGTTTCGCTTATACTATTTGCCTCGAGTGTAACGTATGACGATTGTAGTTCAACTAAATTGATTCCATTCTCGCCAATATCGGTCAAGGTGTTGCCAGCAATTTCGATGTTTCCAGAGCTAGGGCTGTAGCTCTCATCGACTTTAATACCGTCGGCAACAGTATCACTTATCGTATTATCGAAGATTAACATCTCGGTCACACCTGGGGAATAGATTGAAGCATTAATTCCAACCACACTATCCCTAATTTCATTGTTCTCCAGCTCTACATATGTGTCATCATATATATCACTACCCGTACCAACTCCTAAAAATATCCCTGTGTCGTTATTTTGGATAATGTTAGGCGCTATTTGAGATCCTACATCGTAATCCGCCCCAATCTCTGTATAGAGTGCCACGCCCACGACATTCCCCAAATCGTACGTTTCGGTCGAGTCAGTTCCAATAAAGTTACCAAGAATCTGTGCTGACGTTGCCTGCATGTTGACCGCCTTATCTATGCCGCCTATGATATTCCCTTGGCCGGCCGATGTACCACCGATCTGTAGATTGGTAGAAAACAACGAGACGATGCCATCAGCTGTCGGCACAGAGTTGACTGCATCGACGCCAGGCACGACACCTATTAGATTACTCCTGACTGTGACGTTCTGAGTGGCCTCAAGATAGACAGCCTCATTGAGTGAGCCTCCTCCTATGACGTTGTTTGTAACCGAGGCACCATTTACGCTGGTCATAGATATACCAGTGAATGTACCACCACCAAGACTATTCTCTCCATTTATATCTACACCTATATAGTTATTGCGAATCTGAGGGATCGTTGAGTCGCTGATAGATATTGCAGTTCCGCCATTTGCATTTATAAGGTTGCGGTCAGACAGCGATACACCACCGATCTGGACATTATCCGTCTCAGAAGCATCTATAACTGTTGCTGCTGATGCAACTCCACCCCCTTGTTGTCCAGATGGATCTACCCCAAATATGTTGCACTTAATCTGTACATCATTCGCTTCTGAGATCGAGATTGTTGTCGGTGATGCATAATCAAATACAAATCCACGAACAAGTGAGGAATCCAGCAATGCGTATGGTGCGTCGTCTGCCGGACTCAGAAGCTCAATTACAGGTCGCAAAGGGTTACACGAGGCTCCAGCCTGAGTTGTACCATCCATATGCACTACATCTGTGATGGCACTAGCACCATCTGGGCGCTGTATACTCCACCATTCGATATCAGGATCTGCCTGTGGATCGAGACAGTGAACCCTGGTACCAACTGTTACAGTGCCATCATCAGAATTATCCTGGTATGAGAGACACCCTGTGTCACTCCTTGGGATGCTAAATATTGTTGTTTGAAAATCTTCCAGATTGTTTGAGTTAATTATAAACTGGTCTAATGAGCCTTGACCTGTCTCATTGCTGTTTGTAATTACCACAAAGCTAAATCCAAAATCAGCCCCAGACACCTCTCCGTCAGATAGTGAGATCTGGATTATATGCTCAGCGCTCTCCAGCCCTAGGCCAAACCCGTCTGCACTATCAGCAGAAATACCACCAAAACACTCACCTGCACTCTCAAGCACTATCGGATCGCCGTTATCATCCTGACACCAGGCTCCGACTCCACCATAAGTCTGGTCACCAAGTGAGATGCCCTCTAGATTAGCAAGTGACGTTACCGTAGACGAATCAACCACTAGCCACCCTATCTCTTCATTTGGTGGCGGGTAGTATGGAGACACCATCTCATAGTAGCCATTATTGTCAGTAACGGCACTAGTTATAAGTGAGTCAGCCACATCTGGAAGTCCGTTCCCATCGTCTAGATATAACGAAACCTCCACGCCACTTATATCATAACCTCCGGTTATATCTCCATCTCCGTTCTGATCTTCATAAATATTGCCAGATATCACCTGACCATCCTCAGTTGGCGTCCCAAACTCAGATGTACTCAATCTGCTACTACATGAGGGATCGCCACAGACAGTTAATGTAGCTGTGACTATTTCGTATTGTGGATCTAAGGTTGCAGTTATAGATATCGGGCTAACACCGCTAAAATTGTAGTTACCCGAAGAATTTGTAGTAACATTGCTGCTTCCGAGGTATTGCCATGCCTCATACGCCTCTCCCTCCTCACTACCGAAAAACTCTATTCGGTGAGTAGTATTTGCAGCCGCCCCTAGAACTTCGCCCCAGATATCCAACTGTGCTCCATCCTGGTTGTGATAGTACAATGTCGGACTAACCACAGGCGATACGGCAAGCCATTCGATAGTCTCGTCTGTTGGGATCGACCTAATGATATTTTGGGAGACTGTAACATCAGTCGCATCTTGCGGAATACGTATCCCACGGCCACTACCGCTCGTTGTACTATATTCAATAATGTTTGATTGAATCAGCACATCATCAACAGTACCGGTGCTTGGCGGATACAGGTTTATAGAATTTCCACTCGTGGCAGGCCGGATGAAGTGATTGTTGCTGACGATTACATTTGACAGTGAGTTACCGTTTGTGAACGCAGACCTGATCAGGTTATTGTCGATAAGGAGAGAATCAATCGCTGATGCAGTGATATTTGATAAGTTAGAGTTCAGCTCAAGATCACCAGTCACATCGGTTCCGATAAAGTTGCCCACGACCTCATTACCATCTTGATAAATCTGAACTGCTATGCCACCACCGCCAATGATCACATTGCATTCACCGATACAATCATCCTCATAGCCGACGACGTTGGCACCTCCTACAAGGTTGTTTCCGGTTGTACCAATTCCAGAAAGGACCACACCCATAGTATCGTTACTTCGATTTAACGTCCCACTCTTATCAGTACCGATATAATTGCCTTGGATAAGTGAATCTACCGCATTGTAAAGAAATATACCCTGACTGTTGCCGGAGATTATATTTCGCTCTTCTGCTGTGTCTCCACCAACGATTAAGCCACTCAATACTGTAGGGTCACCACCAGTATCGTATTGGATACCTATACCATTCGGGCTAATGAAGGCAGTATCGCCGTTCGGATCAAGCCCAATTATATTGCACTGGATTACGCTGTTATCAGACCCGATCTCTAGCCGCACCTTGGCTGCACGCGACCTGTTAAGCACGAAACCGCGAATTGAGGTGTCAGTGGCAGCCACTGTTAGTCCATAATCCCCAATCTGTAGATTGGTGAAATCTACTTCAACCTTAAGATTGGAATCAACGCATGATGTCCCACTCTGAGTGGAAGCATCTAACGACGTAGGATCAAGGATAGCTGGGAGTGGTGTTGAAGGAGCGATGCTCCAATAATCATCGGATGTGTCACCAGGGGTACCGTTAAGTGAATAGCCAGAGTCACTGGTAGGGAGCTCAAATGCTATCGAGTCACTCCCTTTTAGCAGATTTGATTCTTCTATCGCAGCTCTCAGAGTACATTCAGGTTGGTCTTCGCTATTCTGATTTCCAGTATTGCAGTGTCCATCGCCTGGATCTGTATCGATTGCATCACCGGTCGAGTTAACTATCAGATTGCCAGCATCTGAGACAGCCGGGCTTAGCTCAGATGTATATAAGCTTCCAGTACAGTTAGGTGAATCGCAAAGTGTAGCCGTCGATGTAAGATATCTCTCACCTACCGCCAAGGTAACCCCAGTAAGCGTGACACCAGGAGTTGTGAAGCTTGTATCACCAGATGAGTTTGTGGTAACTACTGTTGAGCCTATATATCTACCTGCACCTACCCAGCCGGTTATTGAATCATCGACGAAGAACTCCAATCTGTAACTGCTCGTAGGTGCAGAGTTTAGAGTCCCTGATACAGTAACTTCCTGACTAACACTATCATATGTATACCCACTAAGTAGCGGATAGTTTTGTAAGTAGTTTGGCCCGACATCTGTATCCTCGGAATCATTTGCTGATATGCCATCATTGTTTAGATCAAGATTCAGCACAGAGTTTGAATAGAGAAGATTTTGCGACAGGACGCATTCAGTGTAAGGGTCAGGTCCGCTACCATTTACGACAAGACCTCGCTGGTTATCTCTAGAGGTATTACGGAAGACATAGCAGCTGTCCGCATTGCCGATCGTAATGCCCGGGCCGCTACTATGATTATATACTTCATTATCTATTACTGAGAGTGGCTCAGTTCTTCCTGATGCAGTACTTATTCCTGCGAGAGTGTTCCCATAAATAGTATTACCCAACGGAGTCGCAAGAGCATCGGGATCTGTACCAATTATTTCTCCGTCGCTATGGTTAATGTGTATACCACTTCCATCATTATTGCGAATTATATTTTTCTGATATATGTTTCCACCACTGCTATCAGAAAATATTCCTCCACTGGCTAAGCCACCTGATCCGGAATCTTCAATGATATTGCACTTTATTTTACTGTAATACCCACCATTATGGATCGAAATCCCATGCGATTGCATTTCTGTAATATGTATCCCATATATTTCAACATATTCCCCCTCGATCTCGAATCCAGTTCCACTACCTCCAAACCCAGACCCATCGAGAATTATCGGTAGGTTGTAGCTATTACAGCTATTATCGATAATTCCTGCTGGGAGTCCGTTGATTACCAGTATCTCTACAATTGATGGCAAGGCGCTTCCAGGTAAGATTGTCCAGGTGTCGTCTGTTCCATCGCCAGGAGTACCATTATTTGAATATCCACTATCAGATGTTGGAATGCTAAAATTTATAAAGTCACCCCCATAAAAAGCATTCGACTCCTCGATCGCAGCTCTAAGTGTACACTCGGGATCTGAGTCGCTGTTGGTGGCACCTGTGAAGCATACTCCATCACCAGCATCATCGTCTCCGGCATCGTTAGTCGAATTTACTAGGAATGAAGGTAGAAACACATCACTAAATTCCGATGTTTCTCCATACATGCCACTCCCTGCGTCAGGGACAAAGGTAGTTGTCGCAGTAATATAGTTTGAATACAGATCACATGGGAATGTATACTGCTGTGGCCCCACACCGAGATGGCTCAGCGATATTTCTGTACAAGCCAAGCTCTCACCCTCCGACCTACCATTACTATCAATCGAGTTATTTGAATAGATGTTTATGGTATATGTGCCGTCGTAATAACCCACTGAATCATAGGGAACATCTAGAGATACAGTAATCTCACCATCTTCGTAGGATAATATCTCTGGTGTATTTAACATATGGTTTCCACCTTCTTCATCAGTGTCGAGGGAGTCGTTTGGTGTCGCACCTCGGTTTACCTCTTCTGAATCAATCACGGCGTACAGATCGATCCCTTCACCCTCATTATTTGCTAGGACATTCTCCTCAAGCATGTTCGTCTGACTATTTTCTGGGTAAATATCTGGGTCATAAGCGACCACTGCAATTCCATCTTCGCCATTTTCCTGAATGTAATTCGACCCTACAATATTCAGACTGGTGTTATCTGTCGGGTGACCAATAAATACGCCATTGCCTTCATTATTCGAAATCGTATTACTCATAATACGGCTATCGGTACTTTCGAGTCTGACTCCGTCACCTCCGTTCCATCTGATGTTGTTGTACTGAGCGTAGACATATGGATAGTAGGTTCCAGTGCTGTCATACGCTAGGACCAACCCATGTCCGCCGTTGCCGGCGGGAGCAGCATTGATATCTTCACCAATAATATTGTTTGAGAGCCTCTGCCCTGGCCAAGACATATAGTAGCCCCCAACAATCTCTATACCATTACCTGTGTTGCCTGATATCATATTTTGGCCAGCTTCACCTATTCTCGCATACCCATATCCTGCAACCTCTCTCGTAAGCAGGATACCGTTCTCTCCATTTGGGATAACTGTCTCGGCATTCTCACCCAGACCAATCACATTTCCGCGGATGTCATAGTCAGCATTATCGACAATGTTGATTCCATTTCCATCATTGCCACTCAGAACATTATCAGAGATATGCCCTGTGGATGAACTTGAGTTTTGAATCTCCAGACCATCGCCGCTATTGGGAATAGCTGTCGTACCTGTAAGATTTGTACCTATGTTATTACAGGTGATAGTTGCGTTGTTGACGTTATCTACAAGGATCCCATCTGCGCCGCTATTATAAATTGCGAGACCCTTAATTGTCGTATTGGGAGCCGAGATACTGAATGTTGTAAACCGACCATCACCATCTACAGCCACCTTTAAGTCACGGGGTGAGCCACCCAACATATCCCCGCAATTGGCTTCAAATACTGTTGTACCATCAATGACTACCGAATCGGTAATCTTCGGGAGATCGTCAGTCAGAACAATTGGGCTTACACCCAAAACGGTGAAGTGGATATTATCCGATCCTGCCAAGGCATTTGTCTCCTGTATAGCAGCTCTCAGTGTACAGTCATTTATATGCGTATTTGGGTGGGTATCACAAAAACCGTCACCGGGAATGAAGTCATCCTCCTCAAAACTAACGTCGACGGTAAAAGTAGAGTTCTCGAGCGGCGTAGAGTAATTGGTAATATAACGCTTCTGTTCATCTGGCTTGTTTATGACTAACCTTGCAGTTACATATCCACCAGGCTCTGCAGGCGTTACGAGCTCGAAGCTATAGCTACTCTCACCTGTCTCAGGATTTGTATATGAAACCAGCGGGCTTTGACCAATCAAGGCCCCAATGTTGGTAGCAGGAGTTTTAATATCCTGATCCTCAGTATAGTTTATCTCAACAGTAGCATCTTCTACATCTTGTTCTGTTAGAGATATGCCCTCGGGCAGAAAGACATTGCCAGTAATTACCTTATTTCCACCTACCCACGCCGCGCTCATGACTCGCACCTCAATATTCTCAAGAAGCTCGGCCACCTCCATGGGCTGCTCAACAGGAGGATCCTCTGCAATTGGCTCCTCCTCCACCCCAAGGGTAATAACTCCAACCTCATAGTTTATTGCAAGTGATTCAAAGTAGATCTCTTTCTCGCCATCAGACTTCATAAAAGCCTTCACGTATACCGCATCATAGCTTTCTGAGAATGCTGCGAGACTGCCGTTCACCTCCTGCACTGTGTTTGAGGTAAGAAATCCTGCAGGAGTAAGCACCCACTCTGTGCCGTCATGGTAGTACCAGTCAGTGCCGTTTGGCGATAGCTGGTAATACACACCCCAAGTTCGAGCATCATCAAACTGTGAAATATCTCCGGTGCTTGTCGCATCGTTATTATGGCTACTTCTCTCGTAGAAGCTAACCAGCTCCGAGTACTCGACCTTGGTAACAAAAAGAATCTCGGCCGGCTGATCACTATAAAGTGCTGCCGGATCTGCAGGCTCCTGTACAACCACTTCTACATTCTCATCGTCAGCCGCATCACCTTCATCCACAACTGGGACATCGCCAGTCTCAGCAATATCTTCAATCGGTGTCTCCACGCTTTCATCATCTACTTCCGGAGCTGTCTCAGAATCGTCTGTAGATGCACCCAGTACATACTCCATATGCCCCCTATAAGGGCTATTCATTAAATCTTGTGCGGCAGCAACTTGCTCGTTTTGCGAGAGATAGATCTTCCCTTCAACTACATCTACTTCCTGTTCAGAATACGACGCATCATTATAGGTCAATATTATCTGCCTCTCCCGATCGGCAAAGACACTATCAAGTCTCGAGTTAAGGATTGTGACACCGCCAGCTATGTAGATCAGCACCTGCATCAGCACAAAGAACGCAGAGATGAAGAATGTTGCGAATGTGGGGTAATACCTTACTCGATACTTCCTTAAGTCTTCTCGGTTCTGTACTTCGTTTTCATCTTTCCAGCGCCCGAGGAACAGGTTAATCAGCAGCAGCCATGAGCTAAGCTGCACCTGAGATGCAAGCCACGCTACTGCATATCCAAATTTTTCAAATCGGTTCTTTGAAGAATCTCTTTTCTTGATGTATTGGTCAGCTTTATCGGTGCTGCTCAATGTCTTGTGTGCAGCATTAAGCAGGATGCGGTCAATCTTCGTCTTAGATAAGTTTTCTTTATTTACCCCTGTGGCTCCAACGAGCGTTTTCTCTATGAAGTCTTTGTCAGATTTGTTGAGGTTGAGAAAGCCCTCAGAAAGCTGATCTTTACCCTCAATAAGGAGGACTTTAAGCTTCTGGCCATGGTATCGCGGGTTGCTAACTATAAACTGCGCAAGCTCGGTACCGCTATACTTAGGAAGTGTGGTGTCTAGGATGATAATGTCAGGGAGAACAACCATCAGGTAGCCTAATCCTTCCAAACCGTTATCCGATGTGAAAATTTTTACATTTCGGTGTGCAAAGTGCTTTAGAAGCAACCCAAGCACTTGGCGTACAACGAAATCGTCGTCGATTATGACTATTTTCAACTGATGATCTGTATCCTTGTTCATTGGGCAGGTTCAAATACAAGTTTCTCTTTTCATACTAGTATTTTTGCAATACGCTGGCAAGTTTTGGAGAAGATTAAGAGGAGATGAAAAGTGGCTAACCTGTGGAGAAAAATGAGGATTCCATCGAAAAGAGTTGATCATGCATTCTACAGGCTTGGATTATTGAGGCGCTTTTGAGATCAGTTGGATCTTGAGGGCGCCGCTTCGCGGCATTCACGAGTACCTGCCAATCGCTCCGCTCTTGGGGTACTTACGGAACAGGGATGGACGCTCGGTCGCTTTGCTCCCTCTCTAGATAGACGAGAAACAGATTGTGCTCGTCTATACGCACCCCTTGCCTTCGGCAAGAGGGTTCTCAGATACTCTCCTCCGTCCGACCACTAACCTTTGGTTAGTGGTCGGACGGAGGGACAGGGATATCTACGTGTGCCACTTCGTGGCAACTTCGCTGTCCGTCATGCTTGCCGCTCACGTTGCTCGCGGAGCATGTCCGCTCGAACCCCTGCTTTGCAGTGGGTTCTCAGATACTCTCCTCCGTCCGACCACTAACCTTTGGTTAGTGGTCGGACGGAGGGACAGGGATTCGAACCCTGGGTACGGTTGCCCGCACAACGGTTTTCAAGACCGTCCCTTTCGACCGCTCAGGCATCCCTCCAATCTGACGTGAGAATTATATCATAGCTACACCGATTTAGCTCTCGCGGCTACCGTTCCTCGTAGATAGTACGCACGATATCATCTAGCTCAGGCTCGCGAATATCGAGATCCTCTACATCAAACTCTTTCAAAATCCTCGCCGCCACCTGTGGCACATCTTTGCGTGGGACCTTTACTGCAATCAGGTTACGGCTCAAATTTTCAACCTCGCCATATTTCTCTAGACCACTCTTATTACTACTTTTACCAAGGGAAATTGTGACTGTTTTATACTCGGCATATTTTCGAGCCAGCTCGCTGATCGAGCCGTCATACAGCTTCTCACCTGAGCTAAGCAGAATAACCCGCCTACACATCTCCTTTACATCGTCCATATAGTGACTGCTCATTATTATTGTCGCCCTGGTCTTTTTATTGTAATCGAGAAGGAAATCTCTCAGCTTCTTCTGGACTATCAGATCTAGCCCCAAAGTTGGCTCATCAAGGAAAATAAGCTTTGGTGAATGAAGCAACGCCAGAGCCAATTCGCACCGCATCCTTTGACCCAGTGAGAGCTTACGCACTGGTGAGTCTAAATATTCTGAGATATTGAGCATATCAACCAATTGATCATAATTTTCTTTATACTGATCCGCACCTATTTGATAGATCTCTTTCTGCAGCTCAAACGAGTCGACCACAGGAAGGTCCCACCATAGCTGACCACGGTTACCCATCACAAATGATATCTGCTTCAGATATGCTCGTTTGCGCTCCCAAGGGCTATAGCCGAGGACTTTCGCACTTCCAGAGGTTGGCTTTAGGATACCAGATAGCATCTTCAAAAAGGTGCTTTTGCCAGCTCCATTTTCACCTATCAGTCCGACCACCTCGCCCTCATCGATATTCAATGATAGCGATTTAATTGCATGCACAGAGTGCCTCTCCCTGCTAAGCAGCGAACGAACTGAGCCTTTGACACCAGGCTTCTTTCTATACTTTTGAAACTCTTTGCTTAATTTGATTGCCTCGACGGCTAAAACTCTCCCCATTCTGCCTACTGATTCAAAACCTTAGCGGTTATTGAGAAACTTACCTTTGCCACTTCTCTTAGCTTATCCTCACCATACATGAGCACGAAGCGTCGCGCCGCCTCAATGACATTGCTTGAGCCCTTGGGGAATTCAAACTCATACTCCTTCTCCATCACCTCCCACTCGGATAGAAAGACCGCCCTCGCTATCATCGACGCCGCAGCTACGGCGATATCACTCTCACCTTTATGGAACTGCACAATTTTGACATTCTCACTTCTAAGGAATTTTTTCCCTGCAGTCTCGAGTCGATCTTTTCTAGTTGAGAACTGGTCAATTACGACGGTATCGCACTCTATACCCTCGTCTGCGAGTTCTAGCATTAGCTGATTTACGTTTTGCATATGCACATCTGAAAGCATGATATTAATATTTCCTGTGCTATTAATGTTTTCTGCATACTCGAGAGGCTTCACAACTTTCGAGCTATACTTGCAAAGCTCGGCTAGCTTTGGGAAATCATTCAAAATCCGTTCATCTGAAAGCTTCTTTGAATCCGATACCGTGATCTCTTTCAATGCCTGAATATTCTCTGCGGGAATATATGCCGCAGCTACAACCAATGGGCCAAAGTAGTCTCCCTTCCCTACCTCGTCTGCTCCTATATGGGGAGTATATGGGCTATTTTCGGATATAGCACCATCATTTAAGCGATTAGCAAACTGCGTGACATCCTTACCTTGTAGCAGGATTTTGCCGGAGCTATAGATGATTGCAGTCACTCCCATGCCTCGATATCGGTGAGTTTCATACTCGCTCTTGGTTGTCTCTGGCTGCAGGCCCTGGTCTTGGATAATTTGGGCATACTTATTGATTTCAGTTTTATTGATCTCTTTGGTGTAGCTTGTCATTGCTTGCTAGATTTTCCTTAATTCTTGTGATCCATCAGGTTTGTCCAAGACCTCATATCCCATAGATTTTAGCTTATCGCGCACCTCATCCGACTTAGAGTAATCTTTATTAGCTCTGGCGGCTTCTCGCTCAGACATCAATGATTGCAGCTCTTCAGTAATCTCGACTTTAGAGAAGGCATTTTCTATAAGCCTTAGCCCGAGCACCTCATCCATATGCCTTACTGTGGCTAACAGGTCGGCACTTTCGGCATCAATTTTCAGAAGGTCACTCAGTACTGCTAGCGCGACTGGTTTATTGAGGTCGTCATTCAACGCAGCTTTGAACCTATCTAAATACTCGTCCAATGGTCGGCCTGCGTCTAACTCCGCCACATTAATAGTCGAAGCGAGATGAGTTATCTTATTTTGAAGGCTGATCCTCGAATCTTTAGCACTATCCAATCCCTCCAAGCTAAAGTACAAAGGCTGGTTATACTTAACGGTAAGATAGTAGTAACGGAGATCTAGCGGGTCATATCCGAGCTCAACTAACTCAGGAATCGTGTAGATATTCCCTAAGCTCTTGCTCATCTTGGCACCCTTCTTCCCTACCAGGTGCTCGTTGTGTACCCACATATCAACTACATCATGGCCAAACGCGCCGAAATTTTGCGCCCTCTCATTGGTATGGTGTACTGGGATATGCTCGATACCACCAGTATGAATGTCGATAGCATCGCCAAGCTCAGCACAGCCCATGGCTGTACACTCGATATGCCAGCCAGGAAATCCCTCTCCCCAAGGCGATGGCCAATGCATTATATGGTTGGCATACTTCCCTGTGAGTTTCATCCATAGCACGAAATCAGCTGGGTGCTTCTTATTCGTGTCTACTGCAACCTCATCCCGCACCCCAATTTCTTTCTCGTCTAATTTCTGTCTGGAAAGCTCTGTATATTTATCGTATTTGGTCACATCAAAGTACACAGCCTGCTCGGTCTCGTAGGTCAATCCGGCCTCTTCAATCTTTTTCACACTGTCGACCATCGCCTCAATGTAGTCAGTCGCTCGAGTCCAGCTGTGATCTGCGACATTTGTATGATTGTCTTTGCTCAGGTCAATCTCGGTGCCATCTGGGTGTCGGATATTCAGCTTGCTAAGATCCTCGAGAAAAGTATCTATTACTTCATTTGCGATGTCGATCGGCTGCTTGCCCGATTTTGCGGCAGCCTTATCCATCTTATCCTCACCGAAATCCTCATCGGTGGTCATATGACCCACATCGGTGATATTTGTGACTCGTTCAACGCAATATCCCAAGTATAGTAGCGACCTATGGAGCACGTCCCACTCTGCGAAAGCGCGGTAATTTCCAATATGCTGCCTCGAATACACTGTTGGTCCACAGTTGTACATTTTCAAACAATCGCCGTGGCGCGGCTTAACTAATTCTTTCTGGCGCGTGAGGGTGTTGTACAGCTGCAGCTCCATGCTATTAGAAATAAATATTAGTTGAGTCAATTATATCATGCCGCTAACCTATAAGCCGTCAAGAGAAAGGCGGATTTAGCTTGGCGGTACAGTCTTTGCAAATTTAATGAAAATCACGGTGAAATAGCTATTGAGGTGAGTATCGAGCTACTTTACGGATATTTAGCCATCTAACATACACAGGGCCGCGGGCTATACTTGCTCATTAATGATGCGTAGCGAGCCGTGAAATGCTTCGCATTATAGGTTAGCGGCCTAGTTAATTGCTAGTTAAGCCATACCAGTGATACAATCAGCAAGTTTCTAATTTAATGAAATTTACAAAATGGCAAACTCATTTGGACAGATGAAGGATCTATACAAGATGCAGCGAGAGGCAAAGAAGATGCAGGCAAAGCTTCGCGAGAAGATAATTAGCGGAGAATCAAAGCAGGGAGATGTTAAAATTTTCATGAATGCAGCCCAAGAATTCGAAGATATCAATATTGACGACGCGCTCCTCTCACCCGACATGTATGACCAGCTGAAGAGGTCGATGAAGGAAGCATTCAAAGATTACCAGAAGAAGCTGCAGAAGGAGATGATGAAAGAGTTCGACATGGACTCGCTCAAGGGTATGCTTGGAAACTAGCCCTGCTCTAGAGCCACAACTAAATTAGCACACAATCATTGTGTCCTATCTTCCGAAATCAGTACAAAAGGTGATTGAAGAGTTTGAGCGCCTACCAGGTGTAGGTGCCAAGTCTGCCGCACGGATGGCCTACCACTACATCCGATCAAGCAACCAAGACGCCGTACGGCTGGCAGATGCATTGAAAGAGATGGATGAGAAGGTGGTTAATTGCTCAAAGTGCTACAACGTGGCGGAGAAAGAGGTGTGCGACATCTGCTCAAATAGCCTAAGAGAGCAGAATAAGCTTTGCATTGTTGAGGAGCCGCTAGATGTGGTCGCCTTTGAAAGCTCAGCCATATTTAACGGCCTATATTTCGTAATTGGTGGTGTAATCTCCCCGGCTGACGGTATTGGACCAGACGAGCTACGCTTCAAAGAGCTACAGCAGCGCGTCAATCAGCTAGTCAGTGAAAACGAGAGTATCGAGATCATCGTGGCTACGAACCCAAGCCTTGAGGGCGAAGCAACGGCAAACCATATACAAGAGGTACTGCAGAAGCTTATCTCTGAGGAGAAGGTGAAGATTACCAGACTTGCGACTGGGCTTCCTACCGGTGCTGACTTGGAGTATGCGGATAGGTTAACACTCAAGAGAGCCCTCGAGGGCAGGAGAAACATGTAGCTTTGCTCACAGCGTAGCGCCCCACACCTCTATAGGCCAGCAAATATTGCCTCTATCTTCTTATTCATCTTCCTTGGTTTCTGGTCACCATTACCACCTTCAGACTTTGCTCCATCTGCCTTCTTCGCATCCTTTGGCTCTGGCTTTGGGATGCTCTTCAGGATCACATCAGCTGCAACCGGTCGCTTTGTCTGTGCCGACTCGTTTACCACGCACCTATATGCCAATACTCCACCAAATACATCAGCGAATACCGAAGAGATGATCTCTCGGCTCTTTGGTGACTCAATTCTATCTTTGTGAAACTCAAAAGGCACCTCGATATTTACCGTGCCCTTCTCCAATCCCTGCAGCTTGCTCGCTTTCAAGAATGCATATAGGTGGCCGTTGTGCTGCTGTAGTCGGTTGATAATCTCGCCCCACTTTGATTCGACATCTTTCATGGAGAGATCAGCATTGCCTCCCTTCGTTTCTGCCTGTGAAACTGGATCGACTACTGCGGTTTCACTCTTTTTTGCTGCCTTTGACTCGGCATTATCCTTACCACTGTCCTTGCTTACGACCTTCTCGCCTTCCTTCGACTGACTCACCTCTGCGACTTCGCTCTTACTTTCTGCAACTGCTTTCGCCTTCTTCTCACCCGACTTGGCCGCAGGCTTTTCTACAGGCTTCTCACTATCCTTGCTAGAGCTGGATTCTTTCTTAGGGCTAGCGGAGTTGCCACCACCCTGCCTATCGCTGCCAGAAACCGCACCACTTCCATCATCGAAACAGATCTCTGCAACTACAACCTCGATGATCAGCTTTGGCAAATGAGCTGAGCGCAGTTTACGATCGGCATCAAGGAAGAGATTGATCATCTTTATCACATCTCGCTTGCTCATCTGCTTGATGAAACCGTACTCGCTCTGCTCTTCACGGCTGCGCATCTTATCGACCAAGATCTGCCTCAGGGAATTAAGCACGTAGCGGACAAATTGCTGTAGATCAACACCTTTAACATCTAGCTCGTCGATCAGGTTTAGTGCCTTCTCCGGGTCGCGATTGACCAGATTTTCAAGCAGGTAGTAGACCATAGTAGAATCTGGAACACCAAGAATGAGGCGTACCTCATTCTCACTCACCTCGTCGGGCTTATCGCTTGCCGCTTGTCCGCTTACAACCACGTCAAGCAGTGAGAGGGCATCTCTATAGCTTCCCCTAGAATTCTCAATTAGCAGCCTAAGCGCACCCTCTGAGAGTGTGACACCCTCATCGCCAGCCACATTTAGGATAAGCTGCTCAACATCTTTCTCTGTGCCCAAGCGGAAATCATATCGCTGACACCTCGAAAGAATTGTCGCTGGAAGCTTATGAACATCGGTAGTAGCCAGCATAAAGATCACATGCTCTGGCGGCTCCTCAAGCGTTTTCAGAAGTGCGTTGAACGCCTCAGTAGTAAGCATATGAACCTCATCGATGATGTAGATCTTGTACTTTCCCTCGGTTGGGGAGAATTCGATCTTCTCTTTGAGATCGCGAATCTGGTCAATACCTCGATTAGATGCGGCATCTACTTCTATCAGATCAAGAAATGTGCCAGAGGTGATTGACTTGCAGGCATTACACTCATTGCATGGATTGCCCTCTTTGGTGAGCTTTTCACAATTAATTGCCTTGGCAAGTATGCGAGCGGTGCTTGTTTTTCCCGTGCCACGTGACCCAACAAAGAGATAGGCATGCGACAAACTATCTGTCAGCACAGCATTTTTCAATATTCGGGTAATATGTTCTTGACCCAGAAGGCTGTCGAAGGTTTGTGATCTATATTTTCGGTAAAGGACGTCTGCCATATGGCCATCATAGTTTCAAATATTTCAGAGAGCAAACAAATGTAGTGAGGTGATATAGTTGCCCTTCCCTAGGGGTATATTCGCATTTAACAAAGCTCTAATTAAAACAGCCCCCACTCTACAGCTGATTAATGCTTTCTCAGAGGGATTTTAAACAAGAGCATTGGAATAGTTGAAGGCAAATTCACAGAGATCGCGGCCACAGCACACTAGAGGCTAATAGTTACTTCCACCTGCCTGAACAAACTGTTCTGATAATACGCCAGCTGCCATCGTGCAAATAATTTGAACATGGATTTGTGAAACCCACTTCCATGTTCCACAGCTTAAGCTGGCTTAGCGCGCATCTCTTCGATCTTGTCCTCAAGCATTTTCATGAACAATCCATACCCAACAGTATCGATTGAGCCCGACTGTTCTCGTCCGAGCACATTTCCAGCGCCTCGTATTTCGAGATCTCGATTTGCGAGAAGCAACCCAGAGCCCAGCTCTTCAGATTCAGACAAAGCATCGAGGCGATTGCCTGCATCACCACGGAGATTCTTATATGTGAAATAAGCGTAAGCTTGCTTATCGGAGCGCCCTATTCGACCACGGATCTGATAGAGCTGTGAGAGTCCGAAGTTCTCGGCGTCGTTGACGATGAGACAATTTACATTAGGGAGGTCGATACCGTTCTCAATAATCGTACTGCAAACCAGCACATCTATATCTCCTGCCGCAAACTCTCGCATCACCATTCCCAGCATATCGTCATCCATCTGCCCATGCGCCATCTCAATCTTTATCTTCGGTCCAAGCTTCTCAGCCATCTGAGCTTTGATAGAAGCCATATTTTTCACATTGTTGTGCAGAAAGTATACCTGACCACCTCTATCTACCTCGCCCTTTACAGCTTTCTCCACTAGACTCCATGAAAATTTGGCAAAGTGATTACGAATTGGCTTCCTACCTGATGGTGGTGTTGAGATTACGCTAATATCACGAATACCGGAGAGAGCCATATTGAGCGTGCGCGGTATCGGAGTAGCGCTCATTGAGAGCACATGTACATCTACTCTATGCGCTTTTAGCTTCTCCTTATGCTTAACACCAAATTTCTGTTCCTCATCGATCACTACAAGCCCAAGTTTATTAAATTTCACCTGGTCGCTCAGGAGAGAATGAGTACCCACAACAATTTGCACCTCACCCTTTGCCACTCCATCTATAACCTCCTGCACCTCTCCTTTCCCAAGGAAGCGCGATATAGAGGCAATGCTAACGTCAAAATCTTTAAATCGTTCCCTTAGCACGGCAAGATGCTGCTCAACGAGTATCGTCGTAGGTGCCAGGAATGCTACTTGGTGTCCCGAGTCTACTGCAGCAAACATTGCCCTCATTGCCACCTCTGTCTTGCCGAAGCCGACATCCCCTACGATTAGCCTATCCATCGGTACACCACTATATAGGTCACTCATTATCTCTTCTGTAGCCGCACTTTGATCATCTGTATCCGTAAACTGAAATGCGTCGATAAACTTCTCGACATCCCTGCTACCACTGTCTACTATTATTCCCTTATCCTTATTCATCTTCCTCAGTGCATAGATTCTGAGCAGGTGCCTTGCCAATTTCTCGGCATCCTCCTCAACCTTATGTTTCACCCTTCTCCAGGCTCCACTGTTAAGAGTCGTAAGCTTAGGTACTCGCCTACCTGTCCCTAGATATCGTGTGAGCCGGGAGATTTGATCTAGCGGCACATAGAGCCTATCCTTCCCTGCATATTTAACCAGCACAAACAGCTCCTCGCCCCTATCAACGATTCCCACATACTCACCGATTCCATGATCCTCATGCACCACAAAATCTCCAGGCAGCAAGTTGCGCAAAAACTCATCACTCGTATTCACGCTGCTCTTAGATCGCCCAGCCAGCTTAGCAAATTTCTGCGTATCGATGCTCCCAAATAGCTCAAAAGGTGTCACATATAGCTCTTTGTTGAGAGAAGATATAAACCCTTTCGATGTGGTGAAAGGCAATGTGCGGCTATATACTACATTGCCGACTTTCTTCAGCTCTTCAGGCAGCCTGCCCTCTTCCGACTTTCCATTAACTATGAGATCCACCTTATACCCGTCAGCAATATATTTGTTTAATAATTTCCCAATTACCTCTGCGTTGTTCTTGTAGATCTCCTTAATTGGCAGCTGCCTAAATCCTATATCGATCGAAGGTAGTCGTATCTCTCCCCTCTCAATATTCGAGAGGCTCTCAATCACGACAAATATAGGCGGCTGGATATTTGCCTTTTCTTTGTCCGATACCAAAGACTCCCCGATAATTACAGAAGCAAACGACAGCCCACTCTCATTATTTATCAGTTCGAAGCTCTTCAACTCCTCGCTCTTCTTCCGGGTCACAGGATCGAGCAACGATATCGACTCGACCTCATTGCCGAAATAACTCACCCTCACTGGATGAGATCCATCTTTGGGCCAGCATATAACCACATCGCCAAATAGTGAGAATTCTCCAGGCTCCCAGACTCGACTGACTCGCATATAGTTGTAAGATACCAGTCTCTCGGCTAACTGTAGCTCTTTTCCAACAGCTATCTTAACCGAATCGACCTTTAGCTTATCGATATTCTCCATAAGCTCCTCGAGTGACTCTTTGTCGGCAATTTGGACTAGTTCAACTCGCTGACCATAATGTGAGGCAAGTAGATTTGCACCTACCTGGTTGAGAAATTTAGGCAAGCCAGTGACCAGCACGAGCTGCTTATCATTGGCTCGGCCCTCTACAGGCTGGATATTATCAAGCTCGTTTTTGAAAATTGAATGGTCAAGCATATGTGAAAAGGAAGCTAGAATTCAACGAGGGTTCTTAGACTCTTCGTGGCGTCAGTGCCGATCTCTTTCAGGGTGTCGAGCTCTTCCTGGCTCATCTTGTTAAGTACATAATCTTCGCCGGGGATCCGATTGTTTTCACTACGGTTTTCGACACCGATTCTGAGTCGGAGGAAGTCGTTTGTGCCGAGAGATAGCTCGACGCTTGTGATTCCGTTATGAGCTTTGGGGCTTTTTGCCCTTTGGAGCTTATACTGTCCGAGCTTGATATCTAGGTCATCATGTACAACCACCAAGCCGCTTGAGACTCTCACCTCAAATTTCTTAACTATCTTGCTCACTGCTCGCCCAGACGCATTCATGAATGTAAGAGGCTTTACCAGCATCACCTTTGTCTCTCCGCCGACACGTGCCTTACAGATCTGGCTCTCAAACATCTTATCTTCTTCCCAATCTCCTACAGAATAGAGTGTGTCCCACCCGAGGAATTCCCTCAGCTGATCCAAGAAAAGATAGCCGGCGTTGTGCGGCGTATTTTCATATTT
This sequence comes from Candidatus Dojkabacteria bacterium, assembly GCA_030583845.1. Lineage (NCBI taxonomy): Bacteria > Candidatus Dojkabacteria bacterium. Next base: position 289,399 of record CP129478.1, read on the forward strand.
AGATCCTGGGTTGCCCAATCCTACAATTAGAAGCATGCTCAATAATCAACAACTTATTTCAGGCAGCAAAGCCACTTTATACTATTTGGGTAATTTCTCCATGAACTCACCCAACATATCTTCCTGCATTCTATACATTATTTCAAGATCGTCGCGATTCTCGTCAAAATAATCCTCATGCTGATATCCAAAAAGATGCAGGATGCCATGCATAATCATCCTGATACACTCCTCCTTCACCGAAGAGACACCATTATCAACTACATTTTTCCTTACATCCTCAAGCGAGATATACACTTCGCCAAAGACATCGCTTCCCTCTGGCATATTGAACGCAAGCACATCAGTGCTACTGTCCGTGTCTCTGTTCTCCCTATTTATCCGCTGCATCTCCTCTTCATCTACGAAGACAATATTTACCAAATTTTTCTGTTTGGCGAATTTGCTCTCAACTACTTCAGAGAGCATTTTAGCGAACTGCTCTTCTTTCACTCCGAAGCTACTTTCAAGCTGATCTTTTGCCAATCCAAGTATCTCAAATTTCATAATGCTGCCAATTTCTGCTCAACTACACTTTTTACTACACCACCATCGGCCTGACCTTTCAGCCTGCCCATTGCCTGACCCATCACCCTCCCCATATCTTGAGGCCCAGCGGCTCCGCTCTCTTTGATAACAGCATCAACAACCGCACCGACCTCCTCTTCGCTCATCATTGCTGGCAAGAAACTATTCAGATAATCAAGCTGACCCTGGGTCGCTGAGACTAACTCCTCCCGCCCAGCGGCATTAAACTGCTCAATCGAATCCGAGAGCTTCTTTGCCTCTTTCCGCAGGACATTCTGCACCTCTTCATCGGTGAACTCCGAGCCTTTCTCAATCTCCGCATTCTTAACTGCCGCCATAGCGAGACGGGCAATTCCTGCCTTCATCTCATCTCCATCCTTCACTGCTTGAAATGTATCTGTCCTTAACTGGTCGATTATCCCTGAAGCCATGTTTGGAACCTGCTCAATTTAGCTCGCACTCAATAAATAGTAATCCTACACCCTGAAAAAGGCAAATTCACAGCTCTCAAAATTACAAAATCCAGCCAAAATCGGCCTATCTCTTTGACCTAGCTCGGCGGGCTGCGCTTCTTCTTCGGCGCTTCATCTTAGCCCATTCTCGCCTCTTATCTGCTGCAAGCTGAGACTTCTTTACGAAGTATACGCGGTCACGGTAGGTCTCGAGAATCTTCTCTCGCAATACCTCTCTGTGCAATCTTTTCAGTGCGCTATCAACATTTTCGTTTGAGTGTACGATAACAGCCATTCTGCTTTCCAACAAGCTTATATCTTAAAACGGTGTGATTATAACACCCGGTTACCAGGGAAACAAGTGACCAAGGGCTTTATTTGCCACCCTTTCGCTTCTTTTCTACACCCTTCTCAAATTTCTCCTTGGTGTAGTCAAGTCTCTCATCCTTGCTCATTAATCTCAGGAACCACACATCATATCTATCTGACCTAAGGTAAGCCACACTACCTACCACAATTACCAATCCGATAAGTACTTTCACTGCAGCACTTGGGCTAATGATTGCTGTATCAGGTAGATCTGGGTCTGTAGGCGTGCCTGTCTCAGGACAGAATATACCAGTAACATCCACTGTATCCTCTGCTGTGAACACGGTATCATCACCGCCACCACCATCTCCAGGGAATGCCTCTACATTATTATCGTAAGTTGCATAGTACTGCTCAGGGAATACAACTGTATAGGTAAATTCTCGGGTCTCACCTGGATCAAAGGTCTGCTCAGCCAATGGGATCTCCCACACAATTGTCTGACCTACTATAGTACCGTAGCTTGGGGTAATCGAGCTAGCGTCTACCCATGACATATCTACATCAGGATCAAGTGTGTCAATTACCTGCTCCAATACTCCCTCACCATCGCCTGTATTGCTTACCGTGATAGTATAGTTCACAACTGCTGATGAAGCTGTCCCGTCTGCTTCACATGTGATATCGTGGTTCTTGGCCATATTCCAGTCTGGATTCTCTGTCTCACATAGACACTGTTCATCCTGGTCATCAACACTACATGCGTCGTTGACACACATTCCGCCAGAGCAGATCAGATCACCAGCACAGTCATTATCAGTCGAGCATTCCTCCATACACTCGTTCTGTGTTGGGGCTGCACAGTTAGTAAATCTAAAGTCTAGACCGCCTACCTCGGTACCAGCAGCAACACCGCAGCTAGAGTAAGTACCGCTACCACCGACTGAATCATTTGGACCACACACCTCACCTGTATCTGTACATTCAGTGCCACTGTTACAATTTACGGCGAAATTGTCACCAGTTGCAGGGGTAGTTGAATTTGGGTTCATACTTGAGAACGGCTGTCCTGTGGAGAGAGTTCCTGTTGGTAGATTTGTTATCGAGGCATCTACGTTAAACTCCTCATCCTCAGCAGTTGGTACATCAATTGTATAGTTACCGTTGGCATCAGTTGTTACATTTACGTTTGTACATGCTTCATCGGGAGGACATACACGTGCCCTGACTGTGACCCCAGCTACAGGATATGTAGTCGACGATCCTGTATCCTGACAATATACTCGTCCTGTTGCGGTTGCCTCATCCTCTTGTGGTGTACCCTGGCCACAGGTAAAGTTACCAACATCTACTCGACATCCATTCGCCTGATCCTGGATTGACCATTGATAGGTCTCACCTGGCTGTATTGTGACTGTATGGCTTCTTGTTGCTGGATTTGAGCCCACCTGAGTACCCTGAGATACCAGATATTGGTCGTACAGCTCACATGAGGTATTTGCTAGACAGTACCTATTGGCTACACAAGCCCATCCGACAGGACAGCCAACTACACAGCTGGTGTTGCCGTTTGGACATACTGAGACACCCTGGCATGTATAGCCGTTAGGGGCGCTTGAGTTTGCGATTGCCGCTGCTTCCTGGTCAGTACTTGGGTTGTAACACATAACTGTCTGACAACCTACATATCTTGGGAGACTTGGATCGGCTAGATGCTCTGGACCAACACCCATGCACTGGAATTCATTTGTAGGATCGCTATTTAGTCTCAAGATCTGGCTAACCGGAGTGGTCGTTGGATTTGTCCAGTTGAATCGCACCTGGTTTGTACCTACACAGCTTGCTGTAAGGCTACTTGCACACTCAGGAGGATCGTTATCACAATCCCAATCTAGCTCGTCTGGGTCACATGGGTTGCCCTGGTCATCTCTATGTGTCCTTCCACCATTGCCATCATCCACCTCTGCACAGATCTCGCCGTTATCACCAATATATACAATTGAATAAGCACCGTTAGGAGCATTGCTGTCCGCCTGTACCGTTGAGCACCAGGTCGAAGTGGTTACATTGATCGTTGAACCGCCCTCTGGTGTATAGCTTAGGTCAACGCTTTCGCCAACCTCAACATTGCTGCCACCATTGCCGATAAACGGTCCGTCTGGATCAAGGGTTGGGAATACTTCTGGGTCGAAGCCCATTGCTGAGTTGCAACCGTCACCACGCTGTCCGCGGCAGTAATCTGTTCCTGAGAAAAATCCACATTCATGAGGGTCTATTCCATCACACTGTACATTACAGCCAGTATGACCACAGCTTCCTACACATGTGTTGCATTGCTGCTGATTGCCACCACCTGATGGGCATTGATTTTCCGGGATACAGCTACCTGTGTTTGAGCAGTGGAAGAGACTATCTTCACAACCACCATTCGTTGGGACATTGCCGTTACAAGGTGCACCTTCTGGGTATGGCTCTCCATCATCTCCTCTACAAGCCGCATTCTGAGTACAAGCGTTCTCATCACACCAGCCCTCATTATATCCACCACAAGGACAATCTTCTGAACTTGCACTAGACCCACCAAGACCGATCTGCTCTTCTAGATCAGTGAGCATGACTAAAGCAACAATTACAGCTGTAGTTACAAGCAGAAATCCTACAATCCCTGTTATTATCTTTGCACCTCTGGACATTCGTACAGCCATATCTAGTTCTGTAAAACAGTTAATGAGAAATTAAGATTTCCTTATATCAAATTACATGATCTATACGAAATAATCAAACTGTTGCGCTGACCTATAGATCCGCCCACGTCCGGTTAGGCAAACATTCGATGCAGCAAGTCTGAAACCACCAAGTAGTCGGCTTATAGGTCAGCGCAACAAAAGGTGCGTTGTGGTTCTACCAGTCTCGCTCAAATCTCTTTCGAGACTTGCTTACCTTCGCCTCTTTGCCATATCTCTTATTGATTCCACCCTTTGCCGAGTGCAATGCATTGACAGAGATGATGTCGAATTTCTCAAAGGCTAGGTATGCACCGCTGATTATGATCATCAGCACTCCAGCGACAACCTTTGACCTTGTCGAGTCGAAGATTCCTGTCACAGGAGTTGTGCATGAGACCATTACAGTACTCTCATCTGTGAAAGGCTCACCCTCCTCTGGAGTTGCAGTTACCAAGTTCTCAATCTGTCCGAAGGCTGACCTAGGCACACGCAATGTATAACTCAAAGTCATAGAATCACCTGGCTCAAACACCTCATTTATCTCCCAAGTGATGGTATTACCATCGACTACTCCAGGAGGAATGATGCTGCTCTGTATAATCCAATCTGGCTGCACAGCTTCATCTAAGCTGATCAACTACTGTCTCAAGCGTACCCTGTGTCGTACCGTTATTACTTACTTCAATTACATACTCGACGTCTGCATATGGATCACCTGTAGTGGAACAGCTTGGCGTACCGACTTTCTCAATCTCCCATCCAGGATTTGGATCTGGGCAGAGACAATCAGACTGACAAGCACCATATGTACATGAGCCTGCATTCATATCACACTCTTCACCCTCATCTTCATCGACTACTCCATCTCCACAGCTTGGAGGTGGCTCTTGAGGGCAGGTACAGTTCGTATTGCAAGCTCCAAACTCACATGTATTTGCAGCTTCAGGGTCACAAGCCTCCCCTGGATCTACTGTCCCATCACCACAGTATGGATCTGGCTCAGGGACACAAGCTGATACGTCAAAATCATCTCTTGCGAGACACCATGCCAAGTAGTCACTCGCGCCAGCCTGGCTGGCATCGTTTGAGCTACAGCGAGTCCCATCAGCATCAATCCACACCACATTAGCGTTTGTACCTCGACAGCCGGTCACATCATACTGCATAGTCACACAATATCCACGACCGCTACCTGAGCTGCCGTTTGCGTCGTTGCATGACACAGGGATCTGCCCCTGGACATCTGTATCAAACGGGCAGTTAAATTCAGCTGTTTGGTATGAACAATTTTCGCTATTTTCACAGCTGAGCAGCCGTTATTGTTACAGGTTGGGGTTCCTTGACACTCCGTACCACCGATATGAGCCACATGTACCCTGCTCGTTCGGTGCTGCCTGATTGTTACCAGAGGCGTCTAGACATTGTAACGGCGGTGTTACATCCGTGATCCCAGGAGCCGATTGTGGCCTTGGCCATCTGCATCACAACAAGGCTCTCCGAGGCGCCACCAGCGAATCTCCGGGATCTGCATCACACTCGTTGCCATTGCTGAAACCGGAGGAGTTATCCATGCCACAAAACTCCCTCCATCTGTCATTCACAATCTCCCGTGTAGCCTGCTGGACAATTCACACCAGGCGTACAGGGATTGTAAGAGTCAGTCCTGCACCAGCCGCATCGACCATCAGGACAGGTAAATGAGTTACAACATATCGAAGCCGCACTATCATCTGGAGCGACCTGCTCGGTTCTATTAATAAGCCAAATAGCCACACCCGCAACAGCTGCCAGAAGAAAAAGCCCTCCTAGAGGAGATAAACATACCTTTCTTGCTCAGACGGAAACGGACAGCCACTTTGCATTCCCCAGCTTCAAGTTAATGCGGTATTCATACCGAATGTACGACAAATATGCCGCACCTTCATCTAATCTACATTAACCGAAAAGATTCTGCAAATTTTCTATATAAATAATGTCTTTAAGGATGATGGCAAGCATCAGAAGCATCATCATCACAAAGCTTATCCTGATCAGCCACGCCTCCACTCTCTTGCTGAAGTATCGTCCCATTGTCGATTCTGCAACCGCCAAGACAATCCTTCCCCCATCAAGCGCAGGGATCGGCAGCAGGTTAATTACAAACAGGGTCAAGCTCAGGTTAGCAATAAGATCAAGAACCCCCATCCAGCCGAGCCCTTTAATGAAATCAATCACATAGTAAAGTCCGAGAGGGCCAGATACCACATTCAGTGCAGTCGAGTAATCGCCGGTGGCCGCAGACTGTGAGAAGATTTTCCCCATCTGGGCTATGCTGACATAGATCACATTTATCGAGTGCACAAACCCACCAAGGTACACCTCTAACCCGTAATACTGGATATATTGGAGCGAGTTGAAGCCGAGCAGTATGCCTACCCTACCTTCATCACTCACCAGTGTTGGGTAAAGCTCACAGCTGTCATCCTCTTCTATCGATTCGCAAATCTCTACAACTATCTCTTCCCCTGCATTGTCAGCAATCACTTCTCGGAATTCAAAGTCGTACTCGATTGGACTCATATCATGGCCATCGCCAACAGCGATAATATAGCCGCTCTCAGGCCACCCAGCCTCCTCCGCAGCACCATCTTCAATCAGCTCGCTATATGAGAGATCACCTAGCTTCTCTACCTGCGCCTCACCAAATGGTGGTGTAATGCCTAGCTCTGCCGCTGGGAATGGGAATCGAAAACCTGACATGCCAAGGAAAGCGTAGTAGATCACCACCGCAGTCATTAAGTTCATGAAAACACCCGCAAAAAGTATCACAATCTTCTGCCACAACTTCTTGCTCTGGAAGCTGCTTGGATCTTTCTTTAAGGCTGTATAGCTCTTGCCCGGCTCATCACCCTCACCATAGATTCGGACGAAACCACCGATTGGGAGCATGCGGATCGCATACAGGACACCTCTGAACTCTTTGCCTATCACCTTTGGCCCCATACCGAGCGCAAATTCATCAACTCGCACCTTCATGATCTTTGCGGCGATGAAATGCCCCAGCTCATGCAGGAAAATCAGCAGGTTTAATACAACAATTGTTAATACGATGTTTATAAAAATTTCCATATTGATGAATTCTTTACTCGAGACAATCTATCAGAATCAAAGTTACACTTCCATTAAGGAGGCCTCTTTCTGCTCCCTAACTTGCTCAATCTCGTCATTGCACTTCTTTGCGGCCTTCTCGACGCTCTCTTTCTGCCTCTTCCCTTCATCCTCTGACATGCCGTTCTTGACGGCATCCTCGATCGCCTCCATATATTCATGCCTTACACTCCTTACTGCTACTCTCGAGGCCTCTACCCGTTCCTTCATTACTTTGACCAAGTCCTTTCTCCGCTCCTCTGTGAGATCAGGAAGGCTAACCCTTACAAAATCACCCTCTTCTACTACTGAGAAGCCGAGGTTAGCGGCGCTGATTCCTTTGGCTATCTCTGCCACTATGGACTTATCCCACGGCTGAACGACCAAGGTCTTCGAATCTGCCACCGCTACATTTGCGATGCTTTTGATCGGGTTTTCAGCTCCGTATGCCATTACTTTGACTGGCTCAAGCAACTCAACAGTTGCCCGTCCTGTCCTTAGCTGTGCCAAATCATCCCTTAAGTGATCGACACATTTACCCATATCAGCAGTTAGCTTCGCTTCATCCATTTATTAGATATTGCTAGAGATTAGTTTGCAAATTCATTAATCCCACAGGCATTATCTCAATAATGCACTCCTAACGAATTCGCTTCTCTAGTATATCAGATCCAACAAGTCACCCCGCTAACTTATAGTGTGCGGCATTTCACAACACCTTAACCATGATTAGACTGCCAGTTTAACGAGAACCTCACAGATCAATATCCCAACCATGAACTCGAGATTTAACGGAGCTTTACAACCAGTATTGCATGAGCATCGAGGACCACACTATAAGTTAGCGGGGTGACTATTTGCCAAATTCCCAGAGGAGAATCCTCTTTATGACGAGAGCCTCGCCCATCTGTGAGATCGCTTCGTCGAAAAGATTCTGCATCGTCTTTGAGTCATCCTTGAACCATTTCTGCTGCATTAGACAATTCTCTTCGAAATACTTTGCCATCTTACCCTCAATAATTTTCTCAAGGATATTCTCCGGCTTGCCCTCTTCCTTAGCCTCTCTGGTGAAAAGCTCGCGAAGCTCGGCTACCTTATCTTCAGGGATAGACTCCTTCGATACAAACTTCGGCTTCATTGCTGCCACCTGCTTAGCAAGCTCATTTGTAAGCTCGATAAATTTCTCGTTTCGGGCTACGAAATCTGTGATGCACTGCACCTCAACCAGAGCTACAGTCTTGCGGTCTGTACCGTGGTGGTATACACCGATTGCACCCTCGCCTACTTTCTCGTTGCTGTCGTCGACTGGATCAGACTCCCAACCTCGCTCCTTGATAATCTGCAAAGCCTTCTCAAAATCTTGCTCTGCGTCTTGCAATGCGATCTTACAAAGACCGATCTTTGCGCCAGTCATATTGTGGAGCCTGCTAACTGCATCACTTTTCTCGTTGATATAGGCGATTGCCTTTTCTATATCTCCACCAGTGACTTCTAATGCCTCTCTACAAAGCCCGATTCCAGCCGATGTCTTATTACGCAGAAACATAATATCTTTTGCATCAATCTTTACTTTCGTATCTGCTTTTGCCATTTCTTTTAATTATTTAGCTTAATTTAGGAAATGCCAGACCGGATCGGGCATTTATTTGGCTATTTAACAGCCTTTAATATATCTTTTGCAGCTTTCTCGCCGATACCCTTGATATCCATGAGCTGCTCAGCAGAGAGCTTCTTGATCTTTGCTGCGGTGCTGTAACCTGCTGCTTCGAGGGCTTTAACTGTCCTTGCTGGCAGTCCGAGGTCACCAAGTGCCGAAGCTTTCTCTGTCTCCTTCTTCACAGCTGCCTTCTTTGGCTTTGCTGCTTTTGGTGATACCTTTGGCTTCTCTGCCTTAGCTACCTCTGCCTTTGGAGCTTCTTTCTTCACTACTCTCACAACTGAAGCCTTTGTTACTTCTGGAACTGCTTCACCTGTTCGCATTCGTTTCAATTTCTCGCGATCCTGCTCCTCCATTGCAGCTTTTCTCTCCGTCTCCCGCTCGAACTCTGTAGACAATGCATGCAATTTTGCCTCATGCGACTGCCTGAGTGAGATTACTGCTTCCGATCGCTTACCACCCTTTAGAGCCTTACCAAAGAGCTCAATAAATAGTCGGATGCTCTTGATCGAGTCATCGTTGGCTGGGATCGGGTAAGTTACGAGCTCTGGATCACAGTTGGTGTCAATCAATGCGACTACAGGGATCTTCATGTTTGCTGCCTCACGGATGGTGTTCATCTCGACCTTGCTGTCGATTACAACAACCAATTCTGGGAGACGGTCCATAAACTTGATACCACTGTAAAGCTTGTTCAATCTTTCAACATCACGTGCGAGCATTAGCTGCTCTTTCTTTACTAGACCCTGTGCGCCGGCTGCAAGCTGCTCTTCCATAGATACAAGCTTGTCGACACTCTTCTTAATCATTGAGAAATTTGTGAAAAGACCACCTGGCCATCTGTTATTGATGTAAAACGCACCATTCTCTATCGCGATATTCTGCACCAAAGTAGCTGCCTGACCCTTTGTACCTACAAAGAGCACTGAGCCCTTTTCTACTGCATCTTGAATCTTCTCGAGTGCGGTATCAAGCATCTGCATCGTCTTTACGAGGTCGATGATATGCACTCCGTTTCGCGAAGTATAGATATACTGCTGCATCTTTGGATGCCAGCGGCTGGTCCTATGACCAAAATGAACACCCGCATTCAGAAATTCGTCGAGTGATGGAATTTGCACCTTAGCTTTCTTAGGTGCTGCAGCCTCTGTCTGGACTGCCTGCGCTCCTTTAACTGGAGCTGCTTTCTTAGCTTCTGCCATAAAATATTTCCTTACTATAATTTATCTACCTCTCCGAGCTTTCTAGCTTCGGGTTGAGGCCACCTACTCCGAAGGGCAATGCCCAGGAAACTTTCGAAGTATGCGAGATTTACGTCGGGATGATAACAAATTTATTATCTCGGCGCAAGCCGAGGGTGCTGCTATACAGAAGGATATTACTTAGGCACGTGGGAAGATTAAAACTAATCTAGCACCGCTAGCGTCTTCATTTCAATAACATCAACTGCTGGAGTTTCATATGGATGTGAATTCTTTATTGCCTCTAGTACAGCACCCAATCTATCCTCCGGACACACCATTTCGATTTTATTCTCAGGCTCTCTGCTCATCTTTCCGACTTCACCGATCGCTGGCTTTGCACCAGCCTTACTTAGCCAATTTCCATGTCCAGAAGTAATGAATGCGCAATGAGAATAGTTGCCAATAACTCCAGCTCCAGCTTCTGCCATTGCTTGAATTACTTTATCAGTGCTATCTTGTGGAACGAATACGTATATCTTATACATCCGAATATTTACTTACTTATACTTTACGCTCGAATCTTCTCCCAAGGGAAATCTTCTCTCCCGAAATGCCCGTATGCCGCTGTAGCTAGATAGATTGGGTTTCTCAGCTCAAGAAAGTCAATCACCTCAGAGACCGAAAGATTGCCCACTAAACTCTTTACAAAATCTACAATCACATTATTAGGTGACTTGCTTGTCCCAAAAGTATCAAAATCACTCATAAGAGGATAATGCCCTCCAAAAGTAAACGCAAGCCTAGTCTCAACCTTGTCGGCCAATCCATGAGCTACAATATTCTTGGCTATGTACCTTGCAAAATAAGCCATCGAACGATCAACTTTGGTTGGATCTTTGCCGCTAAAAGCGCCACCTCCAACTCGTGCAAACGAGCCGTAAGAATCAACAATTATCTTGCGCCCCGTTACACCTGTGTCTGAAGCTGGACCACCGATATACCATGGACCACCATTCACGTAAACATTCTCTCTAGAGATTAATGCAAACCCGAATTTATCACTCATCGGGACAATAATATTTTCATAGAAGTCCTCTTTTACCTGGTCGGGAGTTACATTTTCTTTGTGCGGCGCTGCTAAAACAATGTTTAAGATTTTGTATGGTTTTCCATCTTTATACTGAATAGTCACTTGTGTTTTTCCATCAGGTCTCAAATATGGGATCTTTTTGGATTCCCTGAGCCTGTCAATTTCATGTGCAAAGGTGTGTGATAATACAATGGGGGTTGGCATGAATTCTGCTGTTTCATTAGTCGCATATCCATACATAATACCCTGATCCCCTGCACCAGCCTTATCTACTACATCCGAAATTGTCTGAGATTGTTTATGGATGAATACTGATATTGGGGATCGATCCGAATACCCCAGTTTATCGTCAGTGTACCCAAGCTTACGGATTACTCCTTTAGCAACATTCTCATAATCAATTTCACCTGCAAGTGTGACCTCACCTGCAAGAATTGTCTTATCTCTAGTGACGAGTGTCTCAACTGCAACCCGAGCGTACTTGTCTTGCGATAAGGCGGAATCAACTATCGCATCGCTTATCTGATCACAGATCTTATCTGGATGCCCTGCACAAACCGATTCCGAAGTGAATGTCTGATTCATTACAATTTGGTAATTCAAATTATTAGGGTGTTATAGCTAGATTCGAACTAGGTACAAGCCCGACTACATACAAAATCACACTCTTTAAATATGGGTGCGATGATACTATAAGTCCACCTTGGTGTGAAGTGTTAGCCGTTAAATATTACATAGTCACGTAACACATCAATCCGAAGTTGCTCATAGATCTATACGCAGAATCAGACTGATGTGTCTGGCTTATTTGCTTGCAATGCCCAACTCTGTGAGTAGCTCAGGATAATCTTTTATCGTGAAATCTGCCTGTACGCCTGCATCCTTCCCCTCTACATTACCGTCGGTTGCTGGGTCGTAAATTCCTGCTCTGATCCCGATTAGCTGCGCACCACGGATATCGTTCTTATAGTTGTTCCCAATCATCACAGCCTCATTTGGCTCAATCTTGAGTCGCGAGAGAGCCAGGGTAAATATTGCACTAAACGGCTTCTCAAAGATCACCTCTTCCGAGGCGATTATCTGGTCGACATAATGCAATAGCCCCGCAGCCTTCACCTTACGGATGCGCAGGCTCAGGCTACCATCTGATACGATTGCCACTTTCATCCCGGTATCACGGATCCGCATAAGTACATACTCTACATTTGGGAATAGCTCAATATTGTTCATGAAAAATTCCCAGTACATATCCTCAACATCTGGAAGCAGCGAGAGATCATACTTCCCAACCATCTCATCTAGCGCCATCCTGAATACAAGTATCCTGCTGTGTCGCGTGTGCACCGTCGGGAAATTGCGCTGAACGATCAGATGCTTCTCTGCAACCAGGCTATAGAATTCATCTGTATCAAGTGAATACTTCCTCGCCAAGAAATTGGATGCAAACCTGAGTGCACGGTCATATATCTTGCCAGATTTGGTCAATGTATCGTCCAGGTCAAAGAGGACGGCTTTATATTTCAGCATGGGCAGCCACAAAACTATCTAAATCAGAATCATTGTAGCACCTCACTCGGATCTATACGAGATCTGAACCCTTCTGTACTATCCTGCGCCATCCATTCTTGGCAACTATTAAATGGTCGAGCAACACAAAGCCGAGCTCTTTTGCTACCCTACCCACCCTATCGGTAAGCTCAATATCTTGCCTGCTTGGATCAAGTACTCCTGACGGATGGTTATGTGCCATCACTATATAGAGTGCGTTCTTCTCTAGCGCCGGCAATAATATATCGCGCGGCTGAATAAAAAGTGAATCTATATTCCCAACCCCGATCACCTCCTTATGGAGCAGCTCAAATCTGGCGTTCAAGTAGATCGCCTTCAGATATTCGCGCTTTTTATATTTAATATCTTCAAATTGAGCGACTGATTCTTTCGTCGATGAGATGCGAGGCTTCTCGCTGCTATATAGCTGGTAAAGACGCCTACCAAGCTCTATCCCAGCTAGAACCTGCATTGATTTCACACGGCCAAGCCCGCGGACTTGCGAAAGAGTTTCAAGATCTACGGGTCGATCTGGGGAGCCTTTCCTTAGCTCTGTGACTAGATTATTGGCTATATCACGATAGTGCACACCACGACTACCGCTAGAGATCACGATTGCAGCAAGCTCTCTATCGGAGAGAGACTCTAATCCGCGGGATTCATATTTTTCACGAGGCTTCATTGCTTAATTATAATGAAGGAATGTGAAAAATATCTTAAACAGTTACAGGCTAAGGGTCTTCGGTTTGCTAACGACTACTCATCATCACCATCTTCATCTTCCGACTTCTTCTCTGCTTTGACCTTCTTAATAAATTTGCACTCCGGATAGCCGCTACAACCGATGAAGTTCTTGCCCCACTTGCCTCGGCGTTCGACTAGATGATGTCCAGATTCAGGACACTTCTCGTGTAGAAGCATCGGGACGATCCCCTTGCACTCTGGATAGCGCTCGCACGCCCAAAATTGCCCATATTTACCGTTCTTGAGCAGCATCTTTGCACCGCATTCTGGGCATTTTTCTGGCTTTTTATACTTCTTAAGGTCGATGCTCTCCTCACCGCCGTCGATGCTCTTCATCCCTTTGCACTCTGGGAATTTCGAGCAGCTTAGGAATTTTCCATACCGACCTAGCCTAATTACCATCTTTGAACCGCACTTGTCACACTTCTCGTCTGATTTGCCTAGAATGACGACGTCGTTTTTCTCAACGCTCTTGTCAGCAGCTTTGATATCCTTTACGAGAGGCTTGTACTCTTTATCGAGGAAAGGTGCATACTCGACCTTGCCTTCTGATATTAGGTCAAGCTTCTCCTCTACCTCGGCTGTATACTCGTAGTCAACTAGGCTCGCGAAGTTCTTCATCAAAAATTCATTTACTACCCTGCCGACGTCGAGCGGGTGAAGGAAACGCGCCTTCTTCTCTACATAGCCACGACTCTGAACTGTGCTGATGATGGTTGCATAGGTTGAAGGTCGACCAATTCCGTAATGCTCGAGTGCTTTGACCAAGGATGCGTCTGTGTATCTTGGCTTCGGCTTGGTAAAGTGCTGCTCAGCATCTAGCTTCTTGTTCTCCAATTTCTCTCCTTTCTGGACCTCGCTGATCTGCTGTAGCTGCTCCTCATCCTTCTCACTTGAGGCCTTCCACACCTTGCGGAAGCCATCAAAGAGCACCTTCTCACCACCCATTCTGAATTCATACTTTGCCTTTGACTTGCCAACCACCTCACAGGTCACGGTTAGCACCTCGGTCTGCTGGTTCTTCATCTGACATGCCAATGTGCGGTCATAGATCAATTTGTACAGCTTCGCCTCCGCTGGGCCTAGATCTGCTTTCACCTGTATATCTGAAGTGTTGAAATCGGTTGGACGGATCGCCTCGTGCGCCTCTTGGGCATTTCGGCTTCGGCTCTTGTAGTAGTTTGGCTGCTCTGGGAGATATTTCTCGCCGTACTGCTCTACGATCTTGTCTCGTGCTGCATCTATCGCCTGCTGGGCGAGATTAAATGAGTCAGTTCTCATATAGGTGATGTAACCGGCCTGGTATAACGCCTGAGCCAATCCCATTGTGCGCTTGGCAGTAAATCCAAAAAGATTGTTGGCTGCCTGCTGTAGAAGCGAGGTCGAGAATGGCGGATATGGCTTCTTCGACTTGGCAGTTGTCTGCACGTCGATAACTTCTAAATCGTTTTTGCCGATATCTTTCTTGATTTTCTCTACGTCATCCTTGCTGCCAGGTATATTTTTCTTCCCATCTTTCTTGGTGAATTTCGCCTTTAGCTCGTTCTTCTTGTGCTGAACGATTGCATACAGATCCCAATACTCATCAGGCACAAATGCCTCGATCTCCTTCTCTCTTTCAACAATTAGCCTGAGAGCTACTGATTGCACACGACCTGCGGATAGTCCGTACCAGATCTTCTTCCACACAAGCTCAGACACTTTGTATCCGACCAACCTGTCTAGAGCACGACGCGCCAGCTGTGCCTCGACGAGGTTGTCGTCGATCTTCCGCGGTGCCAATATTGCTTCGTTTACTGCCCCTTTGGTAATTTCGTAGAAAACAACACGCTGCGGCTTCTTTAATTTCAATGCTTTCGCTACATGCCATGCGATAGCCTCCCCCTCACGATCCGGGTCCATTGCCAGAAACACTTTCTTCCCTTTAGCTGCTGTACCGAGCTTCTTGATGATGTCGGCTTTGCCTTTAATCGTGGTAAATTCAGGCTCATACTTGTTGTCAACGTCGATGCCCAGCTTGCTTTTTGGTAGGTCAATTATATGACCAACCGTGGCCATCACCTTGTAATCTTTTCCTAGATACTTGCTTATTGTCTTCGCCTTAGACGGAGACTCTACGATCACTAAGTTCTTCATACTTCCCCCACTTCAGTCATCTGATTAGATAGTAATTACCGTTGTCATAACGCCCCAAAATACCTGTCATTTCATTCCTTGTCAACATAGCGGCCGTCTCGCCGATGCTTTGCATTGTTAATTTTTGGACATCCAAAAGGCTGAACCCATGAGGATAATTTTGGAGCAGCTTAGCCGCTATCTGCGCAAGCTCTGGTGGGTAGTTTCGGCCATTTTCTGCTTGCACTTCGATGCCAAGGGCATCTATTAAGTCTTCTAACGAAGCAGCATGTGTAGCACCCTCACTAATTAGCTTGTTGCAACCCTCTGACTGCTTTGAAAATACCGAGCCCGGGAAAGCGATCACCTCCCGCCCATACTCGGCTGCCAATCTTGCCGTAATCATTGACCCACCATGGATTGCCGACTCCACCACTATTGTGTGGCTCGATAATCCTGCCATTATTCGGTTGCGCATCGGAAACATCCCCTTAACTATTGGCCTACCTGGCGGGAATTCCGCTACAATAAGCCCCTTTGTCCCTAGATCGCCGTAAATCCTCCTCGACGAGGCAGGGTAGCCCTGCCCTAGCCCACCCGCCACCACACCTACCGAAGCGATCCCAACCTCGAGGCATATACGATGCACAGTGGCATCTACACCATATGCCAATCCACTCACAATTGCATGTGTATTTTTGATCTTCTCGAACAGCTTTGCCAGTACCTCGTGGCATATACGTCTGCCATATTCGCTCATCCTCCGTGTGCCAACCACAGTGATCAGCTTCTTATTTAGTATCCCTGGCTCACCTTCGTAGAAAAGGAAGGCTGGGCAATCTGTGAGCTCTTTGAGCTGAGGCGGGTACTCTTTCTCCCAGAAAGCTATGCTTGGCTGGCCGGGCTCTGTAGTGGGATATTTAGATGAATGGTATCTAGGGTGGGAGGTTGAGATCCTCGCAGTGGGATATTTAGCCAAATGGTAAGTGTTCGAGATCCTCGCATACTCAAGCTTAGCAGCCTGGCTGCCATAACCTGGCTTGAGTAGCTTTGAGATCAGGTAGCTCTTAAAATCTTTGTGATCGGGCATACTCCGATTGTAGCGCCCAATCATTAAATATTTCTGAAATTCTCCGTCAATGTGTACTGGCAGATGCACCGGCCGAGTGCGATCACCGGGAAAGGCTATTTGAATAGGACAAACCCAATTCATGACTGCTCTCGTGAAACCAACTCCGCCTTCCCCAAGTCGCACTTTGCAAGTGCGACTTAGTAGCCCTCGCTTACCATCCAATCGATATACTCGCGCGCCATCTGCGCAGCATAGAAGCTCTCCCCACCATCCTCGAGTAGTATGACAAAGGCATATTTCGGATCATCATACGGGAAGAAGCCAGTTACCCACCCGTGAGCATGCTCATATTGCCCCTTCGAGTTAATTGCACCGAACTCGGCTGTACCAGTCTTGGCGGCAACCGCAACTTTCGCATCAGTCAAAGCCGAGATGCTCTTCTTTGGACCAGCTACTGCCTGGCGCATCGCATAGCGGGTTGTTTCTAAAGCCTCATCGGATATAAAATCGGCTCGAATTGGTTTGAACTCCAGCATCTCCTCACTTCCATCAGCATCCTTGAATTTCATACCAACATGCGGAGTAGTCAAAGTACCTCCATTGGCAATTGCCGCGATCCAGTTTGACATCTGAAGAGGGGTAACCAAACCAATACCCTGCCCTATGACCGTGTTGCAGCTGTCTCCCTCCGGATACCAGATCTCATCGAGCCATGTGACGCCTGGAGTATTGGCAAGCTCCTTCTTATGAGCAGGAGATGGTAATCGTCCTGGCTGCTCGCCATACAGATCAACCCCTGTATAATCACCAATTCCGAATTTCTCATAATATGGCACCAGCTCATTGATACTCCAGTCTCGGATCGTCTCGCAGAAGAAAATGTTAGACGACCGAGCAATAGCGTCTATGATATTAAGCGAACCGTATGAGTTGTTGCGGTACTCCTGAAATGGCGCGCCGTTAGAGAAAGTATAGCCAGTGCGGCTTACATAGATTGTATCCAGGTCGATCACACCAGCATCAAGTGCGGCTGCCGCAGCGATAGTCTTAAATGTCGATCCGGGCGGAAACTGCGCACCGATCGGCCTATCCAGCAGTGGCAAGCGCTTATCATTAAGCAATTTATCATAATCCGCTTGAGAGATTCCGCCAATAAACTGATTGTTGTCGTAGGTCGGGAATGTTGAGAGGACAAGCAGCTCACCTGTCTTGATATCTTGGATGATCCCCGCACCACCAGTAGCGTTATATTTCTCAACTCCGGCATCAATGACCTCCACCATCTTTTTCTGCGCCTTACTGTCGATCGTGAGATACAGGTTCTTGCCACTGTTAACCGGCTGTAGCTCATGGCTTGTGTCAGTCACTACATTGCCGTAGCCGTCGATTTCAAGCGCAATAAGGCCTCGCTCGCCTATCAACTGCTCGTCATATACTTTTTCCACACCTAGCCTTCCAACAATATCGTTATAGCCATTTCGTGCTACAAATTCATCGTAATCAAGATAGTCAAGCTCGTCGAGATCTTCAGCAGTTACAATACTTGTGTAGCCAAGAATATGTGTGAACTCATGACCGCCTGGGTAATTTCGCTTGCTCCCTTCTCTTACAGCGAGACCTTCGACGGTGTCACTTAGAGATTTCAGCTTAATTGTCGTCTCATTATCTACATCCTCAGAGATCAATACCTCACTTAGTAGCTCCACAGTCATATCTTCCTCCCTCTTATCGAGAGATTTCTGCATCTGATCTACTAGCCAAGCAGCTAGGCTTTCCGTGTCCTGATCCTCGATTTGGGTGCGCCACTGGTCGCCTATCACGGCAACAATCTGCTCTGCCGCTTCGCTCACCTTCTCCTTATCTACCCCCTCCTTTGTGTAGTAATCATCAAGCACTAGGTAGAGGTTATTTGCTGCAACATTTTCGGCCAAAATCTCACCGTTTCGATCTAAGATCACTCCACGGTTTGGATATTTATAGCTTAGCACTACACTATTTGCTGCAGAGGTTTGTGAATACTCCCCACCCTCTACTATCTGAAGCCCTACTAGCGCGACTGCTAGCCAGACAAAAAGCACTATCATAATTATGAATAGATAGGTGAAGTTCCAAGAGGAGGTTTTGATTTTTTCTTCTTCGTGCCAGACCAAGAAAGCTCTATTTATAGTTTAATCGTAGAATGACTACTTTCCGATATCTTAGAAACAACAGTCTTAAGAGCGAAATAAATTGCCACCTCAATCAAGGAGAACTTAACCGCCGAAAATAGCTCTCTCCAACTCAAGCCTATCTGGCCCTGCTCCAGCACACCAGCAGCCATAAAGAAGAGGAGGTGAAATCCAATGAATAGAAAAATTAATGTAATTATTTCTACTGGGATATTGCTCATAGGGAGAAAGCGACACACCAATTTGAAGAGTAAGCAAGCAATAATAAGTAACAAAAATGTAAACCCGATCGGGTATGAGAAATATATGTCATTTAACAAGGTTGCAGGCAGGATTAAGCCTAAAAACGCAACCAGCCTCATCCTGCTATAGGCGAAAACAGCCACTACCAGTAGCAAACTAAAGACACTTAATGTGTTCAATATTGCCTGGATAAAGACAAGCAGCAGGGAGCCTATTATTACAGCAATGATCAATCCCATTATTCAATAACCACAAATAAGTAATTTATATTGTCATACACAAAAGCTGGTCTAACTTTGGCACGCTTCACCGGTGCAGCCGGATCATCGATCACCTCACTTACGCTTCCGATGTAGAGCAGCTCCTGAATCTCGGGGTCATTCACTACAACAGCATATCCAGCCTGCACCGTATCGTTCCTGGATATATTGTCGACCTTGATAGCTGAATTTTCGCCTAGGGCGAGACCATTTGCTAAATCGTCGCGGTTGCTAAACTCCTCTTTTAGTTGCTCAATTCCCTTGTCAAGATCAGGATTATCGATTAGCAACACCTCGAGGGTGCTTGTCTCGTTATTTGGCAAGATCACCTTTGAGGTAAGCTCGCTCACGGCGCCTATGTAGCCAATATATATGCTCCCAATCCGTACAATATCGCCCTCTTCTACTCCATCCTTCTTGCCGGCATCAATTATCATCGAGTCATCTACTCCTATATCTGAAGCCAATACATTGGCCTCCAACAACTTATCCTCTCGCTTGCCTAAATCTATCTCCTTGCGCAATGCAGCATTCTCTTCTAATAGTAGCTGTAGCTTACGATTTTCAGCCTCTAACTCTGCCGATGTTATCTGCAAGACTGCATTTTCAGAGCGGATGTATGGGATTGAGAAGAATGCTTCAACTGAGTCGTCAATTGCCTTGCCTACAGCCACACCACCCTTCATCAAAGGCGACCCGGCATATGCAATCGGCTTTCTCAGGCTCTCTGCGGGCAATATATAGTTGGCCGAAAGCAGCAGCACCGCCACCGCCAGGGCAATAAACTCTTTGGGAACTTTTGAGCTTTTCTCATTGAGAGAGAGGTCAGTAACTTTCATCGGTTGATTGTAGCAATTTTCCCGATTTCTGTCTTAAGAGGGTCTTATGGCGAGCGGGAGAAACGCCACGCCAAGTCGCACTTTGCAAGTGCGACTTGGCGAAGTCCGACTTCGTGAAGGCGGAGTTTGTGAAACGGTTTGTGCAACTTGCAATTAGGCCAGCTCCTCCCAGGACTTCTGTACTCTCTCGAGCAGCTCGATGTGGTCGAGCATAGCTGAGGTTCCGCGCGCTACAGCAGAGAGTGGCTCGTCTACGATATTTATCGGAAGCTTTAGCTCCTGCTCCCAAAGCTTATCGAGCCCTCGAATCAGGGCGCCACCACCTGCAATATATGCACCTGAGGTCACCAAGTCTGAGAGTAGCTCCGGAGGCGTCTCTTCGATGGCGTCCTTCACAGCATCGGTGATCTTGTCCAGCGAATTCATGATAGCCTCACGACATTCGATGCTTGAAAATTCAACTGATTTTGGGAGGCCAGTCAGCAGGTTGCGACCCTGGATGATCACCTTCTTTTCTTCTTCCTGCGGCACAGCTGAGCCGATCGCTATCTTCACATCTTCGGCGGTTCTCTCCCCTATCAGCAGGTTATATTTCTGACGCACATAATTGATGATATCCTGATCCATTTCATCACCAGCTACTCTCAAGGTCTTGTCTACGACAATATCGCCAAGCGAGAGCACTGCAATGTCAGAGGTTCCACCACCAATATCTATAATCATGCTACCCGACGCCTGCTCGATTGGCAGCTCGGCACCGATCGCGGCGGCCATTGCCTCTTCTACGATGAATACTTGGCGCGCTCCTGCGCTCTTAGCAGCGTCCATGACGGCTTGGCGCTCTACTTCGGTCACCGATGAGGGTACGCCCACAATCACACGTGGACGAGGGATTTTGAAGCTTCCAGAGCTGTACCGATGCACCTTACTGATAAAGTAATGAATCATCGCCTGGGTCATATCGAAGTCTGAGATCACACCATCTTGCAGGGGCTTAGCGGCAACTACCCGGGCTGGAGTCCTACCGATCATCTGGCGAGCCTCAGCTCCTACGGCAAGCACTCGCTTCGTCTTCTTATCTATCGCAACCACTGAAGGTTCTGAGATTACGATACCCTTCCCTCTGAGGTACACCAAAGTATTCGCGGTACCGAGATCAATTCCGATATCGTATGTGACTAGATTCCAAAGTTTGTCGAACATTTCTTCAATATGATAATTACACTTTCAGGGTGATTATACTCTACAGGACTGTAACTGTGGAACAAAATAGCTCCCGCTAACTTATAGTATGTACTCAACCCTTAGTACTGCACTGTTTTCTCAAGATTCATTAAATCCGGGCTGGGCAATTGGTCACAGTGGACAGTGATGCACGAACTATAAGTTAGCGGGAGGGATAATTAGTTTGCTGAAGCTGCTTTGGCTGCAGGAGCTACTACTGCTGCATCTTCTTTGCGAAGTCGCTTGTAGCACTTCATACATACCGAGATAGACTGCACTTTGCCATCAACGCTGGCCTTAATTTTGCGGACATTTGGCTTAAAGACGCGATTCTTGCGAGGAGCTTTAAACCTCCAACCGATGGAGTGATGGTGCTGAATTCGCTTGCCTGCGACTGTTGATTTTCCACAAATTTCACATTGACGTGCCATTTCGATGACTCAATAAATTTTCTTAAGCGATTAAAGGGTTCATTAACTTCTCTTGTGTTAACAACCTTCAATGTTTAAAATTACAAGCGTGATATTATCAGAAAGTAAATTATTTGACAAGGATTAACAAGGCATGGTTCCCGACCTCCAATGGATTTTAGTAGGACTCCCAGCATTCATATTAGCCGGTACAGTTCACGAGTATATGCACGCCTGGACAGCCAAGAAACTGGGAGATTACACCGCCACTATAGAAGGCAGGCTCACACTGAATCCCTTAGCCCATCTCGACCCGTTCGGCCTGCTACTTATGATAATTGCCAAGTTCGGCTGGATGAAGCCCGTTCCGGTGAATTCATACAATTTTAAGAATCCTGTTGTAGGAATGGCGATCACAGCACTTGCTGGTCCTGCTTCCAACCTGGTAATGGCAACAGCTGCTGCGATTGTATACAACGCTCTCTTTGCACAGCAATTTCTCGCACTACTACCATCATCTAGCCCTGTCCTTGGAGTGCTCAACTCTGCACTGATATCATTTATATATGTAAATATTGTGCTGATGCTTTTCAACCTTATTCCAATCCCACCGCTCGATGGTTCAAGGATTGTGAAAGTGATAATGCCAAAGAGCCTCCAGTACTACTGGGATCTAATGGAGAACTACTCAGGGATACTGCTGCTATTAATTCTGCTTCCTTTCTCCCCTTTGAGCCAGGTAATCGGGACATTTCTGACAAGTGGAATTCTCTACTTTATGAACCTTTTAATCCTGTAAATCTGTTCGCTTTTCAAGGGCGGGAAAAGTAACGTCACTAGGCGCTTTTCAACCTATTTAAGGATTTATTAACAGTCGCTTGAAATTGTTGTACAACAGTTTTGGCAATTGTATAATAGGTTACCCTAGCACGTTACAAGAGGAATTCTTAAGCCCCTTAGTTTAAGAATGGGACTCCGAGATCGCACTTGCCCTTGGGCTTGTGTTGAGGAGGTGACCCACCCTAAATATTCTTTAGGGCTCTTAAGTTTCTCTGGTGCTAGGGTACTTTATCCCCGTGTGTAATGAGTGCTCTATAAGATCGATTCTTTCACGAGCCGGTATCTTGTAACTAGACTACATCTGCCATGCACGATGAGTTCTCTTATGACACTCGAACAAAATCAAAGATCTCTACTAAGATAGCCGACGCAGTGGATGGTTTCTTGGACCAAAGCTCACCTCTCACTGATGTGATTAGCTGCATACATCAAGCCGCCGGAGTAGATTCATTTCGATCAGCCTATCTTGAATCCATGCATTCAGACGCACCAGATCTTGAAAAGCTCGGTGCCGCAATAGCGCTACTTATATCCTACAAACCAGATTATTATGAGTATGACACGGGCGAATTGAATGCAATTAGAGCACTTCAACATTACGTTATCTGGAACTATGCAGTGTACTCGAACAGTGACAGCAAGATAGTCCCACTTGAGGCTATTCGAGCAGTTATCGAACCCTCGTTCAACCCAGCAAGATCAATACCTAATGAGCTCTACAAACAGGTTCGAAAAGAGCATTTTATAGCATTGCAAAACTATGAGCAGCTCCTCTACCTAATCGGTTGCATACAAAAGTCTTTATGGCACTTCCTCTACGAGGAGCCTACCAAATAGAAATAGAATCCCCACTAGCAGACATTTGACTATCCTATTACTCTATATTAAACTCTCAACCGATTTCGGATTGTGGCGATTTTGTGTAGAATAATAGTGCTCTTTTAAATAATCGCTGGAGTAGCTCAGTTGGTCAGAGCAACGGTTTTGTAAACCGTGGGTCGAGGGTTCGAATCCCTCCTCCAGCTCCATGTTTTAGGAATCTCTCGAACTCAGTCCTCGCTGCGCTGCGGAAGAATACTCCAAATGGCCGCAAAAGCATGCTTATGGTGAGGCGAGTTCTCAAACTCCCTAAAACATGGCATGATATGAATCACAACCATGAGGTGATGTTAAATAAAGCTTCGCACGCAGCGTAGCGAGTATTAGAAGCTTTATTTAACATCACCGAGAAGCAGGGGTGGCAGAGCGGTCAAATGCATTGGACTGTAAATCCAACGTCTTCGGACTACACAGGTTCAAATCCTGTCCCCTGCACCATTTCAAAATTTAATAGCTGTAGTTGAAACCAGTCCCAAACTTAAGATTTCAATTTACAGTCATGATTCTTTCAGACAAAACTATCCGCGACCGCGTCAAGAGCGGCCAATTAGTCCTCGAGCCATTTAATGAGGATCATCTTCAGCCTGCCTCATATGATCTTACTTTGGGAAACAAATTTCTGATTTTCGACACTCCGAACAACTTGGTAATTGATGTGAAAGAAGACTCAAGCGCCCTGATGCGCGAGGTGGTCGTAAATGACGGTGATTTCTTCGTGCTGCACCCAGGAGAATTTGCCCTCGCAAACATTGCCGAAGTTACAGGTGTAGACGATAAGCATGTTGGTCGACTTGAAGGCAAAAGCTCACTCGGCCGCATCGGGATAATTATCCATGCGACCGCAGGCTTCCTCGACCCAGGCAATAAGCTTCGCATGACTCTCGAATTCAGTAATATCGGCACTCTGCCGGTCAAGCTGTATCCAGGGATGAAAATTGCCCAGATGGCATTTGAGGAGCTCGATCAGCCATGTGAGAAGCCTTATGGCCACAAGTCATTAAACAGCAAATATTATGGCGACATGGATGTACAGGCGAGCAAGATGCACAAGAATTTCTAGGCCTCTCCTATAGCGGCGTTGACTGAGCACCCTTGCTATATTAAACTCTCGTGCACTGCTGTATCATTTGGATATAGGCTGGATTAGCTCAGTTGGCCAGAGCGCATCCATGGTAAGGATGAGGTCCCGGGTTCGACCCCCGGATCCAGCTCCATTTATTAAGCGGTAATTTGTGTTGGAGAAACCGATTGCGGACTATCAACTCTCCTCATCACTCCACTCTCAGTACTCCCGGTCCAATTATCCTCGGGAGGCTGCAGCTTGAAATTACCCGTTATCAGATCCAATTTCTTATTAATTGTGTACTTTACCTTCCCTTTGACCACTTTATGCTCACCGTTGAATTCCAATCTGTAAATCCCGGCGAATGAGACAATCCTATACCTTCCCTGCTCGTCAGTAATCACCTTCTGAACAGTTTTATCCGTCCCCTCTTCGATTAAAGTAATCTCCACACCGGCCAACCTATTCCCTTTAACAGACCTTACCACACCATATGTATAGCCACTCTTAAGCATGCTCTGAATGATTAAAAGGCTTACAGGTATTAGATATAGCAGGAAGAATGTGAAGTTCAACCACGATGGAGAGGTAATAAGTACAAGGCCAGAGAGCACCATGCCTAGAACTAATAGTATCCTCAAAACAATAAATAGTGCATTCACAAAACCGCTCTGTGCGACATTTACTAATACTGTGCTCCACCCGCTCTCAGCTCTATCTAGCGGCACTGCTCTATCTACCGAGTAATCCTTTTTGTGACTAAATACTCCACCAAGGTAAAGGCTTTGATAGATCCCATCTGTAGAGGTCTTGATCGTCCTTGCAGGGAATCGGTAGCCAGTCTTAACTGCATCGATCCTATATCTACCATTATCAAGGTATAGGTTATACACACCGTTATATCTGGTCACATCTGTATCAACCAACCTGCCAAAATCGTCGTAAACACGTACTATCACATTATTTAGTGGGGCTTTGTCTTGAGCATCGTAGACGATACCGAACGACTCACGTTTGCGCGATTTCAAGAAGTTCAGCAGTGCGATCCAGAACCGCAAGGCCATGCCAGGGATCTCTGGTATGAAGAGTAATATGTAGCCCGCAGAAGCGGCTGTAGCCACTCCAGAAGTTACCAGATCGTACTCTCCCTCCTCCCACTCCTCCACCACCCGTCCAGTGGTCTCAACGATAGCTTCCCCAGCCCTACCTATTATCGACTGTGGTTGCGAGGTAGTCTGCCTTCCGCTACCATTATTTGCTGGTGCGGCTGGCTCCTCTCCGTCGTCTGGTTCTGCGCCTGGTACAGGCTCAGGTTCTGGTTCGGGTTCAGGATCCTGTTCTGGTTCAGGCGGTAAAGGTTCACTATTAGATATCAGCACCGTCTCTGAATAAACCTCCGAAAGGTTACCAACGGCGTCTCTAAGCCTCACATTTATTGTTACCGAGCCAGTTGCCGTAGTCCTGTATTCAAGATTTGCTTCGTACTGCTCCCACTCAGTTTCAATAAATTCTTCGCCTTCCGATATCATAATCTCGGCAACGCCAGAACCAGTATCGATCGCAGGTATCAAAATTACTATATCTCGAATATTACTACTGCCCGAATTGTCTGTAATAAATAGTTCGCCCACAGGAGGGATAGTGTCAACTCCGAAGGCAACCTCTCCTTCGTTTGCAGTACTATAAACGACTGGGTAAAGGGTTGGATCATAGCCACCAACGCGCCAGTAGTAAGTAGAATCACCTAGAACTTGCCCTTCGTTACCTACAGCATATGTGCCGCCTGAAGGAGCCTGACCAACGGTGAAGGTATAACTACCTTGTGCTAGTGGTGCCGATGTGAAATCAACGACAGGGGTTGAGAAATCTTCGCTGTCATCAATCTGAATTCGATACTGGACTGTGTCCGTACTGTCCTCATCAGATATAGCAAATGCAAATACAGGGGCTGTATTAACGCTAAACTCTCCATCTATTACGGCACCCTCACCAAGATCGGTCGTCACCGGAATTCCGAAGTTCCAACCAACATTATTACCTAGGTTAGACCCAGTACCAAGTAGCTGAATAGCAGTCGGACTATTATTTACGCTATCGCTAACATCCACATACTGTATATTCCTTGAACCTTGAGGATCAATGTACCAAGGCTGACCTGGAGTTACAGAGACCAAATCAATATGATTGTTTTCTGTCCCCGCAATCGTAGTCATACCTTCTACTGTTATCACACTTCCTTCTAACACCTGGAAAGTAGCGATGTTTGGCAATACCTCAATATTATTAAACTGATAGTTTCCTGTAAGGATCGTTGCACCACCGTCGAAGATCACTGTACCGTTATTATGATTAAAAATACCACTATTGGTTAAGTCACCTGTGACAATAAGCTCATCAGATGGTGCGGTTAATGTACCGTTATAGTTAATGACCAATTGCGAAACCGTTGAAGTAGCAGGTAGCATCAGGTGACTCGAGACTTCAACCATAACATCACTATTAAAGCTCGTTGACCCACTTAGGTCAGTAACAGTTGTAGTTGAAACAGTAAGGTTGTCAATGTTAAGAGAGTCAAATCCTGAGAAAAAGCCACCAGGATCCTGGGATAACTCAGCTAGGTAAAGTGTATCTCCTCCCTTCGTGAGCGTTCCCGTGCCAGTCAAACTGGCACCGCCCAGGTCATACCTGTACAGATTTATTGCTCCATTTGGAAGTACTGGATCGTTACCGACTGGAAGGCTACAGTTATTTGCGATTCCTAGAATAGAGTCTAGGCCGAATGTCACATGGTTAAACACGAAGTTTTCACAGTCTATTGGCTCATATGCGGTATTATCAAAGTGGATTGTTCCATTGTTATGATCAAATGTTGTCGTGCCAGTCACCTGCATCTGGCCACGTAATGTAGTTGTGCCGGCGGAAGCGATCAGGTTTCCGCCAGAAAAGGTGAAGTCGCCAAAAGCGGAGTTCTCAGCAAGTGTGAGTGTGCCCGAACTAAAGGTCAGAGTTCCTGCAATGTCCAAACCGCTGTATCCAGAT
Organism: Candidatus Dojkabacteria bacterium; assembly: GCA_030583845.1. Classification (NCBI taxonomy): domain Bacteria; species Candidatus Dojkabacteria bacterium. The sequence continues at coordinate 316,954 of CP129478.1, forward strand.
AGGTTTAATGTTGGACCTGAGACTATCATATCCTCCAGTATATATAGACTCTCAAAGCCGCTAAGAACGCCTGTGCTATTTACAGTCAAATCACCCTGAATGGTCAGATCACCACTGCCCGAGAGAGTCCCCTGCAGTGATATTGCTGCTGTGACGACTGCATCGCCCCCGAGTGGTAATGAACAGCTAGACGCTACGGTTTTCGTACTCGTGTGATTAAAGCTCACGAGATTGAAAGTTGAATTATTACAATTAATACTGCCTGAGATTCCGTCAAAGGTAAGTACCCCTCCGTTATGATTAAATGATCCAGACCCACTTATGGTGAAAGAACCGGAGACGGACATTGTATTTGAAGATGCTGTCATACTCCCACCACTGACTGATACCGAGGTAAGATCAGCAATCGGCGGCAAGGTTATGCTTCCAGAGCTTACTGCAACAGTAGTCGCTGCTATACCTGTCATTATCGATGTGTTAAACGTCCCACCTGCGATGGTAATAGAGTTCATCGAACCATTACTGAAACCGCTTACCACTCCACCACTATTCACTGTGAGTATCCCCATTGCTGTAAGCGTACCACTCCCACTCACATTACCGTTGACTGTCAAACCGCCGGAGTTGTTTACCCCAACGGTGGGATTATTTCCTAATGCAATAGTGCAGGTGGAGGATATAGTCTTAACCCCTGTATTGCTAAAAATTACCTGATTAAATGACACACTGTTACAGTTGAGTGTTGCAGTGCTGCCATCAAATATTATCGTCCCACTATTGTGGTTGAATACAGCACTACCTGAGATGGTAAGCGCGCCTGCTAAGTTAAGTGTCGAGGATGAGGCTGTAAAGGTTCCGGCGCTCATGGAAAGAGTTCCATTTATATCTGCAACTGGGGGTAAAGTTACGCTACCTGAAGTCATAAGCAGCTGACCTGAGAGGGTCAAACTACTTATCCCGCTGAGATTCAGAGTGGCACCAGATACAGTCAAGCCGCCACCTGAGATGCTAGAGAATCCACTAAAACTAGCGCCACTGTTGAGAGTAAATAGTGAACCAGTAGGAAAGGTCAAAGTACCAGTTCCACTTAAGGTACCTGCCACCGTTAGCCCTCCGTTTCCGAGTAGAGTTGGGTTGTTCCCAAGTGGTATTGTGCAACTTGATGAAATAGTCTTACTGCCACTATTGTTAAACGTCACAAGGTTAAACAGTTTCCCTCCGCAGGTTACTGTCCCAGAGCTACCCGTAAAGCTTACTGTACCGTTATTGTGATTAAAGGTTGAGCTAGCGTTAAAGTTTATACCTCCAGTAATAGTCATAGTCCCAGATGGGGCGGTAACATTTGCAGCTGCATTTAGGTTCAGTGTACCGAAACTCGTCCCAGACGGTGGTAACACGATTGTCCCATTAACTATTAGCGACGAGGTGGAAACAAACGATGTGTAGCTACTAAAATCGCCGTCTACAACAATTAACGATGCTATGGCAAGTCCACTAAAGCCACTGAAAACTGAACCTGCAGAAGCAGTCATACTCCCATTGTTTTTAGTAAAAGTTCCAGTGCCACTCAAAGTACCATACAACTGGATAAATCCAGATGCTGTGGTTGTGTAATTGTTTCCTACTGGTAGGGTACAATCACTGTTGAAAGTCCGGCTTGAGCTACTTGTGATTTGCACAGTGTTGAAGGTTACATTTCCACACGCAATCACAGCTGATGACGACCCATCAAAAATTACAATTCCACTGTTGTTATTAAATGTTGCAGCGCTGTCGATTGTTACCGCATTGCCTAGGTTCGTATTACCGGACGAGGCAGTAAAAATTGCGCCACTATTAAGCGTAACCGTACTATTTGCATCAAAGTTGAAACTGTTCGCACTATATGTACCTGCGGACTGAGTATAGGCACCATTCATAATCAGGGCTCGTCCCTGGGTTACTACTCCGCTATACCCAGCATTAATACTTACAGCCGTTATAGTACCACCAAAAGAGCTGTCTACCGTAGAATTTTTACTGCTTGTACCATCAAATATTACTGAGTCCGCTGAGGTAGGACACACATCGGTGCTCCAGTTAGTACACTCGCTCCAGTTCTCCGTAGCTCCACCACCATCCCAGGTGTAGGTAGCCGCTTTCGCCGGAGATCTAAAAAAATTAAAAAACTCATACGAGGATAACGATACTAGAACAACCTGCGCACAGAGGAAAAGAGTGAAGGTGAGGGTGACAGCTAACGCCGGATAGGCTCGAACTCTGGATAGCCTTAGATCGTCTTTGCGCTGAGGGACATTGAGATCCTTGTCGCCCCGGGAGATCAGAAAGTAGAGTATCGAGAGAAAGAAGGTCGTTATTACCTGGTAGAAAATCCAATTCGCTCGCAGGATAGCTTTGGAGATAGGACCGTTACCCTTCTGCGCCATGTCAGCGGACTGATTTGAGAGGTGAGCATACCTGTATGCTTGCGAAGCAATATACTTAACAAATCGGAACCATCTCGAGCCATCCTCCACTCTGCCCTCTACTAGTGAAGAGATCTCATTGATAAGCCTGTCGAGAAAATCGGAGTCGTCTTTATCCAGTACTACATAATCGCTGGGAAGATCACCCAGTTTCTGATTTGCCGCGGTCAGTACTACCACCTTTTTTGATGACTCGTTAAGTACCTTGTTGGTTCTCACATACTCTATTATTTCTAATCCACCATACTGAGGGAGTGTCGCATCGATTACTATGATCTCTGGATGGACTACATATAGATAGCCGAGACCGTCCATGCCGTTAGAGCATGTATAGATATTTAACTTCTCCTTGCGAAATGAGGAGTAGAGCAGGTTTTTCAGTACAAGCCGTATGACAGAATCGTCTTCTATTAATACTATATTTACGGAATCCCTTCCCATTGCATTGTAGGCAGATTATTTTGGTTATACAGGATAATGTATTTCCTTGATGAATTCAACGAATCATACAGTATGATCTTGGGCATATTCGCGTACACGACAACCAACTTTATCACCACAGATTAAAGCAGAAAAAATTGTTTGACCAGCGCCGAAATATCACCTATAATCACTCACGAATCATTTTTCACGATATTCCCAATGGCTAAGAAAACAAAAAAGACCGTTCTCGGCTTGAAATGTGAGGGTTGCGGGAAGAGACATTACACTATCTACAAGCCGAACAACCAGGAAAACAACGAAAAGTTGAAGATTAAAAAGTATTGTCCTGAAAGCCAGAAACACGAGTGGCAGACAGAGACAAAGCTTAGTTAGTCAGTTTGCTCTTTAATTTAAGAACCTAAGCCCCCCCGACCACTTGACGGTAATGGTTACACCGTATTTGGTAGAGATTGGGTCAAGTGGTCGGGGGGCCCATAGTTTCAATCGGTTAAAACAGCGGTCTCCAAAACCGTAGTTCTCCGTTCGAGTCGGAGTGGGCCTGTATTTTAGTAGGCTCAATCGATGAGAGCTGGGCGTACTAGAGGTTTTTGGAGTTAGATTGCTAAGCCGGAGTTAACAATAAGTCAGTTACAGTTAATTAAGAGTCTAATTATGTTACAGAGAATTAAAAATGTAGTTGCAGAGTTGAGAAAGGTAACCTGGCCTACGAGGCGAGAGACATTCTTCCTACTCGTGTACACAATGATACTCTGTGGTATAGTTGCACTCATAATCTTGGGTCTGGACGTGGTATTTTTTAACATCAGAGAGACCTTACTAAAGTTATAATTGAGAGAGATGGCAAATAAGAAAGTGAAAAACGAAGTAGAAATGGAAAATGCAGGTGATCTGCAGATTGTAGATAATTCTGCAGCAGTCGATCAGGCAGTTGAAGCACCTGCAGCTGAGGCAGAGCCAGCAGCCAAGAAAACAAATCCAAAGTGCAAATGGTATGTATTGAGCACAAGGACAGGCTATGAGAATAGCGTGTCAGAGGCTCTAAAGCAGCGTGTCGAGGCTTCTGGCCTTGACGACATGGTTGAGCAGATCCTAGTACCAGTACAGAAGAAGATCGTCGTAAAGAAGGGCAAGCAGACAGTTAAAGAAGAGAAGATCTTCCCAGGCTATGTGCTTATCAAGATGGAGTTGAACCAGAATACATGGAGCATCCTTTCAAATACTGAAGGTGTACGCGGCTTCGTAAAGACTGACAAGCACCCTCGCCCACTCCCAGAGAAAGAAGTCGAAGCAATCATGAAATTCATGGAGGTTGAGCAGCCTGCTTACCAGGCATCGTTCAGCGTCGGTGAGGCCGTTAAGATTGTGGATGGAGAATTCACAGACTTTATCGGTAGCGTGAAGGAGATCGACGAGTCGAAGGGTAAGGTGAAGATAATGATCACATTCTTCGGCCGCGAGGTGCCAATTGAATTAGAATTCTCGCAGGTAAGCAAACTTTAAGCTCTACCGCTAACTTATAGTGCGCTTCGCACTATAAGTTAGCGGTAAGCGATTGTAGTAGTTAAATATTTTATACATAAAACAGAAATGGCAAAAGAAATAGTAAACAAAATGAAGTTCACGATCCCAGCCGGACAGGCCACTATGGCTCCTCCGCTCGGACCTGCGCTTGCTCCTACAGGTATCAACACCCAGGAGTTCATCACCAAATTTAATGAAGCAACTCGCGAGGGTCAGGGAGTCCTCACACCAGTAATCATCACAATCTACGATGACAGGACATTCACACTCGAGTATAAGACACCTCCTGTATCTGAGCTGATCAGACGAGAATTGAAGCTTAAGAGTGGCTCAGCCACACCAAACTTGAAGAAGGTTGGTAAATTGAGCAAAGAACAGGTTCTCAAGATCATCGAGATAAAGAAGCCCGACCTGAACAGCATTAGCGAAGAGAGCGCCTACAATATTATTGCGGGAACAGCTAAGCAGATGGGCGTAGAAGTAGCACCATACTCGAATTAATACTCCTTCGCTAAAGCTACGGAGTATTGTTAACATAATTAGCGGCATAAATTTTAGACAGATTTACAAAAATGGCAACAAGAAGCAAACAGTACCAGAAAATGAAGAAGGCAGCCCCAGCTCCAGACCAGGAGTTTGCACTTAAGGATGCAGTGGCAGCAGTAAAGAAGCTTTCATACTCAAAGTTTGACGGCACAGTAGAGCTGCACATCACCCTTAAGCTCCCTAAGGATACAGACATGAAGTCGCTTAAGGGCTCAGTCTCACTCCCCCACTCTACAGGCACCAAGGATGTTAAGGTCGCAGTTTTCTGCACACCAGATAACGAAGCAGCCGCAAAAGAGGCAGGTGCGGACATGTACAACATGGAGCAGCTGATCAAGGATGTAAAGGGTGGAAAAGTTGATTTTGATGTTGCAATCGCAACTCCAGATGTAATGCCTCAGATCGCTATGCTCGGTAAGGAGCTTGGACCTCGAGGATTGATGCCAAACCCTAAGACAGGCACAGTAACCGACGATGTCGCAACAGCAGTATCAGAGTATAAGAAGGGTAAGCTAACATTCAAATGCGACGACAGCGGCAACATGCATTTCCCAGTCGGCAAGATCTCGATGGAGGACGAGCAGATTGTGGAGAATATAATGGCAGCAGTCGCAGCAGCCTCCGATGTGGTTGGTCGCCGACCAGCCCAGCTCGTATCGAAAGCTCACCTCGCCCCTACCATGGGAGCAAGTGTGAAGGTTCGATTTGAGTTTGAGGATTAGTTAGCCCGATTCCGCTGAATTAACACTTTACGATTAGGCAGATCAGTGCTATACTCCCTTCAGCCAAAGACGTAAGGTATTTCGCAGCTGGCAGCTAGACTCCAGCCCGAATATAAAACCATACCAGGCTAACGCAGTACCCTACTCGGGAGCTGCACAAAGATTCAAATTTACAAAATAAATAATAATGGCAAAGAGTAAAGACCAGAAAACGGCTCTTTTAGAGCAGTACAAATCACTCCTTACAGAGAATAAGGGATATATCGCCGTCGACACCGAGGGTGTAGATACAACAGCTGTAACTGAGCTCAAGAAGAAGCTCAGAGAGATCGGCTCAACCGTAACTGTTGTTAAGAACAATATCTTCAAGATCGCACTTGATGAGACCAAATCACCTGTTGAGACAAAGGATTTCGACTTCCAGACAGCTGTCATCACCTACGATGCCGACCCTACCGTTGTTGCCAAGCTTATCAAGGATGTCCAGAAGGACACTGAGAAGTTTGAGGCACGATTTGGTGTGGTTGAGGGCAAATTTGTTGAGAAATCAAAGGTCATGGGTCTTGCAGAGATCCCTTCGAGAGAAGAACTACTCGCAAAGATGCTTGGTTCTATGATTGCACCTGTATCTGGCGTGATGAATGCAGTGACTGGTAATGTTCGAGGGTTTGCTCAGGTATTGAGCCAGCTCGGTGAGAAGGGCGAGCAGAAAGCGTAGCATTTAACACTGTCCGCTAACTCATAGTGAGATACTCGCTATGAGTTAGCGGACAAAAGCTAATAATTTAATTTATTTACACATTAATATGGCAGACGAAGTAAAGAATCTTCCAGAGCTTTCAGAGAATGGCCAGAAAGTGCTCGAAATGGTTGAGAAAATGACCGTTCTTGAGCTTGCTGACCTCGTGAAGGTTATGGAGGACAAATTCGGTGTAAGCGCAGCAGCTCCAGTAGCAGTTGCAGCAGCTCCAGCAGCAGCTGGTGAGGCAGCCGAGGAGAAGTCTATCTTCAATGTTGTCCTCAAGGATGCAGGTGCCAATAAGATTGAGGTTATCAAGGTTGTGAAAGATGCAACCGGCCAGGGTCTTATGGAGGCAAAGCAGCTTGTTGAGGCTGGTGGTACCATCAAAGAGGGTGCACCAAAGGAAGAGGCTGAAGCTCTCAAAGCATCTCTGGAAGCAGCAGGTGCAACAGTTGAGCTTGCTTAATAGCACAATACTAGATCACCCCGCTAACCTATAAGTCGATGCGACTTATAGGTTAGCGGGGTGATTCCTTAGTTGCAACCTCTACCCTTCTATCCTACAATGCATTTAGCTATTTATTAATTTCCTTACACATAGCCGTAAATGATGGATTTCACACAGTGGGTTACAGACATTGGAATGACAGAGCAGATGCTACTTATGCTGCTCTATATTCCTGTGATCGTCACTCTTATTAACTTCACCAGGTATGTGGTTGGATTTAAGACTTTGGGAATCTATGCCCCAATGGTTCTAGCATATGCCTATATCTTCACCGGGATACGTTTCGGTTTACTTATCACCGCTGCGGTAATCGCTGGAACTCTCATCACCTACTCTATCTTCAAGAAGGTGAGAATGCACTATATCTCCAGAATCTCTGTCAACTATATATTGGTAACCTTTTTCATTATCTTCGTGATTGCTTTTAATGAAATTTCGCCATTCCCCATCACTACTGAGAACCATAACGTTGCTACAATTCCACCACTTGGTGTGATCTTGATCGTAACTCTTTCTGACTTCTTCATTAAACAGTATGTTAAGAAGGACCTGGGTAGCTCACTTAGAGCTGTGGCCGAGACTGTAGTCATCGGTATTGCTGGCTGGGCACTCCTAAGACTCCCATTTCTACAGGTATTTATCCTAGATAACCTATGGCTGCAGCCGATCCTCTTAGGGGTAAATATTGCACTTGGTAAATATACAGGGGTAAGATTTAAAGAGCTCTTCAGATTTCAACGGGTTATTAAAGACGAGTAAGCGTCTAAAGCATATTTAACCTTTTCACTTAATCATTTCCATCTACAAGCATGATAGCCACAGCCATTTTTGGGCAGAAAGAAAAAGAGGTGTTGGGGATCAACAGGCGCAACCAGAACTATATCCGTGCCTTCAATCCCCCATCAGCTCGTGGTAAGGCCGACAACAAGCTCACGACCAAGAAGATTCTCAATCAGGTTGGCATCAAGACACCTGAACTGTACAAAGTAATCCGCAGCAAGCAGCAGCTCAAATTCTTCGACTGGAACTCATTGCCCAAGAGCTACGTCATCAAGCCAAACCGCGGCTCTCAAGGAAGCGGCATCATAGTCTTCTACGGCCAGAAGAAGAATAGCCTCGAATGGATCCGACCGAGCGGCCAGACCATGGATCCACACGAGATCTCCCTGCACATGGAGAAGATTCTGGACGGCCGTCTATCTATGGGTAACCGCAAAGATATTGTGATAATAGAGGATAGAATTCGAACCCATAGTGAATTGAAGCGCTACTCATACAAGGGTGTTCCCGACATTCGCCTCATCGTCTTCAACAGAGTGCCTATCATGGCCATGGTACGCCTGCCCACCCGTCGCTCCGACGGTAAAGCCAACCTACACGCTGGTGCGATCTGTGCTGGTATCGACATAGCATCAGGCGTCACTACAAATGCAATGCACCTTCGCAAGCAGCCGCTGATTGAGGACACATATGAAGACCTCGAATTTACCCTAGACCAGAATCCTCCCCTACCCCTGAGAGGTATCAAGATCCCATTTTGGGAAGAGATCCTACAGATAGCAGTAAAATGCCAAGAGGTTAGCGGCCTAGGCTATCTAGGCGTCGACATCGTAATCGACCAAGAGCATGGCCCAATGGTGCTTGAGCTGAACGCACGTCCCGGGCTAGGCATCCAGACAGCAAACAAGACAGGTCTACGGGCTCGATTAGAGCGAGTCGCTGGGCTGCAAATCAAGAGCAATAAGCATGGAATCCGCGTGGCTAAGAGCCTATTCGGTGGTGAGGTCGAGGAAGAGATCGAGGTGATCAGCGGTAAGCGGGTAGTCAATCTTGTAGAGAAGGTAAATGTATACCACTCCGAGCATGCAGACAAGAAGGAGCTGGTGAGTGCAATGTTGGACACAGGAATTACTACATCTCGAATCGACGAGGGGCTCGCCTCTCGGCTTGGTTTCACAGACGCTCTGAAAAGCTTTTCCGAGCATAAACCACCCCGTGAGTTCGGTAGTTTCACAGAAGCCCAACAGTACATAGATGCCCATGAGGAAGAGATTACCTCACACCCACAGATTTTACGTCTCGCTAAGATATCAGAAGATGGCAAAATCAATGTAAAGCCTGTTATTAGCCTTGAAATCAAGGTCGCAGGTGAAAGACGCGCGATGGACTTTGTTGTAAGCACTCAAAGTGATATGCTCTATCCAGTGCTGATCGGTCGCGCAGAGCTGAAGAGCTACCTGATAGACGCCAGCAAGACCTTCACACGCTAACCTAACTCTTCATTTGAATATGAGCCAGTACAATATGGATCCCAAATATCTAGAGCAAGGCGGCAATGTCCACCTCGCTTACTATCTAGAAGCAGCCGACCAGCTTGGCATCAAATATGATGTCATCATCCGCTCGCTCACAGCCCGCATGGAGAAAGATGGGAAGATCTGGTTTATGATGAACGCCTCGGTTCCTATTAACGGCGAGCCCAGCTCTACACTATCCCGCATCAAGAGCTATACATACAAAGTTTTCCAGCACGCTGGTATCCCAGTGGCTGAGCAGGCTGAGTTATTCAGTGAGCAAGATGCATTAGGATTCTTCAACCAGTATAAGAATATCGTCATAAAGCCTGTCCGCAATATCGGAGGCACCGGCATCACTATCCTGCCACAAAGCGAAGATGAGGTGCGTCAGGCATATGTCCTCGCCCGCGACAAGAATATGGCAAGCACAAAGGTCGAGGCTTTGGCCGAACGATTCGCTATCGGCTCTAATTATAGACTGTTAGTACTTGGTGATGAGGTAATTGGTGCCGTACATAGAAGGCCAGCCCATGTCACAGGTGATGGAGTCTCGACAGTTGCACAGCTGGTCGAAGCAAAAAATGCAGCACGCAAGGCAGAGCTGATGAAACCGATCAAGCTTGATGCCCAGAGCATGCTGAAGCTGAGGTCCAACGGATTTACCGAGGGCTATGTGCCTCAAGCGGGCGAAGAGGTCGAGCTGAGATTCAACTCGAATCTCTCAACTGGAGGCACGACTGAGGAGTGCATGTCGAGAATTCACCCTAGCTATCTGGATCTAGCCATACGCGCTACTAAGGAGCTCGGCTTAAAACTAGGCGGCGTAGATCTGATTGCCGAGGATGTGACCACTCCTGGTGCTGCTGCAGTTATTAACGAGATAAACACAAATCCAGGGCTAAGGGTGCATTATAAGGTGGATAAGGGCGAGGTTGTGCCAGTTGCTACGAAGATTCTCTCCTACATAGTGGCCAATATATAGTTTGAGCTCACAGAAGGGATCCTTAGCGTACCCAGAGCTGCCACACTACTACTGAGCTGAGGACTGCAATAACTGCAATTAGCATGAACACAAGGTATGTATTTGCCCTCATAAGCCTTCGTGATTTAGCGAGCTGGAGCTTCTGGTTTACAGTGCTACCACTCTTCTTTGCAGTTGTAATCTTCATCTCTTTTGCCATATCGCCAGTATACCACAAGCAAAAGCGAAATTTGCATTGCCTGCCTGCTTAGAGCTATAATACCAGCAGAAAGAGATCTTTGAAGCAAACACAGAGAGTCGACCCAAGGCATGAATTGCCGGATTTGAGAGGTTGGCGAGCTTACAAATTGGCACTCTTTTCGCTTGAGAAAGCAGCGTGATAAAAGAATATCGAGAGATTATCGCAGCTTATATGGCGCGGTAATAATGCGGGTGGAACCGCGGTAGTACATTTTTGAAATATACCGTCCCGCTAACTTATAGTCCATAGCCTCGGCGACGGAGTATAAGTTAGCGGGACGGTTTTTATTTATATATAATCATTTAAGAATATGGAAAAAGAGAAAAGCATGACAATAGAGACGCTTGCGGCATTTGCAAAAAGGCGCGGCTTCGTATTTCAATCATCAGAGATCTATGGTGGATTTGCCGCTGTATACGACTACGCACATTACGGTGCGCTTATGCGCGAGAATATCAAGCAGGCGTGGGTCAAAGAGATGATCCGCCGAGATGATGTGAAGCTTCTCGATTCAGCAGTATTTATGCACCCAACCACCTGGAAGGCCAGCGGACATGTTGATTCATTCGCCGATCCTGAGATCGATTGCAAAAGCTGTAAGAACCGATTTAAAGCCGACCACCTCTTGGAGCCACTTGGATATACCGATGTCGACCGCATGGAGATTTCAGAAGCAAACAAGATCGTAGAGCAGGTCAAAGCAGAAGGGAAATTGAAGTGTCCAGTATGCGGAGGCAAAGATCTCACAGATATTAAGCGATTTGACCTGCTGGTTAAATCAAACTTAGGCTCCCCTACTTCAGAGCTTTCAGAAGAGAATGTTGTCTACCTACGAGGTGAGACCTGCCAAGGTATCTATCTCAACTATAAGAATTACCTGCAGAATATGCGGGTGAAGGTTCCGTTTGGTATAGCTCAGGTTGGTAAAGCTTTCCGAAACGAGGTGGTCGCACGACAGTACACTTTCCGTATGCGCGAATTTGAACAGTGCGAGATGCAATATTTCGTTCACCCAACTGACGAGCAGCCGAAATATGACTATTGGAAAAAGGAGCGAATGAGGTGGTGGAAAGAGGAGTTGGGCGTGCCTGCAGAGATGCTTAGATTTAAAGATCACGAAAAGCTTGCCCACTACGCGAAAGCAGCATGTGATGTAGAGTACGACTTCAATGTACTTGGGAAATTTGCCGAGGTTGAGGGTATCCATCAGCGAGGTGATTGGGATCTCTCACAGCATCAGAAATTCTCAGGCGAGAATCTCGAGTATTTCGACCAGGATAAGAACGAAAAGTATATCCCACACATAGTAGAGACTTCGGGTGGACTCGACCGAATGTTCCTTGCCGTACTCGATAGCGGCTATACAGAAGAGACGCTTGAAGATGGTAGCGAAAGAGTTGTGTTGAAGGTGAAGCCATCATTGGCACCAATAAAGGTGGCAGTATTCCCACTTATCAAGAAGCCCGAGCTCACAAAATTGGCTAAAGATATCTATCAATACTTGCTTTCACAGCACATGGTCGAATATGATGAAACAGGATCAATCGGTAAGCGATATAGAAGACAGGATGAGATCGGTACACCTTTCTGCATCACTGTCGACTTCGAATCACTCGAGGACAACATGGTGACATTGCGCAACAGAGATACGCTAGAGCAGGAAAGGATCAAGATCGACGATATGCCACAGATTATTAACTCAAGGTTGTATCCGGAGAAGGCTTAAAACCAGGGTAATTGTTAAATTTATTGCCAGCTGCCAATATGGAAATCAAAGTATTACAGGGTGTGAACTTTGAAGCACCGCACACGCTTATTAAGATCAGCCTAGATGGTGATGCTGGTAAAGTAACTCCCCTACTCGACCTAGTTAAATCTTTCCACCATGTCTTGTTAAAGGAGTATGTGGTGGACGGCTCGACGGTGATATTGAATTCGAAGCTAACGCACTTGTGGAAGAGTTCAGCAGAGCATCTGAACAAACTATCTTTAGGCGAACTCTCACAAGAAGAGGTTGAAGAATACGTTATAGGATATACTATCAAGAATCAGATCTACTCGATGTCGACACTGTTTATGCTGGAAGGCGCGATCGAGTTAGGTGAAGAAGTCACCCAGTCTCTCTTTAACGGCCCTGTATTCGATGACCCTTCTTATGAGAAGCCTGGTGGTGCATGGAATCGTGTCTATACGATCGGAGCCGGCTCGGCCGCAATGCTTACAAAATCAACTGGCTCTACTGGTGACCCGATCATGGCTTTGAATATCCAGCGAGACAAGTGGGTAACCAACACATATGCCGATCGATTGAAGCTCCCTGTAGCCAAATGGGACTTACTTCGATCCGAAGAAGAGGTTGAGCGACTTTTTGAGGAGTATGAGAAGCCCGTGGTTATAAAACCGACAGGATTGGTAGGTGGCAATGGGGTCACCACCAATATTAATACTCTCGAGCAAGCTAAAAAGGCATACAATTATGCCTACGACATCGTCCATGAGAAAAACCGATCGGCGTGGCAGCAGAAGATTATGATCCAGCAGCAGGTCGCAGGTGAAGATTATCGACTACTGGTCGTTGGTGGAATCTTGGAGATTGCTACCAAGCGCATCCCAGCCTTTGTGACTGGCGATGGGAAATCCACTCTGGAGCAGTTGATCGAAGAGACAAACAGAGATCCACGCCGAGACATGCGCAACCCCGCCCATATCTTGAAGCCGATAGCTTTCGATGAGAAACTGGACGAGTATCTTGCTGAGCAGAATCTATCGCTCGACCATATCCCAGGTGAGGGTGAGAAGATCTTCGTGCGCAAGGTTGCAAGCATGAGCCAGGGTGGGATCACAGAAGATTTCACAGATAAAGTACACCCACAGATTAAGTATCTTGCAGAATCAATGGCCAGCTCGATCCACGCACATGTGGTTGGCATCGACGTGATCTGCAAAGATATCTCGAAGCCTTTGACCGCAGACAACGGTAGCTTTATCGAGATGAACACAATGCCCGAAGCATACCTCAACACCTTCCCGGTGATCGGCAAGCAGTATCCCGAGACAGGTCAGGTAATCATTAAGCGACTGCTGGAGAAGATGAAGCCAGTAACCCGTATCGTGGCTATAGGGTTGGGATTACCAGAGCTGTTTGAGAAGTTGGAGAACGAGGGTGTGATTGTCGATGATGCAATTGTAGGTACAGTGTCGGGTGGTAGCATCTATATCGACAGCGAGATTATGCATGAGGATGTAGAGACCTGGGAGGCAGTAGAGGCACTCAAATTGAATGCCCTACCCTCGGTGCTAGTGCTGCACTATAAAGATGCTGACGAAGTTGAGGAAGTGGGACTTGGGTTTGATAAGGTAGACTATCTAATCGCCAATGATGAGGTAAGTGAGAAGCTGAGTGGCGAGGGATATAAGAGTAAGGTGTTGAATTTCATTAAAATCTAAGGATGTAATGCAGATGCGATACCTATACATAGAAAAGCCCCAAAGAGTCAAAATGTCCGGTGAATACCCGAAGCGTGCTATACGCATAATGGAGGAGCTTGAGAAGGCCGGTCTTCCTTATGATTTCGCATACAACGATCAGATATCAATTTCATTAAATAAAAGCGAGCTCCAGATTAAAGTTAATGGAAAAGATGTTAGAGAGTACACACATATTATCTTTGGTGGTCACCACCTCCATAGCCAACGAGATTACGAGATAAAGAGACTGATCGTCGACGTTGTCGATGAGCATAACCAGGATAGCGGTAACTCAGAGCCCATAAGAGTTCAGAACTCTCGATTCATTAAACGAATGACATTCTACTCAAAGCTGCACATGGCAAAGATCTGCGCAGACTATGGCCTACCGTTCCTCGCAACATATTACGACCGCTCGGGTAAGTATCAGCAGTCCAACCTACCCTTCCCCTACCCTCTGATTGCAAAACATGTCGATGGTCGCAATGATCTGGTGATGATCGACGGTGAGAAGAAAGTTAAAAAGAATGTATACAAGCTTGATAATGAGAACGGTTGGAAGCAGGACAGGCTGGCCACCAAGAGCCCAGCGCTCTTCTTCATACAGGAATTCGCCGACTCAGGAGAAGATTTCCGATATTTTGTATCCAAGGGCGAAGTGATAGGAGGCTGGAAGCGTGTCGCGGGCGACAGCTTTATGACCGTGAACCGCAAAGAGGGTGCCAGATATTTCTATGCCAACGAGCCAGACAAGAAGATTCGAGATATCTGTAAAGCCGCCGCGGATGGCTGGGGAGTCGACTTTATGGCATTGGACTTCATGTATAAGGATGGTGAGCCTCACATTTTGGAGTTCAGCATGAACCCTGGCTTCGATGCCTATGAGAAGAAGTGCGAAGATGGCGAGCCAACAAATATCGCCGAGGCGATCGTTAAATCTTTTTAATGAAATTCAGATAAGCCTGCGAGGTGTCTAGGTGACTACAGGATGCGATTATAGCCCTGCTACCTTGAAAGCATCATCAAACATCTTCTTGCTGTAAACAAGCTTTGGCTTAGGGATGAGCCCTTCATCCACCCACTTTATCTGGCTAAATCCGATCTTGCCAGCATATAGCTTCTCATAGATTGTAGGATCCTTCTCTACTTTATTCCTGACCCTTCTAAAGCCTTTAAAGTAGTTATAGTCCCGCGAGTATATACCCGGCATATTTGTATCCCCTAGCCCACGCTTGACTCGATATACGATGTGGAATGCCTCGATCCTAGGAGCAAAAGCCTGTGTAGCATTATAAAGCTCACGGAACGACATCTGCTCACCAACCCGGATAGCCCACACCTTGACTGCTCGGCCTACCAGATCTTTCTTCTTCAATACGCCAACCATCTCCTCATTATATGTAGCTAATCCCTCCTCTGCCTCAAGATATGAAGGGAGGTTTGAATTTGCCAAGGCAGGCACTTTAGTCTGCTCTCCATTATAGGCCCTGGCTATATGCGTGAATTCATGCACAATTGTCTTCCGTAGATCTACGGCACTCTTCTCAATCTCTGGATCCATCAATATCTCCTTCTTCTTGATACCAACCTTCACCCCGTTCTTGTCGATGTTCTTTGACTTGCCTGCTTTCCAATCACTCAGTCCAAGCTCCTCAAGGACGATTGCCATAGTTTCTGCAATCTCTTCGTACCTCAGCTTTCTCTCAACTTTCTTACTCCCCTCATCCATCAGTTTGTAATTTTTCACCTTGCCCCGTAGCACTCTTGTGGCATTCCTAAAAAGGATATCGCCAGGCATTCCAAATCTCTCCTGCGAGAGTCTTGTGAATCTAAAATTCTGGCCGACTGAATGTAGAAGCTCATTGAGCTGGTGCTTCGAATCGATCAGTTCTAGGTAGAATTCTGAAATTCGAGGATCTACATCGGTGACAACTTTTACACTACTCAGCTTTGCTAAGATGTCGGCATTTTTATTTTTTACAACTGTATAAGTGAAAAGCGGGTTGTAGCTGCTGGACTCAAAGAATCTCTTGCGCTCTTCTTTTAGGTTGGTTGGGGTGAACACTAGGGATGTAGGGGCGCGGAATTCTTGCAGCAGCTCTGTTAGTTCCTTGAGCTTAATTTCGCTCTTTCCTTTTTTGGCGAATATCGTCATATGGTTACCATATTCAATCTTACCGCCGATTCTAACAGAAATATTAGCCTTAACCAAGGGAAGTCGCACTTTGCAAGTGCGACTTGGTTCGCGCTTCGCGCTTATTCTTTCGCGATGCTAGTCACGCCTGCTGCGAGCAGCTCCAAGGCTGCACCAGTACCCTTTGCCACACAGTACATCGGCTCATCAGCAACGTATGCAGGCACGCCGGTCGCCTTCGTGAATAGCTTGTCCAGATTCCGAAGCATTGCTGTACCCCCACTCATCGCCATGCCACGATCAATAATATCGGCCGATAGTTCAGGCGGTGTCTTTTCTAACACAGACTTGATAGCCTGAATAATTTGCGCCAGCGGCACTCGCAAAGCCTCTGCGACCTCATTCGAATTTATCTCCATCGAGCGAGGCATTCCGCCTGCTGCATCACGACCACGAATCTCCATCGATTGTGGATTCTCCACCTTCATCGCTGAGCCAATCTTAATCTTGATCATCTCGGCTGTTTGCTCACCAACCAGCAACCCATGTCGCTTACGCAGGTATGACACAATAGCATCATTAAGCGCATCTCCTGCGACACGCAAGGATGAGTACTCTACAATTCCACGGAGCGAGATCACGGCAATTTCAGAGGTACCACCACCCATATTTACGATCATGCTTCCGGTCGAGGTCTCAATTGGCAAGCCGGCGCCAATCGCTGCGAGCAACGGCTCGGGCACCAGATAGATCTTACGGGCTCCAGCAGCCGTAGCCGCCTTGAGCACAGCACGCTTCTCTACAGAGGTGATTCCGGCAGGCACGCTAATCATCACATCCGGTTTGAAAAATCGAGAAGGACCTCCAAGTGCTTTGTTGAAGAAATACTTAAGCAGAGCTTCGGTCACGCGTGAGTCTGCAATAACACCGCTTCGCATTGGCCTGCGAGCTACGATGTCATCGGGAGTCTTGCCGATCATCTCCTTTGCCTCCATCCCTACGGCTAGGACCGACATATTGTTTACATCAAGGGCGACAACTGTGGGCTCTGTTAGCACCACACCCTTGCCCTCGAGAAATACTATTGAATTGGCTGTTCCTAGGTCGATGCCTAGCTTCTTTCCTCCTATCATTGGTCTGATTATACTTGTGGGCTGGTAAATTTCAAAGCTTATGGGCTCAATTAATTAATGAATCGGCAATATTAAGCGGCCGGGCGACTTCATGAAAGCTGCTTATAGTAATTTCCCTCGCTATTCGCTATTATGAATTCATGAAAGCACTCTTCTATTTTCATGAAAATAGCCGAAAGGCACCTTGGCAGCCTGCTGAAGACAGGTCTATGATCGACCTTGAGAATAACTTGCTCGCACTAGCCGACGGCGCTACCAGAAACATCGTCAAAGAGAAGCACAACTACCCTAAAGATTTCTATGCGGCTGCAACTGCTGAGCTATTCGTGAAAAGCGCTCAGGAGCTACAGGAGCAGTTTGATTTCGCAAGTGGTGAAATGGATGACATGCTTCATGAAATTAATAAGAGAATATATGAAAACAACCAGACTCTAGGCTTCGATTATGAGAAGCTGGAACAGTATTGGAAGCCAGAATGCGTAGGTGCTGTTGTAAAAGTAGTTGAGGGGGTCCTCTACTACGGCGTGATGGAGGATGTCTATCTGAATGTGCTTCGTGGCGAGGAGCTATCCGACCAGGTTAATATGAGCTACACATTGATGAAGGCATTTCAATATGCCCAGCACGAGAAGGAGAAAGATCCTACTCTAGACTTCGAGAAATTTTGGTGCACCAAGCTGCGCAACAACCCCGATGCGAAAGACGCCGAGGGCAATAAAACTGGATGGGGCTCATTTAACGGCGAGCAAGGCGCGTCGGCTTTCTGGCAAACAGGCAAAGTAGAGCTAAAGCCAGGCGATATTATCCTGCTACTGACCGATGGTGCACTGGATCTGTTTAATGATTCTCCGTTTAATAAGCAAGCTGAGGAGATCATCTTCAAGAGCGGAGTCACTGAAGGGGTGAAAAGCCAAGAAGAGCTATCTGGCCTAATTACCCAGATGGTTAATGCTGGCAACGAAAGGCTGCTCAAAGAGAAAAGCATCATCCGCACTCTTTGGAATCTGCCACCTATTGGCTAGCTCCCAATCATCTACCTGACCCACGTCAGACACTTCATTAGATCTTCATTGCATCCATCACTCGTCCTATAACATCATCTGCAACCTTATTTGCACTTTTCTCACCCTCCTCTAATAGCTCAACTATATACTTGTCTCCAAGCTTATCTACCTCAGCCCTCTTCTCTCGTACAGGCTGAAGCATCTTCTCAATTGCTGCGTATAGTTTCTCCTTCACCTCTACATCGCCTACAGTTCCCTTAACATATCTTTCTTTCAGATCGTTAATTTCATCTTTATCTTCATTAAAGTAGTCATGATAGATGAACACAGGATTACCCTCTACGCGACCAGGGTCGGTAGCACGGATTCGGTTAGGATCTGTATACATGCCCATTACTTTCTTACGCACATCTTCTGGCGAGTCACTAAAGAAGATTCCACCCGTCGATTTCCCTGCCTTCCCTTGTCCATCCAGTCCTACCAGTATCTCCCCTATCAAACCTGCAGGAACTTTCAAAGCCTTTCCATAAGTCTTATTAAATTTGTTCGCCAAGTCGCGTGTGATCTCAATATGCGCCTCCTGATCCTTACCAACTGGGACTACGTCGGAATCTACAATCAATATATCGGATGCCATCAGAACTGGATATCCCAAAAGACCATATGTTAGGTCATGCCCACCCTGCAGCTTCTCCTTCAGTGCAGGCTGCCTCTCGAGCTCAACCATTGGAGTCAGCATAGAGAGAATTAGATGCAATCTAAATGTCTGAGCCAACCTAGACTGCCTGTAGAACGTAACTTTCTCCGGGTCCATTCCGAGGCTGATCTGCGTCTTTATCAAATCGATCGCGTTTTGATGAATTATATCGGCCTGATTATAATGAGTAGTCAAGGTATGATAGTCTGCAGAGAAGATAAAGGTATCGTACTCATCTTGCCTTGCGATTCTGTTTTTGAGCGTGCCAATATAAGCACCGATTACATATGAATTTCCAGATGCCCTATCCCCTGTCAGTAGCCTTTTCTTTTTTTCCATCACTTTTCTTCATTAAATTTAATCTATCTTACTTGGGGACCTCGTTTACAGCCTAAGCCATAAAACAAAAATCCCCGAACAAGAATGAACCAAAATTCACTCTTGCCCGGGGACGTTACTCACGTGTTGCCACCCCTTCTTTGCGAGTACATCGCTGCACCCACCTTGTCGACTGACTTCCGGTGTAGAAACTAACTTCCACCACTTATCTCATCAGTCCGAATCTATTACGTGATTCGCTACGTCGCACATACTCAATCATGCCTTCGTGTGACAGACCTTTCTGATTGCTGCTCCCTGGCCCATTCTCCAGATCACGGCATTTCATACCTTCGCAAAATCATTTACAAGGGTATGATTACATTATACTACAGCCTTATTGATTTGTTAATTGCACTCTGATATCTTCAGATTGATGAAAAAGCAATTCAGAACGAAAATCCTTCCGGTCATTACAAGCATATTCGGAGCGCTAATAATTATATCGGGTACTCTTATTGTCTTCCTCTACGCTAACGGCTATAGATTTAATAGAGAGGAAGGGACACTAGACAAGACTGGTGTCATAAGTATAAGTGCAAGCCCATATAGAAGTGAGATCTATCTCGATGGCAAACCAATCGGTAGGACCCCGAAGACGGTCTCCTCCCTTAAAGCAGGTGTCCACACAGTGAGGATTACCAATGATGGGTTCCATGATTGGTACAAAGAGGTTGATGTAAAAGTTGAAAAGTCTACACCTATCAGTGCCATTCTTTTGAGGTCTGAGCTCAAAGCAGAAGAGGTATTTAAGGTCGACGATGAGATAGTAAATGTGAGCCATGACCAGCTGTACAACTATGTCTTCATCACCACCAAGAAAGAGCTGACCACCTCACCCACACCAACAGCTCCATTGGCTCAAGATCAGGCACTCTATAAAATATGGCGGTACAACATAAATCCTAATTTTTGGGAGCTAGCCCAGAACCCAGTGCTCATCTACGAAGAGGAGATAGCAGCAGTAGAGGAATTTGAATTGCTCGTATCACCAAACGGCCAGAAGGCGCTCCTGACGCTAACCACACCTGTCGCCGGCCCAGAAGAGCAAACCAAAGCCTACTCACTGCTCAACACTGGCAGCAAGAATGATACCCCGACCCCATTAAATCTCGAGGCCTTTACGGAGGGCTACGAGATCGAATGGGCAATGGACAGTCAGTTCCTTATGCTTCAATCTGACACCGAGCTGGTCACCCTTAACACCAGAGACGAGACCAAGTACATCATCCGCAGAGACAATCTACCAGCCGCATGGAGCACCAACACCGACGGCCATCTATACCTAATTGATGAGGTTAGCGAGGCAGCTGAGGACGAGCAGGTTCAGCAATCGAAATTTCAGATCGCAAGATCAAGCATGGAAGGAAATGACAGCACTGTCTTTATCGATGATATTTTCACTCTGCCTGAGTCGGAGATATTGGTAGAGCAGTTCCAGGATCCTGTCACCAAGAGTGAGCTACAGACACCATTTGAGGTTAGTGAAGTTGGAGATAAATTGGCAGGAGATATTACTGGGATCTTAGAGATGGAGGATTTCCCTGGCTTTGTTATATTCACCACTCTTTCGACCTATTTCTATGACCCTGAGGATAACAGGTACACGCTCATGCTACCGGAAGCTGCTACAGTTGTCGGCTCAGACAGTGGCAACACCGAGCTAGGACTTTATGGGACTACCGTTACAGCAGTCTATACATATGATAAGGAGGAAGCGGACCATACGGTAGAGATCGGCACACTGGTGCTAACTCACCATTCTGAGGGATCAAAGAATGAGCAATTCAGATGGGTCCCTTCGACAGATTATCTTTCAACATTGGTCGACAGTAGCCTCTATGTGATCGATGATGAGGGTGATAATTATCTAAAGATTCTTGATGATAAGGCAGCTCTAGATTTCTACATGATAAACAGATCAGGCGAATACTTATATACATTCGCTCCTGAATCTGACAGCGAGGGCGAATCAGGCAGCTACAGCCTAGTACGTTACGAGCTAAGATAAGGCCACGATTGGGTATTTACCATCTGCTCACTCCTCATTGGGGAAATCATTAGCTCACGCATTCCAACCCTACTAAATCGCACCCGACCGGAATCGAACCAGTAACCTACTCGTTAGGAGTGAGTTGCTCTATCCAATTGAGCTACGGGTGCAAATTGCTTACGGAGACAATTGTATCTTAAATAGTGTCGCTTGAAAACCTCTCATAACTGCGAGTGAAACAGTGTCGAAATCAAGTGAAACATTGAAATTTTGCGATGGAGGCCAGGTTCACAATAATTACCCGAATACTGAGAATTCCGCTCTATGAGAGGCTTCTAGCTCTTGCCTAGGTAGCTAACCTCTTTCAGGTTGCCTCCGAAGCTCCTCTTCCGAGTCGCATACTCCAAGACAAGCTCCTCAAATCGATCAGGAGTAAGCTCGGGGAATTTTTCATCGACGAAGAACAGTTCTGCATACGCACTCTGCCATAGGAGGAATCCACTCAGCCTTTGCTCCCCACCAGTTCGTATAATCATATCCGGGTAAATGAGTCCGGCTGTGTCCAGATGTGAGGAAATAAGGTCGGTGTCGATTTCATCGGCTGGGATACCCTTTTCCACTATCTGTTTCACAGCCCGGACGATCTCATCTTGTGACCCGTAGTCGAGCGCGATTGAAAAAGTAGTCGCAGTATTGTTCTTTGTTCTTTCCTCTAGGTCATGAAATATATCAAGCAACTTCTTAGGCAGTCGATCTTTCCTACCAATATGCCTAAACTTCACATTGTTATCTAAGAATTTGCGCTTAAATCGTCTCGAGACCTGGATGAACAGCTGCATAATGAACTTCACCTCATCCTTGCCGCGCTGCCAGTTCTCGGTTGACCACCCCCACAGGGTGACATCCTCTATACCAAGCTCAATACCTCGCTCGGCTAGCATCAGGACGTTCTCTGCCCCTGCCTTATGGCCCTCAAAGGCTGTCAGGCCGCGTTCCTCGGCCCATCGCCTGTTTCCATCGCAAATAATTGCAACGTGCCTTGGACCTCCTTCAATCTTCCGAGCGCCAAACTGTATTTTCTTCCCATTTTCGCCAGTAAACAGCTTCTTTTTGGTTTGTTTCTTGCTACTTGTCTTGCTCATAGTTGCCAAATTTTATAAGGTATGTGCTCGTAATTATACGCAAATAGAACACAAATGGAACCCCGACAATACCATACGGTTAAGAGAGATTCCAGTTGTATCTAAGAGATTAATTAGCTACTCTGCGGTCAGCTCAGACTCTAGGTTCTTTTTTATCTCCTGCAATCGACCCAAAAGCTTATCAAGTGCAACCACCTCACTACTATCTTCTCTGCGCTGCTTTACCTCTGCCCCGCCATTCTCTAGGCTCCTCTTACTGATCACTACACGAATTGGATTGCCTATCAGGTCTGCGTCGGCGAATTTCACTCCAGGCGATGCATCCTCTCGGTCATCCCACAACACCTGAAGTCCTGCACCTATCAGCTCGTCGTATGCTGCCTCTGCTTTCTTCAAAATCTGCTCATCCTTATCTAGCGTGATCAGCTGCATATGATATGGCGCAACGCTTATAGGCCAAATTACCCCATTCTCGTCATTAAATAGCTCCGCAATTATGCCCATCATTCTGCTAATACCGATGCCATAGCTCCCCATATATATAGGCTTGCTCTTTCCTGCCTCATCTACCACTTCATATTTGAATGCCGAGGTAAATTTAGTCTCGAGCGGGAAGATATTACCTGCCTCGGATGACTTGAACAGCTCATACACCTCACCGCTCTCAGGGTGGATATCACCCTCTTTGGCAAGCTTGATGTCGTAGAACTGCTCAGGCTTATCGATATCGCGCCCCCAGTTCACATTTATAGTGTGATAGTTAGTCTTATTTGTACCGCACTCGAAGTTTCTCATCGGCTCGATCGAGTCATCAAGATACAGCTCCACACTATCGGGCAGATTTATAATCCCTGCGTACCCGATTTCTGCTCCTGTGACCTCTTTGACTGTGGCTTCATCAGCCAGCTCCAACTGCTTTGCACCGACGACCTTCTTCAGCTTTATCTCGTTCACGTCGTAGTCGCCACGAACAGCTGCGACGATTACTCGATCGTCAGCCTTATA
The DNA here is from genome assembly GCA_030583845.1 of Candidatus Dojkabacteria bacterium. Classification (NCBI taxonomy): domain Bacteria; species Candidatus Dojkabacteria bacterium. Next base: position 340,376 of record CP129478.1, read on the forward strand.
TATCAATGTCTTTACGCACTTCTGTGCTGGCACATCTAAGAATTTCACAAGCTCCTCCATCCCTGTGATCTCCTCACCATACACATCCTCAAGCTTTCGTTCTGACTCCTCTGCGTTGCCCTCAAATTCAGGCGCTTTGCTAGGCGCAACCTCTCTATTATATGTAACCCCAGTGCTCTCAACGTGGAAAAGCCAATCCTCACCTGTCTCGAGCCTCACCTGGAACTCATGCGAGAAGTTCTCAGTGAAGTCACCGCCTGATGCGAGCGCTAAATATGTATAATTACCGATACCAACCCTCTTCATCACATTCATATAATATTTCTTCGATTCTTCGTAATACTGCTCAAAGTCCTCCTTCGATGCATGGAAACTATACAGATCTTTCATCCTGAACTCTCTCATGCGGAGCAGTCCCGATTTGGCCCTCGGCTCATTTCTAAATTTGGTCTGGATCTGGTACAACGCTATGGGTAAGTTCTTATAGCTATTCCCGTACTGTTTTACGATCGAGGTTGTCACATCCTCGTGGGTCGGGTTTAGGATATATTCGGAGCTATTCTTGGCCTTAGACACCTCATTTGCAGGAGATGTCTTCATCAGTACGTCTACTGTATTGAGTCGGTTGGTAGTCTGCCAGGTCTCTTTCGGAGCGAGTGCGGGCATCTGCATCTCCTCACCTATCTTATCCATCTCGTCTCGTACAATTGTCTCGATATTTCTAATCACCCTTAACCCTAGTGGCAGGTATGCATACACGCCTGACATTACCTGGCTTACGAAGCCCCCTCTTACTAGGTATGTTGCATTCTTAGAGTCGTACTCTTTTGATCCTTTACTGGTTTTGAAAAGCGTATTTGAATATTTCATATCTTATAAGCTCAAATTATATTTACTAGTTCAGCTATTCTATAAAATTTTACCCCTAACGGGGTGGCATCAACTGCCATGTGGGATTCTTGAAGCAATAAGAGTCGGAGGATTGTAAAAACAAACCTAAGTTATCTGTGAACGATTTTTCTGTCTTCCACGATGAAATATCCATCTCAAAACAATTCTATCACCTTTATTCATAAATTCTACCCCTGATACCGAGCTACATCTGCTCTAGTGGCTTCATGCCGAGCAGCTTCATACCGTCTGCGAGCACCTGAGTTACCAGATCTACTGCGAGAAGCCTTACAGCCTTTTCGCTCTCATTTGCGTTCTGTATGGACTCTCTTTCATAAAAGTTGTTGAATAGCTTGGCCAGATCATAGATATACTCTGCGACGATGCTTGGTGCATAATTATTTGCTGCCGATACAAACCTCTCCTGATACTCTAACGCCTTCATTAGCAATTGGTGGTCTAGCTCTGTCATCGAGTCACTAATATTGCCCATATCGACAGGTATAGTGCCCGGCTCATAGTTCTGACCTCTCAGAATGCTCTTGCCTCTTGCATATGCATACATTATATATGGGCCGCTCTTACCGGTGAATGAGACAGCCTTCTCAATATCAAATCGCATATCCTTGAACGGGTCGGTCACCAAGAATGCAAACTTCAATGCATTCACAGCAACTACTTCAGCGATCTCCTCCTCACTCATGCTGGACTCCATCTGCACATTGCGCTCCTGCACTGCCTTCACTGCGGCCTCGTGCATCTTATCCAGCAAACCATCGCCCGATAGAGCCTGGCCATCTCGCGAAGACATCTTCTTTCCATCCTTGCCATACACATAACCGTAGGCATAATGGTAAAGATTATCGATCGGGATAAGCTCAAGCATGTCGAGCAGAGAGAACAGCCTCTGGAAATGCATGATCTGCTCATTGCCCACAACCCACATCGCTCTCCACGGTTTGAATTTCTCGATCTTCAGCGTAGTCAGGTGAATATCTTGGGTGTGATATAGAGATGTTCCATCCGACTTAAGCAGCACAACATCTGGAACACCATACTCATCCTCTATACGACCGACAATAGCACCGTCCTCTAGTTTCTCAATCTTGGTGCCGTCGAGGTAGTTCATAATAGTATCTCGACCGCTTGTATAGATCTCGCTTTCATACCACCTATGTCCGAAATCTTCCCACACTCTGCCTGCTGTAGCTAACTGACCTTCAAGTACCCAGTCGATCATCTTTCTCCAGGTCGCTCTTATTTCTGGATCTCCCTGCTCCCACTTGGCCAGCATGCCCTTGATCTGCTCTTTTACATCGTTGTCATCTTTATATTTCTGAGATCCTAACACATAGTATTTACCGACAAACTGGTCAGGCTTCAGCCCTTCACTATCGGGCGTGCCTCCTTGGGCTAGATTATCGAGTGCCCAGATCGTCTTAACGATCGGCATGCCGCGGTCATTGATGATGCTGTCTTGCTCTCCCACAAACCCAACCTTATCAAACATCCTCAATAGTGAAGTGCCTAAGAACAGGTTGAGAAGGTGTCCTATATGAAGTGGCTTGTTTGGGTTGGGTGATGGAGATTCAACAAGTATCACACGCTCCTGGCCTGCTGTTGCTGTTGAGAATTTTGCAAAATTGAGCCCAGCTTTGGCTGCATTCTCTATAAGCCATGCGTTATTTACTTTCAGATTAATGAAATTGTTAGGAGCAACTGTAAGTTCTGATATCCAATCGAGGTTGGCATCGTTAATTATGCGTGCCAGCTCTTCGGCAATCTCTTTAGGGCTTTTCTTCAATTCGCCCGCTAGCCTCATAGCCGCAGTGCTTGAGAAATCTCCCATCTCAGAGTTCGCACAGTATTGGAAATATAGACTCTCGGCTGCCAGCCCTGCTTCACTAACTATCTTAGTCAATTCAGAATCAATAAGGGATAAGATCGAATCCTCCTTCACCAGACCCATATTCTCTGCCCTTCTCTTCTTTATACCCTTACTGCCTTTCTCTTTTGCCACATCTTTTGCGACCATCTTCTGTAGATCTTCTCTAGGATTTGCCTTGTCATAAGCATTAATTGCAGCTGACTGGTCATATTCAATTACTATATGCTGAGAGTTATTATCTAGTCGATATACATCAGTTACTGCTCCAAAGTACTTTTGGAGGTTTTTAGCAAATTCCTCGACTACCTGCTCGATACCCACCTCAATACCTTTAGAAAGCGATTCCGAGAAATCGATGACAAAGTAGGCATCCTTGGTTTCCCTTGTCACTGCTGTTCTTTCCGACTGTCGCCACCCCCACATCCTACAGGTTACAGAGTGGTCATCTTTCCAGACTGGCTCACCAACATATGGAGTGCCAACTTCCGCCTCACCTATGCCCAAATAAGGCTCATCGCCTGTTGCGAAATCGAGTTGCAAATCACCGACAACCTTAGCTAGATCCTCTCCTCCAAATGGGAGGCCATACTTGACCGAATAGCTGTTGTAGAAGTTGACCAAAGCATTAATATTTGGGAGGTCCTTATCGCTCATAACCCTCTTGGTAAGGGCAATATGTGAGGCGTCGAAGCTCTCAGTTACCTTGGTCGTTTGAGAGATATTGTCTAGCACCATCTGGTAGCGATCCTGCCATAGCTTGTACTGTGGGAGGCTTAGCCAATCAAGGTCGGCATATTTCTCACGCAGCCCAGCTTCTATCTTCCGGCTTTCTTCCAATATATCTTTGCCAAATCTGGTCTCGATATTTAGGCCACGAGCGATGACAATATACTCCACTGCGTCGGGGAACTTCTCGAAGATTTTGTTACTAATTGAGACCTTCATTCGATCTATTCTCTAGGTTATCTTGCCTGGCGCATCCGGAGGGACTCGAACCCCCAACACTCGGTTCCGAAGACCGATGCTCTATCCAATTGAGCTACGGATGCATCTCCAAAGTCCAAAATCATTTACCCTCGAAGTTGCGAATGAATTACTTCCTATTTTACCACCTTGATACCGACTCTGCACCAATCATGTGATCGTTAGTTTCACTCCGTCCCATGCGCGTTACACGGTTTTTACACTCATTTAGATCGTTAAGTCTGCAGTACCAGCGGCCATATGGCTATAGGACAGTAAATCGTACCCGGACGGAATCGAACCGTCAACCTTCAGCTCCGCAAGCTGATGCTCTATCCAGTTGAGCTACGGGTACATAATCGTCAGGTGATTTTACCCGACGACATCAATAACCGCAACCAACCTATGCCGTTTCGATTTCTCACTTCTTGGGCACAACCTGACCACCCATTGCCTTACCCAGCCAGGCGATCCCAGCTCCGAAGAGGAAGCCACCAACGTGTGCTCCCCATGCTACGCCGCCCTCGCCATTGCTATAGCTCAACAAACTGTTTAAGAACTGCAAAGCAAACCAGAACGCTAGTAGATACTTCGCACTAATATCATAAATCCCAACGCGAGGATATGCAATTATAAAGCTCTTGATTTTGCTTTGTGGAAAAGCAACCGCATAATATCCAAGCACTCCTGAAATTGCTCCGCTCGCTCCTATGATTGCCACATTTGTGTCCCACGAAATCCCTAACTGGACAAGTGCGGCAACGAGCCCAGCTACAAGATAAAACAGCAGATACTTCCCACTCCCCATCTTCGCCTCAACGTTATCTCCAAACACCCAGAGGTACCACATATTTGAGAATAGATGTAGCGCCCCACCATGGATAAACATAGATGTAACAAGTGTAAGCCACTCGCCATTTGCAATTAGCTCTGTTGGGATCAGTGCATAGCTCTGCAGAAACAGTTCAAGATCTGACTGCAGGTACTGAAAAACGAAAAAGAGGACATTTATTAGAATAAGTACGACTGTTACCACTGGGAAGATCTTTGATTTTTGCGAGTCGCTTATTGGCCACATCTTGTTGAAATTCTAGCATCTGATGAGCTAAAGAACTAGCAAACTTCCTTTGACTTTCAGAAAGTCAAGATTTCTCTCCACCGCTCTTTCATTAAAATTTAATGGAATCTGGCTTGAATGCAGCGCAATCCTCTACACTTACCTCTACATGATATGAGACGAAACACACATTTTAATGGTATAATGCTCACCGTTATGCAGGAAGAAATAGTAATTAAGGGCGCGAAGACGCACAACTTAAAAAATATCAGCCTGTCCATCCCCA